>CACAXS010000058.1 GCA_902536545.1 uncultured Prochlorococcus sp. | reverse complement strand
AATTCCTGCGGGCGAGGAATGGGCGAGGATTTGTATATCTTTGGATAACTTTGGAGGGTGTGTCGCCCGTTATAGCCATACTTCTGCTGTTACTCGCCAACCCTGACTAGTTAACTTTTTCCATTCTTCTCTAGCCTTTTCAATCTTCAATTCTTCCCTCTTTTGCATTACTGGTGGTTCTTTTCCTAATACACCAACTATTTTTCCAGTATCAACAAACATATACTCAAAAAACCTATCCATATTATTTGTATTTTTTATAAACCTCCTTACTTCTGATCTATTCGAATTAATTAACCAATACCCTTGAGCCACTAAATTAAAACAACACAAATAATAGTTCCGATACTAAATAACAAGCTAAGTAGTTTGCTATCAATAACCACTTTAAAATTAACTCTAAATATAGTATTTATTTAATTTTCAGATTCAGCATAAATATCTACAGTATTAACCCACTCTAACCTATCCAATGCAGCTTCTCACTGGAATAGTAAGCGTTTATTTACCAAAGGCATTACTCATATCTTTATAACTATTGTAAGCATCATCATTATCTATTGCTGAAATTCCGAACGCCCATACCTTCATATCTTCAGCACATCTATAAGTTATTGTGGCTGGTCTCGATGAATGATCGGCAATAATAGTAGCCTCTTTTTTATTATTTTCGCCAATATAAGAATCTATAATTTTTGTAAAACCTGCTATTTTCATTTCTCTCGTTGCTATTTCTACGCATTCATTCACACTTTCATTTTCCCCCATGGTTCCAGCATTTAAATAAACATAAGGAACAGAGGCATTAACAGCAGTGGGTAAAGTAAATGCAGCTAATAAAGTTACAAATGATTTACGCATAAAAAAAGAGGGTTTTATCCCTTCAATCTTACATGGACTGTCAATCAATAATATTTTACTTTTAAATAAAAGCACTAGGTCGGAGGCGGGCGAGGAACGGGCGAGGAATTGTATATCTAAGGCTATTTTTGTATACCTTTAACCTATTTTTGAGTCTCAAAACTCCTCTGATATTGCAATTAACTTGCGATAGCCTGACTTGTTTATTTTGGTTACTGTCTCAAATTGGAGGGCGGGTGCTTTGGGAGCACTAGGTAGGTCGCAGGTTCGAATCCTGTCGCCCCGACCATTTCAAAACAAGTCATACTAGCGAGTTACCCAGACTCGCTTTTTTATTGCAAAAATATGACCACTCGAAATGTGGTCAAATAGTGGTCAAATTTATTGACAGTCGATCTAAAATAAAGGGCAATTAGCTACTTTTAATGTGAAAAGATTTTTAATACCCTTATTAGCTGCTCTTGCATTACCTACTCATGTCAATGCTAATTATCTTTGCACAATCGACGAAGTTGTCTGGGGCAAAAGTAGAAAATTAAAAGAATATGAACAATTTAATATCATTGCATTTACTTCAACTGATAGACTTGATGAAGATGGTAAAGAAATGAAGGGTTATATATATATCCTAGATGAAAATAACAATAAATATAAATTTAAAAGTTATACGAATGATGATTATAGATTTTTCTATTCAAGAACTTATGAATATGAAAACAATCCCTTTGAAATAATTTATGAGATTGGCGATTTTGATGATTCAGGAGGAGAATTTAAAAGAACAGTAAAAAATTTAAAATTTAAACCTGGCAGTGATTTTTATGACGAGAAAATTGCCAAAGCTGTATTAAGTAATTCACCAGAATCGCGAACTGGATTAGTACATAATGGAACATGTAAAAAACGCACGTATGATCTTGATAAAAAAATTTATTATTGGAGTGAGATTATAGGAAATGAATCAGAATCGGATCCAGAAATTTTTAAGATACTTGGAGAAGAATTACAAAAAACCGACTGGTTTAAAAACTAGCGAGTTACCCAGACTCGCTTTTTTATTGCAAAATAAGACCACTCGAAATGTGGTCAAATAGTGGTCAAATGTTGCTTAAATTGTCCGGACAAATCACGCAGAATTAAGCAAA
>CACAXS010000057.1 GCA_902536545.1 uncultured Prochlorococcus sp. | reverse complement strand
AATTTAACAGATGAGGGAATAATTTTGATTTTTTCTCTAGCATCACCCCACAAAACACTGCATTTAAAAAATTGATCCTCAAAGTAATCTTTACGATATAGTGATTCAAATATTGTTCTGACTTTTGGCACCCATAATTTAAGGAAAGATTCATTTCTAAGCGAATATTCAAGAGGCTTTTTATCGATCTCCAACGCATATAAATTTAAATACGATTTCTGTTTAATTAATTCATCTAATAAAGAAGCGGAATTGTATCCTAAACCAAAACATATATCCAAAACATTTAGAGATTTACCCTTAAATCTTTGCAAATTAGAAGTAGCTGTAAACTTTAACTTTGTTTCCTCCAATGCGCCCAATAAACTATGGAAGTTCTCTTGAAAAAACGAACTTCTTAAGGAGTAACTACCATCTTTAGTTAAAACTTCTATTAATTCAGACAAAAACTTTTTAATTTAGTTAATTAGTTAGTTTGGCCAGCTCTTCCCAAAAAGTGGGATAAGAGATGCTAGCTGCATCTGCCCTCATGATTTTTGAGGTCCCTTTGGCAAGAAGTGAAGCAATAGCAAGACTCATCGCTACTCGATGATCTGTCTCACTGTCTACCTCCGCAGAATGAAATTTTGATTGCCCATTAATAATTAACCCATCCTCTTTTTCTGTTATTTCAGCACCGAATTTTTGTAACTGTCTTGCCATGACTTTTAATCGATCTGTCTCCTTAACTCTTAATTCTTGTGCATCTTTAATTTCAGAAACTCCATTACAAAAACAGGCAGCCACAGTAAGGATAGGAATTTCATCTATAAGTTTTGGGAGAATATCTCCTTCAATAGTGAATGATCTTAAATTATTTGAAGTCTTTACTTTAATAGATCCAATAGGTTCACCTGCAATAGTCGATTTATCTAAAATCTCATAATTGCACCCCATTGAATCCATTACATTTATGATCCCTGTTCTAGTGGGATTTAATCCAACATTCTGAATTAAAACCTCTGAATTTGGAATAATTGATGCTGCAATCATCCAAAAAGAAGCAGAACTTATGTCCCCAGGAATCAATATTCTCTGGCCAATTAAGTTCCCCCCTGACTTGATAACTACATTTCTTCCTAATTCTCCTCTGATACTGATGTCTGCTCCAAATGCTTTTAACATTCTTTCAGTATGATCTCTTGAAGATGCTGGTTCAATAACAGAAGTGGTTCCAGAAGCTTTGAGGCCTGCTAATAAGATTGCCGATTTTACTTGAGCGCTTGCTACGGGGGTTCCAATAACACATCCTTTTAGTTTATTCCCATCAATTGAGATTGGAGCTTTGTTTCCTTTTTCTCTACCAAAAATTTTGCCACCCATCAACGATAATGGTTTGCCCACTCTCCTCATTGGCCTTTCATTTAGAGAAATATCACCCGTTAAGATAAAATTCTTGCCTTCTTGACCAGCAAGTAACCCCATTAATAATCTCATGGTGGTTCCCGAATTCCCACAATTTAGAATCTCTTTGGGCTCTTTTAATCCATCAAGACCCAATCCTGAAATCGTAAAAGGCTCGTTTTTTTTTATTTCTGGTATTTTTACTCCTAATTTTCTAAGACAATCAGCAGTTGAAAGTGGATCTTCAGAATGTAAAAACCCCTCAATAGTCGTCTCACCTTTAGCAATACTTCCTATTATTAGAGCTCTATGAGAAATAGATTTATCTCCAGGTACTTTTACATTTCCTTTTAAATTAACTCCACCTTTTATTGTGCGGATATTATTCATTTTCAAATTAAATACTTGATAAGTTTTCTGTAAAAACAAATTAGTTATATATTATCAATAAGTTCGTTTTTTAAAAAAAAATAATCAAATTAAGTAACTGTTTTCTATAATAAAAATTAGAAAAGGGCTTGATTATTAACCTTACTTATTATCACGTTGCAAAGGATGTTCCTGAAACAAGTCCTGACATTGCGGTAGTCATTGATGTTTTAAGAGCTACAACCACAATTTCTTGGGCTTTAAAAAATGGAGCTGACTCAATA
>CACAXS010000056.1 GCA_902536545.1 uncultured Prochlorococcus sp. | reverse complement strand
TACTTGGACCAGGAAATAATTTCCCAATATTTTTCAGAACAGCAAGAACTGGAGTATAAGGAGCAAAGCTAACGATTAGTTTTTCTTTGCTTAAATCGCATAGATGTTGAACCATTTCTTCTGCAACCGGTTGGGGATAATGAATAAATACATCCAAACAAACTACAACATCAAATACTCCTTTTAATTTTTCCAGATCACTGATTTTATAATTAACTTTACCTTGATTCAAACCTAATTCATTAATGCGTTTCTTTGTTTCTTTAATCATTTCAGAAGATATATCGCTCACCTGTAGTTCTTTTATACCAAGTCTTAATAAAGGTATGGAAAGACTTCCTACACCACATCCTGCATCACAATAACTTTTTTTTGTTAGTTCGGGATAATTTTTGACGTATGAGACTACATCATCTACAGTTTTTTGATGTCCTTTCCTAATATTTTTCTGAACTGTATTAATTTCATCAGATTTGCTATAAATTTTATTCCATCTTTCAAAGCCAGTACCATTAAAATACTCCCTTACTTCACTTTTTTCGATAATCTTATTTGACGGCATAATATTCTATGAAAATTTATTCTTTTTATATTAACTAACTGGCGCCATATTAATTGCACGCCATTATAGGAAAGAATTGATTTGTTATTTTGTCAGAATTGAATTCTAAAGATATTTATAAAATTGCTGTCGTAATGGGTAGTGATTCAGATCTAAAAACATTAAAACCAGCCATTAATATTTTAAGAGAATTTGGAATAAAAACTGAAGTTAGTATACTTTCTGCCCATCGAACACCTATTGAAATGATCGAATATGCAAAAAATGCAGAATCAGAAAACATAAAAGTAATAATTGCAGGTGCTGGTGGTGCTGCTCATCTTCCAGGAATGCTGGCATCCATAACTTGCATTCCTGTAATTGGAGTACCAGTAGAGAGTAAGACACTTAAGGGGATTGACTCTCTTTTATCAATCGTTCAAATGCCCGCTGGGATTCCAGTTGCAACAGTTGCAATTAATGGAGCTCAGAATGCTGGATTATTGGCAATAGAGATGATCAGTTTATTTGATGAATCCATAAAGAAAAATTTAAAAGAATTCAGAGAAAATCTACATACACAGGTAAGAACTAAAAATAGTAAGTTATCAACTATTGGACCTGACAATTATCTTGAAAATAAATGAACTAATATTTTTCTATTAGGCCTTGTTAAGAAAACTTCCTTTTTTAAGGTAGTTAATAACTTTTTCAACGGAATCATTTAAATCTAACGAACCTGTATCAACAATTATATCTGGATTATGGGGCGCTTCATATGGACTAGAAATCCCTGTAAATTCCTTAATTTCACCCAAACGAGCTTTCTTATAAAGACCTTTAGTATCCCTATTTTCGCAAACTGTGATATCTGCAGCACAATAAACTTCAATAAAATCTTTAGATCCAATAATTTTTCTCACTTTATCTCTATCGCTAATAAATGGTGAAACGAATGCTGTAATAGTTATTATCCCAGCATTCATAAATAAATTCGCAACTTCTCCAATTCTTCTAATATTTTCTTCTCTATCTTCATCCGAAAACCCAAGATCTTTACATAAACCGTGTCTAATATTATCTCCATCCAACACGTAAGTCGAAAAACCATCTAAGTGTAAAACTTCATTTAAAGCGTTGGCTAAAGTACTTTTACCAGAGCCGGATAAACCTGTAAACCATATAACCATACCTTTATGACCTCTCATTTTCTCTAACTTATCTCTATCAATAGTTAAATTGTGCCACTTTATATTGGTTGACTTTTTTTGATCTTGTTCTTTCATTGTTTGGACTATCAAAATTAAAAACCTATCCTAACCCTTGCTTCATAAATTATGAAATCCCTCTTTACGAAGAAACTCAATTGATTTCGATACCATATCACCCTGTAATTGGATATTACTATCAATTAATGTTCCTCCGGTACCACAAAAAACTTTAATTTTTTTTAGTAATTCTTTTAATAAGATTTCATCCTCAATTCCTAACCCTCTGATTAAAGTT
>CACAXS010000055.1 GCA_902536545.1 uncultured Prochlorococcus sp. | reverse complement strand
CAAGAGTTTTAAAATTCTCAAGTAGAAAAAATTTTTCATTTAGGTCTATTTCAAAACCTTCAACTCTTTGAAATTGGTTTAAAAAGTTTTTTAACGGTTTTGCTAAATCATAAATAATTGCGATAGCACCTGCTGTATTAAGGTCATTACTCAGAGCGTCAGAAAATTTAAGCTTTTTTTGAGATAACTCAAAACTTATTTTCCTTTTATATTCTCCTTCGATAGATTCATTTTGATCAATAGATCTAAAAGCACCTTTTGTAAGGTCCATAAAAGAAAGGGCTATATTAATATTTTTCCAAGCTTCTGATGCACTCCTTAAAGCTTCTTCAGTAAAATCAAGAGGTTTTCTATAATTCACAGTCATAACAAAATATCGCAAAGTCATTGGACTTATACCTGAAGTTATCAGCTCTCTGATAGTTTTAAAATTTTTTAGGGATTTACTCATCTTCTGTCCATTTACATTGACCATCCCATTGTGTAACCAATAATTCGCAAGTTTTTTGCCATTGGCTGCTTCTGATTGGGCGATTTCATTTTCATGATGTGGAAAAATCAAATCAGAGCCTCCTAAATGGATATCAATAGTATCTCCTAATTCATCTTTAACCATTGCCGAACATTCAATATGCCATCCTGGCCTACCTCTACCCCATGGCGAATCAAAATATGGTTCATCATCTTTGGTTTTTTTCCATAGTGCAAAATCCTGAGGATTAAGTTTTTTATTATTTTCCTCATTATTCATTCTTCCTTGCTGATTGATATTTTGTTCTTGTATATTTTGATTACTTAGCTTTCCATAACTTTTATTTTTCAAAACAGAGTAATAAACATCCCCATCCTTGGAGTATGCATAACCTTTATCCTCAAGGATTGTTATGAACGAGCAGATATTGCATATATGATTTGTTGCTCTTGGCATACTATCAGGACGCATTATCCCTAAAGAATCCATATCTTTATGAAATTCAACAATATTCTTTTCAGATACTTCCTTCATTGAACTGCATTCTTCTTTCGCTCTTTTTAAGATCTTGTCATCAATATCTGTAAAATTTTGAACATACTTCACTTTGAAATCACTGTAAATTAAAAATCTTCTTAATACATCCCAAGCTATATAACTTCTCGCATGACCAAGATGACATAAATCATAAACAGTCACTCCACAACAATAAATTTTTACTACATCATCAATAGGCTTAAAAACCTCAACTCTTTTGCTTAAAGTATTAAAAAGTTTGATCATCTTAAACTAAGTATTTCATATGGTTTATTTTGTCTCCATCCAATTGTCTCCAATTCCAATATCAACTAAAAGAGGCACTTTTAATTTTACACAATCTTCCATAGTCTTCTTAACTAATTTCGTCGTAAGTTCCAAAGAATCTGATTCTACTTCAAACAATAATTCATCATGTACTTGTAAAAGCATTTTTGCAGGAACATCCATTTCTATGAATTTCTTATTTAGTTGAACCATTGCAATTTTAATAATGTCTGCACTTGAACCTTGTATAGGTGCATTTGCTGCGGCTCTTAATGACTGTGCCTCCATGCCAGCTCTTCTTGCGGATTGCAAGTCAATTTCATAAGGATCCTTCCCTATTAGTCTTCCAAGTCCATTTTTATCAAACTTAAATTCTCTCTTTCGACCAAAAATTGTTTTTACATAACCTTTTGATAAGGCAAGCCTTTCTTGGAGTTCAAGAAATTTGAAAATTTTTGAATATCTTTCTTTGTATTTTATTAAAAATTCTTTTGCTTCTTGAGTACTTACTCCTGTTGAACGTGCAAACTTTTTTATTCCCATACCATAGATAACTCCAAAATTTATTGTTTTTCCAACTCTCCTCTCATCAGAAGATATTTCTTCTTTCTCAAAAATTAGTCTCGCAGTTAAAGAATGAATATCATCATTTTTATGAAATGCATTAATGAGTATTTCTTCATCCGCTAAGTGAGCAAGAATTCTTAATTCGATCTGAGAATAATCAGCTGATAAAAGTTTCCAATCTTTTTCAGGCAAGAATGCTTTTCTTATTCTCCTACTAAATTCAGTCCTAACTGGGATGTTTTGAAGATTAGGATTGCTACTGCTT
>CACAXS010000054.1 GCA_902536545.1 uncultured Prochlorococcus sp. | reverse complement strand
AGCAAGTAAAGAGTTATAATTTGGTTCATTATTTACAAAAGCATTAGCGAGATCAATATTCTCTAGATCAGAGTATTTTGAGATTTCATTTAAGTTTGCCTCTCCAGCAAAAACAGAGAATGGAGCTAGTAGTCCAATAGTTGCTGGTGCTACTAACAAGCTTTTAAAAAGCTTCATAAAAATCCTCACACAATTTAAGTTATATTAAAAATAATCTATTTGCTTAGAATTTACAACTTCCAGTAGACAAAATTTGAGCCGGCTATTACTCAAAAAATTCTCTTCATTTTAAAACCCTTTCTCCAAGAATTTTATTTGTTTTAATAATTTCAATGGCAGGTTCCAAAAGTTCTTTATATTCTTTCCAGATTCCTATGGAAGAAGAATAAAATTTCTTTCTTATTTGAGCGCTACTTGCAGTGTATACATTTCTTTTGTTTTGATGGGGTGAAAGATATTTCTCGTCCCAATCCCAATCAAGCCAATTTATTATCCTAGGTATAACATCATTAGGATTTTTAATTAGGTCCTCATAATAATAATCATAAATATTTTCACCATATTTAATTTTATATTCCTCTATAGTTTCAAAATAGTGCACATACAAACTTGCAATATCATTCAAAGAGAAAGAGAAAGACTGTTTTAAGAAGTTTGCTCTGTATATGGATAAGATATTATCAAGAGGGTTTCTTATGCAATTTATTATTTTTGCATTAGGGAAAAAATTAGAAATAACAGAACAGTACATATAATTAAATAAATTTTTGTCGGTGTAAATGATAGATGATGGAAATTGATTTATAACTTTTTTTTGGTATAAGTCATAAACCTCCTCAAAACCTTTAGCTTCCTTGATGGACTCCTCTAAAAAGTTAACCTCACCCATATCTGCTACTTCAGGATTCAAACTCAATATGTTTTCAAGTAAAGTGCTTCCTGACCTTGGCATCCCAACAATAAAGATATGATTAGAAGAATTTTTTAAGTTTTTATTTTTTGATTTTTTGATTTTTAGTGATCTGTAAAACTCAGAATGCTTAATCTTCAGACTTAAGTCAGATTTTTTATACTTCATACTTTCGTCGTTTGCAATTTTAAGATATTTTGCACTTTCTTTAAATTTTCCTTCTTTATGCAGCAAATTTGAGATTGCAAAAGCTGCGTAGATTTTTGAGCTTGGATTGAGATTTTCTAGTTCTGTATTTAATAAAAAATTTAATTCATTTTTGTGATTCTTAAAATCATAAATCCCAGATAATTCATAAAAACTATTAAAGTCAAATTTATTTCTCGAAATAATAAATAAATTAGTCTCTATTGCAAGTTTAAGCTGTCCTGAATTTCTATAGAAACAAGCCAAGTTGGTGTAAAAAGGCATAAAGTTAGGAGATAAATTTATCCCCTTTTTTAATATTTCTATACTTTTAGATAATTGATTCCTATCACTATAAAGGATACTTAAATTTAAATAAGCCAATTCCAATCCTTTAAATTTATTTATTAAATTTAAGAGAATATTTTCTGCTTCCTCAAACTTTCTTTTCTTAATTTTTGCATTAGCTAAAAGAATATTTATTCTTATTTCTTTGTTTTTATCCTTTTTAATTCTATTATTATTTAGATCCTCTAAGATGTATAAAGCCTCATCAATATTGAACTTATTGATATAAATCTCAGACTTTAAAAGTTTATAAGTAACATTATTTATAGATAATTTAATAGCTTTATCTATAAAAACTAATGCATAATCAAAGTTTCTAGAAGCAAAGTACAAGAGTGCAAAATTATAAAGTAAATCTCCATGATTAGGATCAATTTTTATTGCCTTTAGAAGTACTTTTTCTGCATCTTTGAATTTTATCTCAACTAATAAAATATAAGGATTAATTGATGATGGAAATCTATTAATTAAATTGAGAAATACTCTCTTTGCTAAATTAAAATTTTTTAAATCTCTACAAAACAAACCGTAAGCGTAAAGTAAATCAAAGGAATCATTATTTGTTTTTAACAACGCTTGAAATATCTGATTTGCCTCTAAAGAATCTCCTGCCTTTTGTTTTATTTTTGCTTCTTCAATTTTTTTTAATAAATCAATTTTTTTCAATATATTTAATTTATTTTC
>CACAXS010000053.1 GCA_902536545.1 uncultured Prochlorococcus sp. | reverse complement strand
CAAAAGACTTTATCTTAATCCTCTAGAAAAAAAAGTTAAAACTCTTATTTGAAATGAAAAAAAATATATCCCCTAAAAATAATTTTAAAAATTTTAATTTAATTATTAATTCTGATACTTATAAATTGGCTCACGAAGATATTGGTCTACTTAGCCGAAATGAAATGCGTGGAGTCAGAATGCTTCTTGAAATTACTAAACCAGATTTAATCCTTGAAGAAAATAAAATTCTTTCAACAATAATTATTTTTGGAGGCGCAAGCATTACAGAAAAATCAAATATAAAAAAGAGTATTGAAAATATAGAAGAGTTAATTAAAAAAAATCCTAAATCGATACTTCTAAAACGAAATTTAAATAGATTAGAAAATTTGCTTCTAATGAGTCATTACTATCAATCCGCAAGGGAGTTTTCTAAACTTGCTTCAATTAATAATCAAAATAAAAACTGTAATTCCCATGTGATTGTGACAGGTGGGGGTCCAGGAATCATGGAAGCTGCAAATAGAGGTGCATTTGAAGCAAATTGTAAGTCTATAGGGTTAAATATCAGTCTCCCTAATGAACAAATACCAAATGCTTTTATAACTCCCGGTCTTTGCTTTAAATTTAATTATTTCGCACTAAGAAAGATCCATTTTGTTATGCGATCAGTAGCTGCTGTATTTTTTCCTGGAGGGTTTGGAACACTAGATGAATTATTTGAATTATTAACACTTTGTCAAACAGGAATGAAAACTAAAATCCCAATCATACTTTTTGGTAGAGATTATTGGAATAAGGTAATTAACTTTGATTATCTAGCTGATCTTGGATTGATTGAAGATAAACATTTAAATCTTTTCCAATATTCAGACACTGCATCAGAAGCATGGGAAATTATCAAATCATCAAAAATCTCAGATTAAAAGTAAACAAATTATTTTTAAAAAACATTTAATTACTTAATTTATAATTTGTTTTAACAGTTTTTATTATTGAATCTTGTGGTTCTTCACTTGGGAAACAATTAATAACCCTATATTTTCCTCCTTTTTTATCAGTCTCTACAACTGTAAATTCAACATATTTTCCAATTCCATCTATTAAATCCTTGACTTTAGTATTTATTATCTCTTCTTTATCATTTTCGATGATACGCGATTTACCACCGCAACTTAATAAAGCGTTCTCCTCAGTGAGAAAAAAATCTTTGTCATTACTGCAAGAAGATATGAAAGATAAAGAGATAACTATCATAATAAAATTTTTCATAATCAACTTTTTTAACTACATTATCAATAAAGCCTATTAAATATATAGTTAAATACTTACCAAATTAAAAATTTAACTAAATTAATAATATCAATGCAATAAAGGAATTATATTAGAAAGAAATACCCGATGCATTTAGAAACTCTTTATAAATATTTTGCCAGTGTATAATTCTTTGTTCAAGTCTATTAGGAGGACCAAGTTTAAAATTTTCCAGATAAGATTTATGAACTGATTCGACAATAACTTTATCTTCCCCAAGGAATTCCAATATACTTTTTTTCCAATTTTCTAAATCATTTTCACATAAAGAAGCAGAAGCTAATTTAATTTCAATAATACACTGATTAATATTTTTAGGAAGATAATTTATTAAAACAATCCCTTTACCAGGCCAGATTATTAGATGGGTCCATGGGAGTAATCCAAAGGTATATAGATTTCCTTTACTCTTTAGAGGGGTAACAAGTACATTACAAAATTCACTGAAGAAATACCTGTAGTTTTTAATTGGACCTTGTTCTTTATGTAGGGTATCTTTATGAGCTATTGCCACATGATAATCATCCAGTGTATTGTCATTAGCAATTTTCCAATTGCAATTTAAGGTATCAGAAAATTCAGAAAAAATGCTGTAATTCATATCCCATTCATCATTACATTTTCTCTCAACAAGCTCAATTTGATCATCTATAGATATTGGTTTTTTGCTGAAATTAATCCAAATTAAAGGTCCATTTATTAAAGAGTTAACTTTCTCTAAAAAATAATCCTCTATTTCGATTTTTGTTTCAAAATCGTACTTTAATGGCAAGGTTTTAAGTTTGCCAAAACTATCAAAAGTCCAGCCATGATAGGGACAAAAAATACTTTTTGAAGGATTTAGTTTTGTTTTTGGCAAACACAATTTTGACCCACGATGAGGGCATCTATTTTTAAAAACAGTTATTAAATTATTTTCTGAACGCGAGATTAATAATAATTGATTAAAGAAT
>CACAXS010000052.1 GCA_902536545.1 uncultured Prochlorococcus sp. | reverse complement strand
AAGAAACTTTTTCTTTTGGAACAAAATCCGCAAAATTTGAAGCCTTTATATCAATCCTATTTTTAAATTCGTCAAGTTTTTTTGATGCTGATTTTCTCGCGAAAGGATCTTGATCAAGTCCAATTAAATTTAAATCAGAATATTTTCTCAATAGATTATAAGAATGCCCGCCTCCGCCTAAAGTTGCGTCTATTCCTTTAAGTTGGTTGTTATTTATTAATGGGTAATGCTCTAATGAAGCCATAATCTCATCTGTCATAACTGATTTATGATTAAAAAAAGATGAATCAGATAGGTCAGTTTGCATAACTTTCGACTAAGATTTGATTAGAAGTTAAATTTCGAATGGCTCAGCTAGAGACTAGAACAGAACCAATGGTGGTAAATTTTGGCCCTCACCATCCCTCAATGCATGGGGTTTTAAGGTTAGTTGTAACTCTTGATGGTGAGAATGTCATTGATTGTGAGCCAGTTATTGGATATTTACATAGAGGAATGGAAAAGATAGCTGAAAATAGGACAAATGTAATGTATGTTCCTTATGTAAGCAGAATGGATTATGCAGCAGGAATGTTTTATGAAGCTATTGTAGTAAATGCTCCTGAAAGATTAGCTAATATTCCAGTTCCTAAAAGAGCTAGTTACATCAGAGTTCTTATGCTCGAACTTAATCGTATTGCTAATCATCTTTTATGGCTTGGTCCCTTTTTAGCAGACGTAGGAGCACAAACTCCATTTTTCTATATTTTTAGAGAAAGAGAAATGATTTATGATCTCTGGGAAGCTGCTACTGGACAAAGGCTAATAAATAATAATTTCTTTAGGATAGGTGGTGTCGCAAGTGATCTTCCATACGGATGGTTAGAAAAATGTTTAGACTTTTGCGATTGGTTCGGTCCTAAGATAGATGAATACGAAAAATTAATCACTAATAATCCAATTTTTAGAAAAAGAATTGAAGGTCTCGGAACAATACAAAGAGACCAGGCAATTAATTGGTCTTTGTCTGGGCCAATGCTTAGAGCTTCTGGAGTATCTTGGGATTTAAGGAAAGTCGATAGTTATGAATGCTATGACGATTTTGATTGGCAGATTGCCTCAGAAAAAGAAGGAGATTGTTACGCGAGATATCGAGTAAGAGTTGAAGAAATGAGACAATCACTAAGCATCATTCGCCAAGCCTGCAAAATGATTCCGGGAGGTCCAACAGAAAATTTAGAAGCTCAAAGAATGGCTACTGAAGATAAGAAGAGTGAAATATTTGGTATTGACTATCAATATGTAGCTAAGAAGGTTGCTCCAACTTTTAAAATTCCTAACGGAGAATTGTACACAAGATTAGAGTCCGGTAAAGGAGAAATTGGTGTATTTATTCAAGGAACTAATGAAGTTACCCCATGGAGATTTAAAATCAGAGCAGCTGATTTAAATAATCTGCAAATATTGCCTCATATTCTTAAAGGTGCCAAAATTGCCGATATTATGGCAATCCTTGGCTCAATAGATGTAATTATGGGATCTGTTGATAGATAAGTTTTTTAAATGAAAACCGCTGATTGGTTAATATTGCAGAAGAAGGTAAGATTTGGTGATTGTGATTCTGCAGGTGTAATTCATTTTCATAATTTATTAAAATGGTCGCACGAAGCTTGGGAAGAGAGTATTGAAATTTATGGGATCCCTTATCAAGATATTTTCCCAGATTTTTCTATACGTAAAAGTCAAATTATTTTTCCGATAGTAAATTGTGAAGCCAATTTTTTTGCACCTATAAAAATTGGAGATTTTTTAAAAGTAAAAATTTCTCCTCATAAAATTAATACTCATTTGTTCCAAGTAAATAGCTTTTTTATAAAACATGGAAATAAAGTTGCAGAAGGGAAAATAATACATTGTTCTTTAGATAGTGATTCAAGAAATAAAACAGAACTTCCCCATCAGTTAGAAAGATGGATAGAGGCTTCAAATGTAAGTACAAATTTAAAAGAATGCTAATTATTATTTTTTAAATTTATAGTTTATTTTTTCTGTACTTGTATTTTTGTTTTTGACAATCCACTTTTCAGGTTTTTCATGTTTAGGCCAACTTTGAGAAAAATTTTTTAATAAATTTAATGAATTTTTAATATTTTTATGATTTGTAAGTTCTTTAAATTCAACAATTATTTTAATTTTATTTCCCCATAATTTGTCGGATACTTTTGCAATATTGAATTTATTAATTGGGATATTTTCTTTCATAATGAAATCATTTAGTCGAGTTTCAATTACTTCTGGGAAAACGATTTCTCCT
>CACAXS010000051.1 GCA_902536545.1 uncultured Prochlorococcus sp. | reverse complement strand
TGATGTGGATGATCTTTCCGAATTTGAAGGTCTTGATGGAATTATCTGCGGGATACCCACTTGGAATACTGGTGCAGATGAAGAAAGATCGGGTACTGCATGGGATTCAATCTTAGAGGATATTGGTGAACTAAGTTTATCAGGAAAAAAAGTTGCAATCTTTGGTTTAGGAGATTCTTCTACGTATACAGAAAACTATTGTGATGCAATGGAAGAACTTCATAGCTACTTCACAAAAGCAGGCGCTGAAATGGTCGGTTACGTAGATAAATCTTCTTATACATTTGATGAATCTAAAAGTGTTATAGGAGAAAGCTTTTGTGGATTACCTCTTGATGAGGATAGTGAATCTGATTTGACAGATTCGCGTCTTGAAACATGGGCTTCTCAACTAAAGGGTGAAATCTCTTCATTGGCGTAAGCTTTTTCAGATATTTCTTTCCTAGTTTGTAACATTTGTTCTTTCACAATATGTTTTTTTTACATAAGTAATTAAATCTGTAAAGAACTTGTAAAAACAATAGCAATAAGCAATAAGCTCAATTTGCTGTTTACTTAAATCAAGTGTTACAAACTTACGGAAAATCTGATGTCACCTATGACTGGTACGCAGGGAATTCGGGTGTTGTTGGCCGTTCAGGTAAATTCATAGCTGCTCATGCTGCCCATGCAGGTCTAATGATGTTCTGGGCAGGAGCTTTTGGATTATTTGAATTGGCCCGTTACGACGCTAGTATTCCAATGGGTGCACAGAAAGCAATTGTTTTGCCTCACCTCGCGGGTATTGGAATTGGTGGCGTTGAAAATGGTGTTATTACTGAACCATATGGAATTGTTGTAATTTGCACATTACATCTAATTTTCTCAGCAGTATTGGGTGCTGGGGGATTATTACATTCCAACAAATTTGCAGGTGATCTTGGAGACTACCCAGAAAATAGTAAGCCACAAAAATTTGATTTCGAATGGGATGACCCAGATAAATTAACTTTTATTCTTGGTCATCATCTAATCTTTCTTGGGCTTGGAGCAATTATGTTCGTTGAATGGGCTCGTATTCATGGAATTTACGACCCAGCGATAGGATCTACAAGACAAGTTATTTACAATTTAGATATTGCCGCTATCTGGAATCATCAATTTGATTTTTTAAAAATAGATAGTCTTGAAGACGTTATGGGAGGACATGCTTTCCTAGCTTTTCTATTAATAATTGGAGGTGTTTTCCATATTTGTACTAAACAATTTGGAGAATATACAGAATTTAAAGGGAAAGGATTACTTGGCGCTGAGGCGATTTTGTCTTACTCTGTTGTCGGTGTTTCATATATGGCTTTTGTTGCTGCTTTTTGGTGTGCTTCAAATACGACCATATATCCAGTTGATCTATACGGAGAACCCTTAAAGCTTCAATTTGAATTTGCCCCTTATTTTACTGATACAGTAGATTTAGGTTCAGGAGCATATAGCTCAAGAGCTTGGCTTGCAAATACTCATTTTTATTTGGGTTTCTTTTTCTTACAAGGTCATCTTTGGCACGCACTTAGAGCAATGGGATTTGACTTTAAGAAAATTGGTCAAGCTTTTGACAATATTGAAAATACAAAAATTACTCAAAACTAATTTAAATTAATATAAAACCTCTCCTCTAGTAGGGAGGTTTTTTTTTGTAGAATTATTTCACGTTTTCAAAAAATTAATGGACAATCCAAAAGAAATTAATTGTAAGGAGATTTTTAAAAAGGCTTATGAAAATCGTTACACCTGGAAGAATGATTTTCATGGTTACCAAGGTAAATGTATTTTCTTGACTAATAATAATATTCACAAAGGTGACTTCGTATTAGGTAAAGACTTTAAACCAAATATTCAAAATATAGAAGATGAAAAAGTTGTTAAAAGTATTGCCTCTCAGTTATTTGAAGTGTGTATACATAGGGTAAAGAGAGAATTTGAATCAGTGCACTCAGAAAATGATTTTAATTTACTTAAAAATTCTGAAAGTGGGATTGAAATGAGAATTTCAGGTAAGAATCAAGGTGATAAATATAGAGTTAAAAATAACTGTATTAATATGGTCTATAGAAAAATTCATGGAACTATAATAGAAATTTTTGTTGAAGAATTTTTAGATACAGGAACAGGTTCCCTTAGTAAAAAATATAGTAGTCAACAAATTGATCCAAATACATTTGAGACAAATTCTCAAAAATTGGAATATGAGGATGAATTTCTAAATATGGGTAAAGACGATTATTGGATATTAAATTCTAGGACAATAAAATACCTAAACCAAAATCAAGAAGAAGAAATACAAAAGTTTGTCTTCGAGGATCTATGCTTATTAAATTAGGTTGTTTATTCAACCAATCTAAACCCTTTATCAAGTAGTTTCTGATATAGAAGTCTTGCTCTAAAAGCTAGAATTTGCTCTTCATTTTCATTACTAATTACATGAAAATAATTATTATCTAATTTAT
>CACAXS010000050.1 GCA_902536545.1 uncultured Prochlorococcus sp. | reverse complement strand
TCTCAGATTCGGCACCATTAGCATTAGAAAAATTTGGAACGCCACATTAAATTTAAATTCAGATTTTGCAAATCAAGGAAATTACCTATCAATTGAAACTTGGCAAAAAGAACTTGTTTGGCGTGAATTTTATCAACATTGCCTATTCCATTTCCCAGAGCTAGAGAAAGGTCCATATAGAAAAAAATGGGATCACTTTCCATGGCAAAACAATAATGAATGGTTTCAGCATTGGAGCAACGGAGAGACCGGAGTACCTATAGTTGATGCTGCAATGCGTCAACTAAATAGTACTGGCTGGATGCATAACAGATGTAGGATGATAGTCGCTTCATTTCTGGTAAAAGATCTTATATGCAATTGGCAAATGGGCGAGAAAAAATTCATGGAGACTTTGGTTGATGGAGACTTAGCTGCAAATAATGGGGGATGGCAGTGGAGCGCCAGTAGCGGTATGGATCCAAAACCACTTAGAATTTTTAATCCATATACCCAAGCAAAAAAATTTGATCCTATTTGCGAATATATTAAATATTGGATTCCTGAATTATGTAAAGTTTCAAATTCAGAATTATTAAATGGGGAGATATCTTATTTAGAAAAAAATAATTATTCAAGCCCTATTGTCAATCACAACATACAACAAAGATTATTTAAATCACTTTATGCTGAAATTTGAATTTCCTCTATACAATTCTTTAAAACTTTATTTAAATTTTCTGCTACATAAACTTGCTCTTCATAAGAAATTTCAGGAAACATTGGAAGACTAAGAACTTCTGTACAAATTCTCTCTGTATTAATAAGTTTTGTTCTAGAAAAATTTTTATTTTTGTAAGCTATTTGTGCGTGTATTGGAATTGGATAATAAATAATTGAATTAATACCTTTTTCAAAAAGTTGTTGTTTTACCAAATTCCTTAAGGAATAGTATTTTTTGCAATCAGTATCAAATAAATTTGAAAAATCTTCATTTAAAAAATATTTATCGTTTCTTAATTTGATTACAAATTGATTCCAAGAATGGGAAATGGAATCAGAGCTTATTTTTGGAAAACTAATAAATGGATTTTTTTCTAATAAATCAAGGTAATTATTAGCAATTTTTTGGCGATTATTTATCCACTTAGAAATATATTTAATTTTAATGTTTAATATGGCAGCTTGAATGGTATCAAGTCTGCTGTTATATCCAATTTGGGTATGATGATATCTTATTGGGCTGCCATGAACAGCCAGTTCTCTAATTTTTTTTAAGTTTATTATCTATATCTTTAAACTGGAAAACAACTTTATCTTGGTAATATGAACCTAATAAATTCATTTTTGATTTAAGGTTTTTATAAAAAGGCCCATAAACTGAATAAGGTTTATTATTTCCGGAAAATATTTTTAAAGGTTCTACTAATAAGTGATCCCAAGTTTCAATAACTTGAATATTTTGTTCTTCTAAATTTTTTTTTATTTTTAAATCGCGATTAACCTCATAAGGCTCAATCGATCTATTCCAAAAAACAAATTTAGCATTTATTTTCTTTGCTAATTGAGGAATTATTAATACGGGATCACCTTCTTCCATAACTAATCTACTACCCATTTTTTTCCAATTATTTCCTAATTCTTGAAGCGAACTTCCTAGAAACCAAGCTCTTGAACTTGCATTGAAATCATGCGAGTAATTTTTATCAAATATATAAGTTGATGTAATAGCATTTGATAATGAAAATGCTTTGATTAAAGCTTGATTATCAAATATTCTTAAATCCTTTCTATGCCAAAAAAGTATTCTAGGTTTATTCATAATTTATCTAAAAATTGTTTAGCTCTAAACCAAGCCGTCACGGTTTTTGCGTCAAGAATTTCATCCCCACTAGAAATAAGATTATCTAATTCATCGGGATCTAAAATTAATACTTCTATATCTTCATCTAAATCCCCCTTAACCTCGGAATTGAGTTTGTTTAAATCACTAGCTAAAAATAAATAAATTTCTTCATCTGCATAACCTGGAGCAGGAACAAGAGTTCCTAGTTCATCCCATGCGTTTGCACTGAATCCAGTTTCTTCTTGTATTTCTCTTTGAATTGAATTAATAGGTGTTTCACCTATTTCTAATGTACCTGCTGGAAATTCTAATAGATATCTTGAAACAGCAAATCTATATTGCCGAAGAATGATAACTTTATTGTCTTTTGTAATAGGTACAGCTAATGCTGCCCCAGGATGCTTAATGTATCCATATTCACCTTCATGTCCATTTGGAAGCTCAATTCTGTTTATTTCGAAACTAAATTTTTTTGACTTTAACTCAGATATTTTTTCTTTAAAAATCGATTTTTTTATAAGGTTTTTGTTGCCCATAATTTTTAAATAAAAACAGCTTAACAGTTATTTTTTGGTTTTGTAAATCAATTAATAGACCATTTTGGGTTATCAAACTTTGTGATTTTTTTGGCTTCTACTTAAGATTTCAGATAGTGGTGTAATAACGAAATTCCGATTCATGAATCTAGGGTGAGGTAATGTTAATTCCTCGTCAACCGTATAAAAATCTTCCCACCAAAGAATATCTAAATCGAGACATCTTGATAGCCATTTCTTACCCTTTGGAGTCTCTTCTCGTCCGAAAAATTTCTCTAACTTTTTTAGCTCTTTTAAAAGTAATT
>CACAXS010000049.1 GCA_902536545.1 uncultured Prochlorococcus sp. | reverse complement strand
GAAGTTTATTGGCAAAGCATGGAAGATCTGATGAACTTGATCTTATTTTTAAATCTTATTCAAATCTCTTAAGGTTTATGGGGGATTAAAAAGAATCATTTTATACAACAAAAAGAATATAAATTTGAAATTGATTAAAATATTAGAAACCATATTTATCGAATGCCAAAAAGAAGTTCAATTGCAGTTTTTATAGCAGCAACAAGTGCATTAGCTATTTCAACGGCAGATAGTAATTCAGTTAAATCAGGTGAAAATGATTTAGGTGGATTAAAGGAATGGAATACTGATATGCCTCTAGATGCAGATTTTAAATTAGATGCGGAAGCTCAAAAAATAGCTGATGAAGCTGCAAAATCAAGTACTTGTATTCCTATTGGGGAAGGAGAAAATTGTTGGTAAAAACCAAAAGTTTTTAAAATATAAAATAAAAAAGAGCAAAAAAAAACACCCATAAGGGTGTTTTTTAATTGATCACTAAATTTAGAATTTAAATGTAGTTTGAAGAAGTGCTCCAAAAACATCTTCAGTTCCACCATCTCTATCAGTACCACCAAAAACGGTTGGTGTTACAGTTACATTGTCATTTGCTTTATATGAATAATAAAGTTCATAAGCAAGAGGACTATTAGTTTCGTCGTCATGCATTGTTGGCTGCGCAAAAGCTAAGCCAATTTTATCATCAGCATTGATTATATCCTGCCACTGAAGGCCAACAAACCACATATCAGAACTATCGGTTCCAGAAGTTACACCATCATATTGAGTAGTGTCATAACCAACAGAAATAGATGGAGCAGCAGTTCCAGTTGAATCTGGTCTCCACCAACCTCTTAAACCATATGCTGTGTGATTACCACCAGATACTAAAGCATCATCAGCTGAAGCAGTGTGCAAGTAACCATCTGCCCATCCATTAAACTTTTGGTTAACAATTGCAGAAATTGCGTATTGTGGCTGAGTGTAACCAATCTGGGTTGCCCAACTTGTTTTTGAACTGTCGGTTAAAAGACCTGTGTCTGTTCCACTGGTAGTAGTTTTAGATTTTGTACCAATGTTTGAACTGATAGCAAATCCATTATCTGCTTTGTAAGCCCAACCAGCACCAGTATCAGTACTTGCTCCATAAGCGTTACCATTTCCACCAAGTGTAAATTGTTTTGTAACAGGCTTATAAATTGATGGGGCAGTACCATGCATGTAATAGTTTTCAATCTTTGGACCTACCCATACGGTATTATTTTCACCAACAGGGAATGAGTACCAAATCTTATCGACTTGTAAGTCGTTACTCTTACCGACTGAAGTTAAATAACCACCGTCATTTGAATCTTTCATCCACTCACCGTGATTACCAGAAAGAATTCTGATATACATGTTGTCGTCACCAGTGAAACTTGTATTAAGATTCATTCTGTAAGAGTATGCAAATTGAGTTTGCTCATTGCTTGCATCAGTTTCATTAAAATTCATGAAACCAACATCAAATACAACTTTTTGGTCCATTACAGTTGTATCTGAGAAACCACCGGCTTCAAATTCTCTTTGTTTAACTTCAAGGCCATCAACACGACCCTTTAAGATAGCTATATCTTCACTAACTTCGTCAGTGAAAGTTTTACTGTCAAATCTCGAAGATTTTGATTGGCTACGTGCGTAGCTGCTCATTTCTTCTATATTGACAACGTCGGAAGCTTGTGAAGCAACTGGAGCAAATAAGCTCAAAGATGCTCCTGCTACCAACATTTGTTGGAAGAGTTTCATTTTACCTCACACTAAAGTAACCCAAGTAATTTGGGTATCTATACTGTATCGAGAGTAACAAAAAATGAAAGGACTATAAGTTTCAATATGGAGTGACTTTTGTTACAGTCAATTTTTTCTTTTTTAAATATTTGAATGTATTAATTTTTTATCAATGGGTAGTTCATGGATTCTCTTTCATCTACCCATGATGATGCAACTTCTCTTGCTAATTTTCGAATTTTTTCTATGTATTGCGCACGATCTGTAACAGAAATTACACCTCTAGCATCAAGAAGATTAAATGTATGACTACATTTCAGAACAAAATCAAGAGCCGGGTAAGTTAATTTCTTTTCGATTAAATTATTTGCCTCAGCTTGGTAAATTTCAAATAATTGTCTGAGATTGTCAGCATTAGATTCACTAAAATTATAAGAGCATTGACTTTTTTCAAATTGAAGCCAAATATCGCTATATTTCAATTCTTTGTTCCAATTTAAGTCCCAGATACTTTCCTTATCCTGCAAAAACATTGCAATCCTCTCCAGCCCATAAGTGATTTCAATTGGGATTGGATTACAATCAACGCCCCCACATTGTTGGAAATAAGTAAATTGAGTAACTTCCATTCCGTCCAGCCAGACCTCCCAACCTACACCCCAGGCTCCAAGTGTTGGAGACTCCCAGTTATCTTCCACAAATCTTATATCATGATTTCTAGGATTAATTCCAAGAGATTCTAGAGATGTCAAATATTTTTCCTGAATTCCTTCCGGTGAAGGTTTAATTATCACTTGATATTGAAAGTAATGTTGCGCCCTATTGGGATTATCACCAAAACGTCCATCTGTAGGTCTTCTACATGGCTCCGCATATGCCACACTCCAAGGTTCTGGCCCAATAGCCCTTAAAAAAGTATGCGGATTCATTGTTCCAGCTCCTTTTTCTGTATCATATGGCTGCATAATCAAACAACCTT
>CACAXS010000048.1 GCA_902536545.1 uncultured Prochlorococcus sp. | reverse complement strand
TTTGCGTCTAAATTATTCCTAGAAATAGTTTAACTTTGATTACTTATACCAAACCGCTTTCAAAATTAATTGGTCATTTTGAGAAATTCCCAGGGATTGGTCCAAGAACAGCGCAACGATTAGCCCTTTTTATTTTAAAACAACCTGAAAGTACAATAAGAGATTTTTCAAAGGCTTTGTTAGAAGCACATAGTAATGTTGGTCGTTGCAAAAAATGTTTCAATTTGACTTCAGAAGATGAATGTGAAATTTGTAAAAATACTGAAAGAAATCAAAAACTAATCTGTGTAGTAGCAGAAACCAAAGATTTGCTTGCCTTGGAGCGCGCTAGAGAATTTAAGGGTGTTTACCATGTTATTGGTGGTTTAATTTCTCCAATGGATTCTGTTGGCCCCGAACTCTTAGAAATAAGAAGCTTGGTAGAAAGAGTTAATAAGTCTGAAATAGATGAGATCATATTGGCATTGACCCCCAGTGTTGAGGGAGATACAACAAGTCTTTATATTGGTAAATTGTTAGCCCCTTTTACTAAAGTAACGAGGATTGCATATGGTCTCCCAATGGGCAGTGAACTTGAATATGTGGATGAAGTTACACTTGCAAGGGCGTTAGAAGGAAGAACAAAACTAAATTAGATAATGAGAGACAATAATCTAATCAAGAAAGAAAAAATCTTAAGACTTCCCTCTTGGATTAAATTTCCTATTAGTAAAGCTTCAGAATTCGAAAAAATACAAACACTCATCAAAAAATCAAATATTCATACTATTTGTGAAGAAGCAAGATGTCCAAATAGAGCAGAATGTTATGCCTCAGGAACAGCCACTTTCTTACTGGGTGGATCGATATGTTCTCGTTCATGTGCTTTTTGTCAGGTAAATAAAGGCAAACCTAGTTCTATCAATATTGATGAATGTACTCAAGTCGCTGAAGCAGTGAAAGTACTAAATTTGAAATATGTTGTTTTGACATCTGTAGCTAGAGACGATCTCCCTGATCATGGTGCAAATTTATTTATATTTACAATTGATGAGATTAGAAAAATTGATTCAACAATAAAAATAGAGGTTTTAACTCCTGATTTATGGGGTGGGGGCAAAAATTTTGATGAAACTAATAAACTTCAGACTAAGAGATTGAAGATGATTCTAGAAAAAGATCCAGTATGTTTTAATCATAATCTTGAAACTGTTGAAAGACTGCAAAAAGAAGTTAGGAGGGGTGCAAATTACAAAAAATCCCTTAGGTTACTAAAAAAGTCAAAAGATATTGCTCCTCATATTCAAACTAAATCAGGAATCATGTTAGGTCTTGGGGAAACATTGGATGAAATAAAAAATACAATTTATGATCTTAAAAAAATAGATTGTGATCAAATTACAATTGGCCAATATTTAAGGCCCTCATTCAATCATTTGGCAGTTAAGAAATATTGGGATCCATCAGAGTTTGAATATCTATATCGCTTCTCTAAGGAATTAGGATTCAAAAAAGTATCTTCAGGCCCTCTAGTTAGAAGCAGTTATCATGCGGGTTAACTTTTTTCAATTAAAGAAAGTTTCTTTTCAAGTTTTTTCAATATGGAAATACATTCTCCATTCATGAGTGTACCTGCACCTCCCCAAACCAATCTTAATAAAAGATCTACCGGGCTAGAACCAACTTCTTTTACAATTTTGAATCCTAGTAACTTGAAATATCTTACAAGTTTTTTACTATATCCTTCACTATCAAAAATAGCTAAAAATCTTACTTTGTTACTTGATTTTTTTTCAATTGCCCAAGCCATAGTTGTTGCCCATATTAATTCTGAAACAAAACTAGGAGCTTTACTAAGGATTCTTAATGTATCAAGCTGAATACCTTGTTTATTTAAATAAGTCCAACCTTTCATTTCGGCCCAAATCTTAATAATGTTATCTTTCTGTTCTGCTATAACGATTCTAAATAAACATAATCCGAGAGTTTCTCTAACTTGAATTTTAATTAATAATCCAATGGTACCTGCTAATTTTTCTAATTCTTCAACTTTCATGATCTTGAAAATTAGTCCTTATAGATTTTATGATTTTCCACTTTTAATCTATCGATTTGTTTTTGTCTTTCTTCAAACTTTTTCCTATCATCATCACTGAATTGGTCTATGCAGAAATGACATTGGATACCCTTTCTATATTCTTTTCTTTCTTGATCTTGAATTGAAACTGGCATTCCACATGCATGACAAATCGAGTAGGAGCCTTCTTCTAATTCTTGATTTAAAGCAACTCTTTTATCAAAAACATAACATTCACCTTCAAATAAGTTTTTTTCTTTTGGTATTTCGTCAAGGTATTGAAGGATGCCCCCTTTTAGGTGATAAATATTTTTATAACCTCTCTTTTTCAGGAAACTTGTAGCTTTTTCACATCTTATTCCTCCGGTACAAAACATTGCTATATCTATAGAATCTTTATTTTCTAGATGGGTATTTAAATGATCATCTACCCATTTTGGGAATTCCCTAAAGTTTTTTGTATTTGGGTTTATAGAGTTCTGAAATGTACCTATAGAAACCTCATAATGATTTCTAGTATCAATGACAATTGTATTTTGATTTTTAATTAACTTATTCCAATCAACTGAATCAATATAGGTCCCATTATTTTCTGAAGGATTTATTTGAGGAACACCCATGGTAACTATTTCTTTCTTGATTTTAATTTTTAATTTTTTGAAGACTTTGTTTTTTGAAAAATTTACTTTAATATTTAAATTTCTATTATTTGTATATT
>CACAXS010000047.1 GCA_902536545.1 uncultured Prochlorococcus sp. | reverse complement strand
CAAATTATTTAGCTAGATATACTCTCCCCAAAAATTACAGTCACATCTCGGATTTTATGAGTGGATGTTGTACTTTTAAAAGGAATAATTGCATAAATTATGTAAAACTAATTAATGTCAATGGATTTAAGTTTTTGTATGAATTGTTATCTATAAGCAAAGGAGGATTGAAAGTTAATGAAATCCCTTTAGATTTTAAGGCGAGAAAATATGGTTCTTCCAAATTAGATTATGCTGTAATTTGGGACTTTTTTATTTCCGCAGCACATACATTAACAAAAAGAATAATACCAAGAAGAGCAATAAGTTTCGGATTTGTAGGAGCGACTGGCATTTTAGTTCATCTTCTTGTTGTATATTTTTTATTAGGTATAACTAATCTCACATTTTTTCAAGTTCTTCCCATTGCTGGAGTAAGTGCAGCAAGTTCAAACTTTTTAATAAATAATTTATTAACTTTTCGAAATGCAAGATTAGAAGGAGTCGAACTTATCTTTGGGTTAATTAAATTTTTGCTAATTTCATCGATACCCCTTCTTGCAAATGTTGGTTTAGCTAGCTCTTTTTATCAATACGTAACTCCAAATAAGTTTTTATCTCAAATGGCTGGGATAATAATTGTTTTTATTTGGAATTATGCAGCATCATCTAAATTTGTATGGAAAGACTAATTGTCAGAATGAATTTTTTTAAAATTTCCTTGTAAGCAATCATTTAATGAAAAATAATTTAAAATAAAAGATTAAGTTTTTGATAAAAAAACCTATTGGGTTTGAAATAAAATATCTTCCTAATGACCAGCAACAATGTGGTATTCCAAGAAATAATAAAAATTTATTGTAGTTTTTTAATGAATTGAATCCAGGTATTAATTTTGGTAAAAATCTTGATCCTTTTAATCTTAATGCGTTTTGTATAATCAAATTGACTCCAAAGAAATTTTCTAAAAAACTAAACAATAAAGCAGACGATGATAACCACATAAATATCCATCTTCCAATATCAACAAATAAAAACATTGGTAAAAATGCTATTAATTGGTAACAAAGAACAAATCTTTTTGCTTCTTGATTTGGTTTTTTGTTTATTCCTATAAATAATCTCATTGTTAAAAAAATAGTTAAAAGCCACATCCCTGGATGCCAGAAAACTAAAAGATTGAATTGAGAAAGTAATGAATTTGAATAAACTCTTGATGACTCGTAACCAATAGCTGCTATTGCCCCACTTGGCTCAAGAGCTTTAAGAGAACCTGTTGATGGGAGTAAATGGCTTAAGGCTTGCCAACTTTGGTGAATGCTTTGAGATTGATTTATATCTCCCTTAAATATCCAACATAATAAGAAAGATAGTAATGCAGGTATTAAGTAAAATAAAGCTAAAAATAATGATTTTATTCGATTTGTTTTTTTAGATCTTTCAAACAAATACAAAATAAATATAAGACTTGGTATTGCCCATATTCCGTAACTCTCATGAGATAGTGTTGCAATAATTGAGAATAAATTAATACCCAAGAAACAAAAAATTCTTCCTATTCTTCCTTCATATAGAAATTTAAGTATTAATAAGCAAAGCCCATATAAAAAAACTATTAAAGTATCTTTTCTAACTAAATAATCTTCAGATATAGGTCCAAGTATTATTAATTGAGATAATAAAAAAGATTTTTCAAATGAATTCTTACAGAAATATAGAATTAGTACAATTAGGCATACTAAGGAAAGTACACTAAAAATCCATACTAATAATATTGGAGATAACGAATATTGGGTAGAAATAAAATGAATTAATTCACCTGGTAAGCCCCTTCTTACGAATCCACCTGCATATGATATAAGCCATTCGCCAACTGTCCAAGAATTATCATAAAATCTATTTTTATATAAATTTAGAGGGATGCCTAATATTATTAATAAAGTGAATAAGATTTCAAATGAAAATTTTTGATTAGAAGGTTTGTTAAATGAAAATTGTTTTCTTAAACTATTAATATTAAATTGTTTAATATTGATTATTGGCATAATAAATTCATTTCCATATTTTATGAATATCGTTTCAAGTGATTTCAATCAAGATAATGTATAAAAACAATATTAAAATTTTTTCAAAACTAATAAATAATATTCCAATTATAGATAGGTGGTTATTTGGTCAACTCATACCACCTTTGTTATTTGCAGTTTCTGCTTTTACAGTCGTTTCCCTTTCAGTTGGGGTTATGTTTGACTTGATAAGAAAAATTGTGGAATTTGGTTTACCTATAACACTTGCCGTTCAAGTAATGTTACTTAAACTACCAGGTTTTTTGGTTCTTTCATTCCCAATGTCTGTACTTCTTTCAACTTTATTAGCTTATGGAAAGATGTCATCTAATTCTGAAATTTTGGCAGCAAGAAGTTTGGGAGTTAAAACTTCTAGACTTGTCATACCAGCAATAATACTTTCGATATTTATGACTGGATTAACATTTTACTTTAATAATAGTTTGGTTCCTTTAACGAATAAATATTCTGAGATTTTATTAAGAGATGGTTTAGGGAAGTCCGTTTCTATTGAAAAAGGGCATGATATTTTTTTTAAAGGATATGGTTCCTACACTGATCCAAATACTAATGAATCAACTAAAAATAATACTTTCTTAAATCAAATATTTTTTTCTAGGATAGTAGAAGATAACGTTATGAGAAATGTTACTGTTATTGACTTTTCGGTTTTAGGGTATAAGCAAATCTTATCAGCTGAAAAAGGAATCTTTGATGGACAAGAATCAGCATGGATATTTACTAATGGAAAGCTGATTACATTAGACGAAAGTGGGAAAACAACAACTATAGGTTTTAAAAAGTATTTGTATCCCTTAGGAGATGGTCCTTTAAGAGTCTCTAAAATTCCTGATGATGCTAACAAAATGACTTTAAATCAGGCTCTTAAAGCGAAAAAACTTTATGAAGAAACTGGTGATGCAAGGGAAGCGAGAAAAATGTCCGTAAGAATACAAGAAAAATTTACTTTACCTTGCGCATGCTTGGTATTTGGATTGATTGGAAGCAGTTTAGGTGCTAGGCAAA
>CACAXS010000046.1 GCA_902536545.1 uncultured Prochlorococcus sp. | reverse complement strand
GCAAATACTCTTAAAGCAATTCAATTAATTAGTTCTCTAGGAGACACTTTATATGAATTAAATTCTGATGGGGAATTAATCCCTGAATTGGCCTCGGGGATGCCAATCATTTCAAAAAATAGACTTCAAATAACTATCAATTTAAGAAAGAATGTCTTTTTTCACGATGGAACTGTATTTAACTCAGATGCTATAAAGTTTACCTTTGATAGATTCAAAAGAATTGGAACGATGAATTATATTTTAGGAAATAAGATTAAATCAATAGAAACGCCAAGTGAATATTCAGTCATAATAAATTTAAATAAACCATCAAGTTCTTTAAATGGTTTACTTACATCAGTAAATTTAACTCCAATATCACCTACATTTTACAAACAATATTCTGATAAGTTTCTAAATGAAAAGTTCGTTGGTACTGGCAAGTATGTGCTGACTAGTTTTTCTAATGAAGTTCAATCAATTGATCCATATTTAAATTATTGGGGTGAAAAGCCCTTAAATAATGGCGTTAATTTTGTGGGGTATTCAAATTCATCTTCTCTTTTTGGGGCTTTAAAAAGTAAACAAATTGACGTGCTTTTATCAAATTCAATTGATGATAGTCAGAGAAAAAGTTTAAATAATTTAAGTAAAAATAAACAGTTTAATGAAGGTAATAGTCCTTTCACTGAATTAAGTTTTATAAGCCTTAAAACTAGTGCTTATCCCTTAAGTAATCTTAATTTAAGACTGGCTTTGGCAAAAAGTCTTAATAGGAAATTGATTAGTGAGAAAGTAAGTTATGGATTAAGGAAGCCATCAAGATCAATTATTCCTCCTATATTAAAAAAAGATAATCAAGAACTGTGGCCTAAATATGATTATTTGGAAGCGAGAAGGTTATTGCAAAAAGAAAATTACTGCAATGGAAATATTCTAAAAATACCCCTTACTTATAGATCAAATGTACCAGCTGACAAGCTTATTGCTTTGACATGGCAAGAAGAAATTAAAAGTTCTTTGAAAGATTGTATTGATATTGAACTCAATGCGGTTGAATCTACAACAGTTTATAAGAATCTAAGTTTAGGAATTTATATGGCAGTTATTCTCGATTGGACCGGGGCTTATTCAGATCCAGAGGCCTATCTCACTCCTCTTTTAAGTTGTAATGAAATAGTTGATGGCATATGTAAAAAAGGAGAATCAGTTTACAGCGGTAGTTTTTGGGGATCTAATAAAGTGGAAAGTTTATTTCTTGAGAGTGAAAAAATAAGCGGAATTAAAAGATTAGAAAAACTTGTTGAAATAGAAAAAATAGCAGCAAGTTCAATACCTTATATTCCTATTTGGATCTCCTCTCAAAAAGCATGGTCTCAAAATAAAATATCAAAACCTATTTTTAATGGTGCAGGAATAATTTCATTAAGTGATCTTGAGTTAATTAATGAGTAGAAATTTAAATAAACTACTAAATTATTCCTTATTAAAAATTTCATTAATACCGATAATGTTATGGATAATTTCTTCATTAGTTTTTATTTTATTAAGAGTTGCTCCCGGCGATCCTGTCGATGCAATACTTGGATCTGGAGCAGATGAGGTTTCTAGAGAATTTCTAAGAAATAAATTGGGGCTAAATGAACCTTTAATAAATCAATATTTTTCGTATATTAAAAATATATTGTGCTTGGATTTCGGCCAGTCTCTTAGTACACAAGAGCCAGTCCTAAATATTATTATTAAGTCATTACCTGCAAGTCTTGAGCTTGGATTCTTTTCATTATTAAGTGCCACACTAATAGGATTCTCATCGGGATTAATTGGTTTAAGAAATAGAGGGAAAAAGACTGATTATATTGTGAGAATATTAGGCATTGCCACATATGCGATCCCTCCTTTTTGGGGTGCAATGTTAGCTCAATTATTATTTTCTGTATTTTTAATATTTCTCCAATTGGAGGTAGATTTCCAATATTTCAGCAACAACCTCAAATTACTGGGTTTCTAGTTTTGGATAGTATTCTTTCAAATAATATTATTGCTTTAAAAGATAGTCTTTATCATCTCGCACTTCCTTCAATTACCCTTGGCTTTTTATTAAGTGGTATATTCAGCCGCTCATTAAGAGTAAATTTGGATAAGACATTAAAAAGTGATTATGTAAATGCTGCTATTTGTAGAGGAATATCAAGGAAAAAAATATTTTTAAACCATGCATTGCCTAATGCTCTATTGCCAATTGTCACTATTTCTGGCTTGACTATGGCCTCATTAGCAGGAGGTGCTCTATTATTCGAGGTAACTTTTTCATGGCCAGGTATAGCTTTAAGATTACATGAAGCTATTTCTCAAAGAGACTATACCTTGGTTCAAGGAATTGTAATTTTTACCTCTATGCTTATAGTCTCTTTAAATCTTTTCGTGGATATTTTAATCGCATATTTAGATCCACGAATAGAGTACTAATTTTCAGTAATTTCTTTTATTGTTTCAAGATCTAAAAAATGGAAATCAAGTCCTAAATCTCTTTGATTTTTAACTACTGTGGGGATCTTTTGGTCTTTAATATTTTTTAAAAATTCAACTATAAATTTCGTAGATAAATCTTGTACTAATATTGGCTCTGAACCAATAAAAGATTCACTTATTTTGAAGACGTCACTATTTTCTTCATAGCTTTTATTAATTCTTATTGGAGAGAAATGACTTGCTCCTTCAATAATTAGAAATCTATTTGAAGGATTATTTAAAGCAGAAAAAACTCTAAATTGTTCATTTATTAATGGTGTAATAAGGTCATACGTACCACCTATTAGAAGAGTTGGTGTTTTAATACCTGTACTATTTTCTTTTGGCCATACTAAACTGCCAAATGAATTAAAACCTATAATCGCACTGGCCTTATTAGTGTTATTTTTCTTAGGGAATGGTATTTCGCTTAACTGGCATTGAAGTAATTTAGATAAATTTGTTACCGCAAAATCTTTTAATGCCGAATCACATTTGTCCACTAGTTGATCAGTAGGTTTATTGCCTTCATATAAAAGTGCTATTAAAGCACCAAGTGAATGCCCCATTAAAATATAAGAATCATTAGATAAATCAAATTCTCCATTTTCATGAGCTTTTAATACAGCATCT
>CACAXS010000045.1 GCA_902536545.1 uncultured Prochlorococcus sp. | reverse complement strand
TAATGACTTATCTCCAAGACTTTTCAAGCAAGCAGCAAGAGAATTACTTCTTTCTGAGTCCTCTGATTGGAGTTTTATTCTAAAAGCTGGAACTACAACTGAGCTTGCAAAAGAGAGAATAGAAAGACATTTGTTTAGGTTCTGGAAAATAGTTGAAATGATTAAAAATGATTCCAATATTAATTTGAAATTTCTTGAAGATATTGAGGAAGAAGATAAAGTTTTCCCAGATATAAATATTGATGATTGGCGAAGATAAAAAAATACTAAAATCTAGTAAGCCTCCAAATTTCACGACTTTAGTTGAAAAAATTTTGCGATTATTCAATATAGAAAAAAAATCTTAAACTGTCAAAGTAGTAAGCTTTTAATTAATACTTAATTGATAGTCATAGAAGTTTTTGCCATAGCTATAAATCAGCTTTAAGGAAGTATGGAACTTTGTATGTTATGAAAAAAGAGCAGAATGATTCAATTCAATTTAAGCATTCCCAGTTTTACTTTTAGAGGAGAATTTATAAACATCTTACTCATAACGTAAATTAGTTTTGGGAGTGGAAGTGTATTAGTAAGAAATCCTACCCATTCATTGGTTGATAATCTAAAGAAATTTGAGAAAAAGCTTCTTAATCTACTTTCGTCAAAACTCATCAATCTTCTAAGACCATATTGGTAAAGTTTATGCCTTTGTGTTAACTCGTAAGGCCATAAGATCCCCCAACCTTTTGTTGCTAGTTCGAGAGAACTTAGATGGGGTTCTTTTAAAAAGGTTGCTAATTTTTCTGCAAGTAGTGGTGCTCTTCTTAATAAAGATCCGATCATGTATCCTGATGCGGGATGCACCATGCTTGCAGACCCTCCAAAACCAAGTACAAATTGTTTTTTAAATGGGAGGGGTAAATTCATTGGGAAAAGGCAATTCTCTTCATGATAAATTTCACTTACCTCAATGCCCTTACTATTCAGTCTTTTAAAAAGTCTTTTTTTTAGATTCTCTTGGGATAATGCAGGATAACTAGCTAATGATGTTTCTTCAACAAAAAAAGTTTCATTTCCAAGATCCATTGCATAGAGAAAGGATGGAGATGATAACTTTTCTTCATTATTTAAATGATTTGGACGGAAATCCATTAAAACAAACTGTTCCTTATTGACGGGTGGGGATGAAAATTTGCCTACAATTCCATATGCAGCTTGTTGAGCGATTTCATTTTGTACTGGTCTTTTTACAAAATTACTTTTATGACCACTAGCGTCAATGACTAACCTCGCCTCTAACGTTAGACCTGAAAAACAAATTACCTCAGATATTTTATTTTTCTCTTTAATATCTTTTGCTGTTTCATTCAACCATTCAATCCCTTTACACTTTTTTAAAAGGTCGTTTTGAAAGGCTTCTTGATTTATCAAACCATAATCGTAATTATGTTTTGTTGGATTATCTCCGTTTTTATTTTCCCCATTTCCAAAAAAACTAACTGTTTTACACCATCGATAAGATAACAAAGACTCTAATCCTAATTCCTCTAATTCAGAAGCCCAAATACCATATGTATTCTCCCATTTTTCATTTGGAGATTTAGTTGATATCCCCTTTATATTTAGATCTTGCTTGGCTAATTCTGAAGCCAAGCATAGTGCTGCAGGCCCGGAACCTAGAATTAGAATATCAAGTATTTCCATATAATCTAATAAACCATTTTCTTTTAATTTTTTGCGCCTGCATTGAATTGGTCTGCTTCTTCTGTTTGTTCATGAGGAACTAAGACAACTTCTGATAAATGATCACCCTCATCCAACCTCTGTAATTTTACTCCAGTAGCAGCTCTAGATTGTTGGGAAATTTTATCTGCGTTTGTTCTTACTATCACACCTTTTTCGGTCACAAAAAGTAATTCTTCCCCTTCACCGAGTACCTTCAAACAAACTAATACATCATCTTTAATCCTAAATTTTATTGCTTTCAAGCCCATGCCTGCTCTTTTTTGCAATCTAAATTGAGTTACAGGTACTCTTTTCCCTAGTCCAAATGCACTGGCTATTAGTACCCAAGGACCTTCTGAAGAGTTAACTTCAAGATTTTCATCAAATTCTTTAGTAAGATCTTCATTTCTATCTAATTGATCAACTAAATCAGATGTCAAAACATCCATAGATACAAGATTGTCTCCTTTTCTCAGGTTCATAGATTTAACCCCCCTCGCTGTCCTGCCAAGTGGCCTTAATTCATTAATATCTAATCTGAAATGTATAGCCATTCCTGTTCTTGATCCAATCAAAACACTATCCCCTTCTCTTGATAATCTAACCCAAGTTAAAGCGTCTCCATCCTCAAGATTTATTGCTATTAATCCATTTGATCGAATTTTTGAGAACGCAGAAAGTGAGGTTCTTTTTATGAATCCAGCCTTGGTTAGCATTAATAGATAACAATCGTTATCAAAAGAATCTACTGCAACCAGTGAAGTTATCTTTTCTTCTCTTGGTATTGGGAGAAGTTGAACTGATGGAGTACCTTTAGCTGTTCTGCTACTCATAGGAACTCTATATGCTGGGAGAGCATAAGATACGCCTCTATCACTGAAAAGCAAAAGAGTATCATGATCATTACAGCTTATAAATAGTTTTACTTCATCATCTTCTTGTGTCTTTGTTCCAGCTTTACCTCTAGACCCACGACTTGTAGATTCGAATTCATTAACAGGCATTCTTTTTAAATAACCTGCTTCAGTCAATAAAACTACAGATCTGTCATTAGCGATAAGATCAATATCATCTAGACCACCGCCTAAATCAAGTATTTCTGTTTTTCTTGAAGAGGAAAATCTTTCATCGATTTTATTAAGTTCTTCAAGAATAATTTCAAAAATTCTTTCTTTACTATTCAAAATTTGCTGATAAAAGTTGATTTTTCTGCTTAACTCATCATGTTCCCCTTTGATTTTATCTGCTTCAAGTGCTGTTAATCTTCTTAATTGCATTTGTAAAATAGCTTCTGCTTGTGTGGCAGATAACTCATGATCAGTTTGCAATTTTTCTCTGGCTGAAACTGTATCTTTTGCTGATCTTATTAGATTAATAATCTCATCCATAGCCCCTAATGCTAATAAAAGACCTTTTACAATGTGATCCCTCTCT
>CACAXS010000044.1 GCA_902536545.1 uncultured Prochlorococcus sp. | reverse complement strand
TCTAATTTGTTTAATAAAAACTATCTAAATAAAAAAGTTATTGTTACAGGCCATACAGGTTTTAAAGGTAGTTGGCTTTCAATTTGGCTCTATTTATTAGGAGCTAAAGTTTATGGGATTTCGGAAAAAGTTCCTACGGATCCTTCGCATTTTGATTTAACAAATAATGAATTTGTTGAAGATATTAGAATTGATATTAGATCTCAAAATGATGTTGTTGAAGTTGTAAATGATATTAAACCAGACTTTATTTTTCATCTTGCCGCTCAATCTTTAGTAAATAAATCCTATGATTTTCCAAAATTAACTTGGGAAACTAATGTAATTGGCACAATGAATATTCTTGAGTCTTTAAGAAAACTGGAGAAAAAATGTATCAGTATTTTTATAACAAGTGATAAATGTTATGAAAACGTAGAATGGGTTTGGGGATATAAAGAAACTGATAGGTTAGGAGGTAAGGATCCATATAGTTCATCAAAAGCTGCCGCAGAAATAGCTATTCATTCATATACAAATTCATTTTTTACTGTAAATTCTAATATCTCAATAGCTTCTGCTAGAGCTGGGAATGTCATTGGGGGAGGTGATTGGTCACTTAACAGATTAATACCAGATTGTGTTAGAGCATGGTCTAATAAAGAAAAAGTATTTTTAAGAAATCCTTATTCAACGAGACCTTGGCAACATGTTCTTGAACCTTTGGGAGGATATCTTTTACTGGGATATAAATTAGCAAATGATTATGCATTACATGGACAATCATTTAATTTTGGCCCACATTTAGATAAAAATTATAGTGTTATTGATGTTGTTAATCAGTTTTCAAAAACATGGGATATTGCTAAATATGAGATTGAAAAAGATATAGCTAAAGAAAAATATGAATCAAATTTATTAAAATTAAATTGTGATAAGGCATTATTTTATTTAAATTGGAAATCAGCTCTAAATTTTGAAGATACAATTTCTTTAACCGCAAAGTGGTATCGCAATTTTTATGAAAAAAGAGAATTGCCATTAGAGTTAACTAAAAAGCAAATATTCTTATATTCAGAGATTATGCAAAATTCATTAAATTATTAATAAAAAATGAATTCTATAAATAGTGTAAAACTTACAGAGCTGAAGAAAATAGAACATTCTGCTGGGGATATTCATAAACTTTTAAATTCTTTTGAAGAGGACTTTAAAGGTTTTGGAGAGATTTACACTTCTGAAATTAAAATGAATTCAATAAAAGCTTGGAAATTTCATAAAATTAACGATCTTAATTTAGTAGTCATTAAAGGGAAAGTAAAATTTGTTTTTTATGATAAGTCTAATTTTAGAGAAATTATTACATGTGAAAATAAATTAGAGAGAATATTTGTGCCCGCTAAACTATGGTTTGGTTTTAAATGTTTAAGTAATTCTACATCATTAATTTTGAGTTTATCAAATAAAGTTCATTCGGAGGATGAAGTTTTAAGAAAAGAATTAAAGTCAATTACTTATTGCTGGTAAATTTATAATTAATTGAATTAATGTTGTATTAATTAAAGCTTATGAAAGTACTTATATTGGCCGGAGGTTTTGGGACTAGAATTTCTGAATACACAGAAAAGATTCCAAAGCCTATGGTACAAATCTCAAATTTGCCAATACTTCTTCATATAATGGATATTTTTTCTCATTATGGACATAATGATTTTTATATTGCGCTTGGATATAAGGGAGAGGTAGTTAAAAATTATTTTAAAAACTTTTCATTACTCAATAAAGATTTTAAAGTTAATCTTGAAAATGGCCAAGTAGAATTTATTAAAGGAAATAATTTGAATAAAAGAAAATGGAATGTAACACTTGTTGATACAGGTCTTAATTCATTAACTGGGAGAAGGGTAAAACTTATGCAACCTTATCTAGAAAATGAAACTTTTTTTCTTACATATGGAGATGGAGTTTCAGATATTGATCTAGAAAAACTTTTGAAATTCCATAATGATAATAAAAAAACATTAACTATTACTGCAGTTAGACCACAAGCTAGATTTGGAGAATTGGAAATAAAAGATGAATTGGTTATAGACTTTAAAGAAAAACCTCAGTTGCATCAAGGTTGGATAAATGGGGGTTTTTTTGTAGCTGAACCAAGATTTTTTGATTATATTTCTGATGAAAATATAATGCTTGAAAGAGAACCTTTGGAAAAATTAACAAGTATTAAAGAATTAGCAGCTTATAAGCATGATGGATTTTGGCAATGTATGGATACTCGAAGAGATAAACAATTTTTAGAAGATCTTTATAAAAAAGGTGCACCATGGATTAGATAATAGTAAAATGAAAATTGTAATTACCGGTCACAATAGCTTACTTGGCTCTAATTTAGCAAAATATTTTTCAGTTAATAATCAAGTTATTTTGTTAGGAACAAGAAATAAGAGATACAAAAGATATCAATTTAATTATGTATATAATTATTTAGATTTTAATAATTTAAATGTCTTTTTTAATAATGAAAAAAATATCGATTTGTTTATACATTGCGCGGGTATTAATTCAAAAGTTTGTTATGAGAACTCTAAAGAAGCATTTAAATTTAATGTTAAATTAACAGAAGAATTGTTCAATATCTGCTTAAAAAATAATATTGGATGTTTCGTCTATTTGTCTTCTGTAAATGTATATAAAAAAAATATTAAAGGAAAAATCGATGAGAATAGTCCATTACAAAATGAGAATCTTTATGCAATATATAAAAAAGCTGCTGAAGAAAGAATTACAAATATTGCAAAAAATTCTTCTATGAGATATCTAATTTTAAGACTTTCTAATGTTTTAGCTGAACCTTTAATTAAAGAGACAAATTGTTGGGATTTAGTCACTTTTAACCTCTGTAAAGAAATTATAGAAGATGGAATAATCACTATAAAGGGAGATTCTTCAGTTAGAAGAGATTTTTTCGACATAATATATTTATTTGATTTTATTAATTTATTTGTATCTAATATAAAATTTGAATCAGGAATTTTTAATTTATGTTCAGGGAATACTTTATCAATTTTGGATTTATCAAAAATATTACAATCAATAACTTTGGAAAAATTTTCTTTTAAACCAATTATTAAAGAATTAACTCATACTAATAACCTTTATTCAGAATATTTTAATTATTCAAATGAAAAAGTAAAAAAATATG
>CACAXS010000043.1 GCA_902536545.1 uncultured Prochlorococcus sp. | reverse complement strand
CTTTATCACTTCTTGAGAAATATAATTCTTTAAAAAGATGTAGACACTTGATCGAATCTTGGGGATCTCAAAGATTAAAAACGTTAGAAAATTGTATATCTATCTTGATTGATCAACCCTCCTCAGGTTGTTCAGAAACTAATAAAGAGATAGATGATCTTTTTAAGGATTTAAACTCTGATGCTATTAAATTTCAGGAATTATATTATCTTGAAAGACAACATATGAATTTTTTAGATAAACAACGCTGTGGTAATTTTATTGCCAGTTAACATGTTTTATTTAAATTTATAGACAGTATTTTTTAATCATATTTTTTACCTTTTTAGGCTTATCTTCAAGAATATAAGCCTCTACTTCTTTTGCATAACTTCCAGAAAATTTTGAAATAGAGAACTCTAACGATCTCCTCTTACTTTGATTTAATTTATCTTCTAAATTTTCTATGTCTCCTACGGTCTTATTGTTGTTACATTTTTGTATGGCATGAGTAGCTTCATGTCTTAATGCTCTTCTTACTGCTAATTCTGTTTTGAAGTTATCTTTGTTTGGTCGCTTCTTTTCATCTCTATAATTTGTTTTCCTTTTCGCATTTTCAGTACATATTATTATCTTATTTTCTACAAAATTATGTAGTCCTTTTATTTCTTTATTTAAGAGACATTCAATTTTATTTTCTTCAACTACATAGTTTGCTTTTATTAATAAGTTAAGAATCTCTTTATCTATTTTGCTTAAAAATATTATAAATTCCATATTATTTTTTATTTTACTACAGTTGGAATCTGGTCTATATCGGTTGTAGATGATCGACTTAAGAAATTCTTGTTCATCGTCCAACTTTTTGGCGTTTTTGTAATAGCCCATGTAATAGCATTGTTATTAAATCTTTTATTTAATAAATCAATAGTTCTCATTAGATTTGCTGATTTTTTTATATCTTTCTGAGACTTGTAATTGATAACTGATTGCTGTAAATATTCGCTATTAGTTAAATCCTGCATTAAAACTCCAGCTTTTGAAAATTTATATTCGGGATTATAAATTTCTTTAGATAATTCAACTACTATTTTTAAAATGCTGTTTGTGTCGTCGGTTGCATTTGTAAGCTTTCTATGAGCACTTTTTTGATAATTTTGATTTGAATATTTACTGGTTCTGGCAAATACTCTAATATCAGATGATTGTAAATTCTGACTTCTCATTTTTTCAGATGCTTTTATTGCGTGAGTCGCCAGTGCTTGAGTTAAGTCTTCTAATTTTGTGACAGGAGTACCGAAACTCCTGCTTACTTGGATTTCTTTTTTTGATTTCTTGTTTTTCTCTATAGGCAGACATTTATAACCTTTCAGTTCTAATTGCAATCTTTTTCCTATTATGCCTAGTTTCTTAATGATTTCATTTTCTTCCATATCTCTTAATTCTCTCGCATTTTTAATACCTTTATTTTGCAACCAATTAGAGGTTTGTCTTCCGACTCCCCATATCTTATCTACACTAATTCTTTTTAAATAATTATTCTCATTTCTGGTTCTAGCTAAATCAAATATTCCAGCTGAATAATCAATGTTTTTGGCTAATTTATTAGCAATTTTTGCTCTTACTTTGTTTTCTCCTATTCCTACTGTTATGGTAATCCCTAGATTCTGATATATTAATGATCTTATGTTTCTTGCCCAAGGATATAGATTTTTATCATTAGGTCTAGAAATTGAGACAAATGCTTCGTCAATAGAATAAATTTCTATTTCTTCACAGTAGTTTTTTAGTAAATTCATTAGTCTTCTGCTCATATCGCCGTAAAGCGAGTAGTTTGAGCTTAAGACTGCTACATCTAATTTATTTAATTTTTCTTTGACCTTAAAATAAGGAGTTCCCATTTTAATTTTTAAAGCTCGCGCTTCAGGACTTCTCGCAATAATACATCCGTCATTATTAGATAAAATTACTACCGGTTTATTTCTCAAATTAGGATTAATATTTTGTTCACATGACGCATAAAAATTATTAGCATCTATAAGAGCTATAGCATCAATACTTGAAATTCTCATCAATAGCTATGTATTGAATAAATAACAACTCCCCATATCTGTACATCAACATGGTTTTTAAATCTAAAATCAGGATAATTATTGTTTTCTGCTTTTAAATATAATTCATCATTTTTCATAGATAATCTTTTTATTGTAAATTCCCCGTCTATCATTGCAATGATAATATTCCCTGGCTTGGCGATTAAACTCTTGTCTACTATTATTAAATCTTTATCTTTAATTCCTGCATTTATCATTGAGTCACCTTTAACTCTAAGAAAAAAAGTGCTAAACGGATTAGATATTAAATGTTCATTCAAATCAATATTTTCTTCCGTATAGTCATCTGCGGGAGAAGGAAACCCTGCAGATACCGAATCATTTAATAAGGGAATTTTGAACCTTTTAGTAGTTGAATCAAAGGGATCCAAGACTTGAATTAATAGTATAAATGTACTATACAACAAAAATTCAAAGAATAGTTAGTTATTAAAGTTTTATAGATTAATTTTAGATTTAATCTAATCTTTTTAAGAACGATGGTAAGGGGAGTTGTTAGATATAGAAACAGCTCTATAGATTTGCTCGACAAGAATTAATCTAGCTAATTCATGAGGAAAAGTTAAAGGTGAGAGACTAAATATAAGATCTGAATTTTTTTTTATATCTGAACTTATTCCATCAGTATCACCTATTAAGAAATTAATTTTTTTATTTTTATAATTTAAAAGTAAGGAACATAGTTCAACTGAATTAAACTGCTTCCCTTCTTCACTTAGGGCGATAATAATATTATTATTGGAACTAAGATTATTTAAATTAAAAGTCTTTAACTCATTGATGATAAGTTCAGGCATTCTTTTTTTGTATTGATTAATTCCATCTCTAATCCAGAGTTTTTTTATTTTGCCGATAGCATAAATTGATAATCTATTACTCTGGAGCATAAGTAATTATTAAAACTAATTATTCGTCAAGAAGATAATTAAATTCATCATATAATTCCTCTTCGGTTGTTAATTTATTAGATAAATTAGCTTTTTTAGAATTCATATTAATTTGATTAAGCTCACTATTTCTTAGTGAATTATTAATATTAGAAGTCTCTTCTAAAGAGTCTGAATTATCAATTAACGCATAAAAAATTTTATTGGGATCTTCTGAATTAAGTGGATTGGCGATTAAATTATCATTGTTAGGTCTATTTGT
>CACAXS010000042.1 GCA_902536545.1 uncultured Prochlorococcus sp. | reverse complement strand
TAGAGTTATTTTCCAGCAATCTCAAATCTCCTCCAATTTGTTTTGCTAATTTCCTCGCCAAAAAAAGTCCCACACCAGTGCCGTCCTTCTTTTTAGCGGCAGATCCTCTAAATCCTTTTTCAAAAATTTTCTCGTTTTCATTCTTGGTTATTTTTTTACCATCATCAAATATACAAAGTCCATTACTCGTAATGGCGATTCCAATTTCAGCATCTTGTTGGGCATATTTAAAAGCATTTTCTAATAGATTTGCCACAATTTCAGCAATTACAGCATATTTTGCCTTTAGTGGCAAAATAGTCCAATCTGGCCAAAGAGAAGGTTCAGTCCAATCTCTATTCTCTAAGTCCGCATTTGCTTTACCCCTTTCTAATATTGGCCTCAATAAACTCTGAACAGTTATTACTTTTTTATTATCCAAATTTGGTGGTAATAATAATCTTTCCTCTCCAATTTCCAAAGGTAGTTGAATAGGTGAATTTAATTGCTCAAAAGAATCCATATATTGATTAATTTGTTTTTGCTCTATTATCATGCGTTCGACTATTTCAATAGAATCATCATCTGAACCTAGTCTTTTTATTAGTAATTTTGCATATGTCCTAATAGCGGCTAATGGATTCCTTAATTGATGGATTATGACATTGACCTGATTTTTTAAATAATTTATTTCTTCATTTTTATTTTGACGTTCTAATTCGATAGAGACGCATTTAGCTAAAGATATTGAAAGCGCTTTTAATCTAGAATCAAGAGATACTGGCCAATTCCCCCCTTTCAAATCAGTTTCTACCCTTAGGACACCAAGTAGAATTTCGTTTTCTTGCAGCGGGTACCATCTCCTATTAGGCGATGAAACTTTTAGTGAAGGATCATCTTCTATTGATGTAAGTAATCTATCAATTTGTGGCCATTGACCAATCATTTCAAAAGATGCTTTAGTTCCTTGCTTAGCTGAAGCAAGATACATAACTAAATTAGTCACACCCATTGAGCAACCAAAACTCTCTAGCTGTTTTATAATTAACTCTTCAAATTTTTTTGAAAGATTCATAATAAATAAAATTTTGAGAAATTTTTTTTTAGAAAAAAACTTGAAAAAGGGCTTGTAAAATATGAAAAAAGTATTAAGATATATAAAGAGGTCTGACTTTAGCCAGCCTTAAATATGAATATTTAATCATATTTTATGCTACATCAGGGGTTGATGGGTCCTCTATGTAATTTGAAGTGAATTTTAAATCACATATATAAGATTAGTAAAAATAAATAAGACTAATCTCATTTATAATTTCAGGAGTACCAATCAATGTCAAAAAAAAGAAAAAGAATCAGCAGAAGAAGATTGGCTGGCCAAAGAGTAATGGCACATGTACCTATTTATCATATCGAAACTGGCAAACACAAACCAGTTACAGCAGCAAGAAGATTCATAGCTGAAAATGGTCTCTCTGCGCCTTCAGTTTTCAATGTCAGAAGAAATGAACATACCACCGATAGATTTTTTTGGGGTGAAAAAGGGTTATTTAGTGCCCAATATGCTGAAGAAAATCATTTTCTATTTCCATCACTAAAAGTTGTAGTTGAAGGAATTGGTGAAGAAAAAATATTTGAGGGTCTGGAACTTACTGCAGATGATTGGGAAGAGATTGAAGAATATGAATATGCTTTTGTTTAAAAAATATTACTTATATTTGAACTTATAAAATTAATTAAATTTGAATCAATTTGATGGAATCCATCGAATTCTAACAATTCGCAAAATTGAGAAGACTTACTCTTTACCTTTTCATAAATAGTCCTAGAAGCATCTATAGGCACAACCTCGTCAAATAAACCATGACTAACTATCAATGGTGAGAATTTTTCTCCCGGGGCCCAGTTGGGGTGAGGATAACCACTACAAGCAACAATTAATCCAAAATTTAACTTAAATCCCGCATCAATTGCCATTGCCGCCCCCTGAGAGAACCCCAACAAAATTGTTTTTCTTAATGGAATCTGATCAGTATCAAAATTTTTTAATGTAACTAAAAGTTTATTTACTTCAACCTCAGCTCCATTCCAATCATGTGGGTATAATCCATACCACTGTCTTCCAAGACCACTTGGGTGTAATCCAGGAGCCCTCAAAGAAATTACCTCAAAATCAAGATTTATTTTTTCAGCCATCTCCTTTCCAAATGTTAAAAGGTCATCTGAATCAGCTCCCCAACCATGTATCAAAATAATTCTATGAGTTGCAGTTTGAGAGCTAATCGAGACAAATTCATGATTGATAGCATATTTCATGTTTATATTCTTAAGTAAGTAAACTTTCCCATAATGTCTCCATTAGCTTTAGTAAGTGTCTCTGATAAAAAAAATATAATCCCATTTTGCAAGGAATTGGTAGAGAAATTTAATTATAAAATTCTATCAAGTGGAGGAACTGCCAAACATCTTATAGAGGCTGAAATTCCAGTTATTAAAGTTGCTGATTTTACTAATTCTCCAGAAATTCTTGGAGGAAGAGTTAAAACATTACATCCAAAAATACACGGGGGGATATTAGCTAAAAGAACTGATGAGAAACATAAAAAAGATATAGAGGCTAACAATCTTGAGTTAATTGACTTAGTAGTTGTAAATTTATATCCTTTTAAAAAAACTGTAGATCAGGGATCTAAATGGGAAGATGCTATTGAAAATATCGATATCGGAGGGCCATCTATGATTCGTTCTGCAGCTAAAAATCATAAAGATGTTTCCGTTTTGGTAGATCCTAGTCAGTATCAAAATTTTCTTGAAGAAAGTAAAAAAGGTGAATTGAAAGACTCATATAAAGCAAAATTAGCCCTTGAAGCTTTTCAACATACAGCAGACTATGACACTGCAATATCTAATTGGATAAGAAGAGAAAGAGATTTACAATCTTCCAAATATATTGAATCTTATCCACTAATCAAAACCTTAAGATATGGGGAGAACCCACATCAAAAGGCTTTCTGGTATGGTTTAAGTAACATTGGATGGAACTCAGCAAAACAATTACAAGGAAAAGACTTAAGTTATAACAATTTATTAGATCTAGAATCGGCACTTTCAACAGTTTTAGAATTTGGCTACACAGAAAAAGATGAAGTTACAACCGAGATGTTTGCCTCTGTTATTTTAAAACACAATAATCCTTGTGGTGCCTCTATAAGTAATTCAGCTTCAAAAGCATTTTTGAATGCTTTAGAGTGCGACTCTGTTAGTGCATTTGGAGGAATAGTTGCTTTTAATTCAAATGTTGATAGTGAGACCGCAATTCACCTCAAGGATATTTTCTTAGAATGTGTCGTCGCTCCATCTTTTGATGAGGAAGCTTTAG
>CACAXS010000041.1 GCA_902536545.1 uncultured Prochlorococcus sp. | reverse complement strand
GAAATTTTTGTTTTTTAAATACACCTTTAAGTGGGAAGATATTAGAAATATCAGAGAAAATTGAAATACATCACTGTGCTAGGTTCTACTGGTTCAATAGGGACTCAAACTCTCGAAATAGCTAGTGAGCAGCCTGATAAGTTTAAAGCCGTAGCTCTTTCTGCAGGAAGAAATATTAATTTATTAACTGAACAAGTTAAAACACATAAACCAGAGGTAGTTGCAATTGAGGATGAAAATCTTATAGAAGATTTAAAAGATAATATTAATAACTTAGATTTGGATGATGCTCCCTTGGTTTTAGGTGGAAAGCAGGGGATTAACGAAGTTGCAGCTTGGGATAAGGCAGATACTGTGGTAACAGGGATAGTAGGCTGTGCAGGCTTAATTCCAACAATGTCAGCAATCAATGCGGGGAAAAATATTGCACTTGCTAACAAAGAAACTTTAATTGCGGCAGGGCCAATTGTTATTCCTGCATTAAATAAAAATAATAGTAGACTTTTACCTGCTGATTCAGAACACTCTGCTATCTTTCAATGTTTACAAGGATTACCTAATTATGAAAATGCAGATTTTTCAACAGGAGAGATGCCTAAGGGTTTAAAAGCTATACATTTAACAGCTTCTGGTGGTGCTTTCAGAGATTGGGCCGTTGAGGATTTAAAGCATGTAACAGTCGAAGATGCGACTTCACATCCTAATTGGGATATGGGAAAAAAAATAACTGTAGATTCTGCAACTCTTATGAATAAAGGATTAGAAGTTATAGAGGCTCATTATTTATTTGGGACCTCTTACGAAAATATTGAAATAGTTATCCACCCTCAAAGTATTATTCATTCAATGATTGAGATGGATGATTCTTCAGTATTAGCTCAATTAGGTTGGCCAGATATGAAGCTACCTATTTTATATGCGATGAGTTGGCCTGAAAGATTTAAAACAAATTGGAAAAGATTAAACCTAAGTGAAATTGGAAAATTAACTTTTAAAGAGCCAGACGAGTTTAAATATCCATGCATGGGACTTGCCTATGCCGCAGGAAAATCTTCTGGGACTATGCCTGCAGTCTTAAATGCTGCTAATGAAATGGCTGTTGAACAATTCCTTAAAGAAAAAATTTCTTTTCAAGAAATTCCAACATTTATAAGTAAAGCTTGTGAATCACATATGGAGAATTTGAACTTAAGTCCAGAATTGGAGGATATTCTTGAAGTAGACAATTGGGCCAGACTTTTTGTTAAGCAAGAAATTAAAAAAGGGAAAAAATACTTAATTATTGGATAAAAGTGAATATTAAAAAGCATCTTCTTTTATGCGCAACACCCACAAAACAGAAATGTTTTAAAGGCAATGAAGGTCAAAAAACATGGGAATGTCTGAAAAAGACTTTAAAAAAATTTGAGAATGATCCCTGTACAAAAAATATTCATATATTAAGATCAAAAGCTGACTGTTTAAGGATATGTAAGAACGGCCCAATTCTTCTTGTTTGGCCAGATGGTATTTGGTACGAGAAAGTTTCTCCAGAAAAAATTTCAGAAATTTTTATCTCACATATTATTAACGGTAAGCCAATAGAAAAATGGATTTTTAAAAAAACACCATTTTCAAATAGTCCTAGATACTAATTAACCAGTTCTTTACCACTTCGTCTGACCAGCAGCCATTAATCGAGTGAAAACCATTATGACCTCCTTTTTCAGTTATAAAAATAGTAAATTTATCAATAAATTTTCCTCTTAAATTCAAAGTTGCATTGTATGGAACCCAAGGATCATCCTTGGCATGAATAAAAAGCATTTGAGGTAATTTTTTTATTGAGTTTTGGATTCTAAATATTGGAGAAGCTTTAACATAATAATCTTCTAAAGAATTAAATCCCCAACTAGGAGCTGTAAATTTCTGATCAAATTCCCTTATACTTTTTAAACTTCTAATTTTTTTTCTTAATTGCTCATTATTAAGAATTTTGCCTTCATCATTAAATCCGTCCCATAACTGATTTTTTAAGCGGTGAAGTAACCATTTTTGGTAGATATAATTTCTAGATTTTTCAATACAGAGACTACATGATGATAAATCTAAAGGGCTACTAACACATGCTAAGCCATCTAAAAGTTTTTCTCCTTTGTTTTCATCGTAATCCAAGCAGGAATTTAAAAGAATTGTTCCGCCTAAAGATAATCCAACTCCGTAAATTGGAAGATTATTCATCTTAATGAGATCTTTAAACTCTAAATTAATGAATTTTTTAAAATAATTAATTGCTGAAATAACATCACTGGAGCATCTAGCACAATAATTTCCTTTAGCTAAATATCTCGCAGATCCAGATCCTCTTAGATTTAATTTAAGAACTCCAAAACCATTATTTGCTGAAAGTTGAATAGAAAATATCAATTTGTCTAAGAAGTGTTGATAGTTCAAGTTTTTGCAGTGACTCTGAAAGTAGTTCTTGATTTATATTTTTTAATTCATAACCGTTACTTAAAATCAAAGGCACCTCAGTATTTATTTTCGCTAAATCCCTGGAAAGAAAAGCATTATGTTTATCGTTTCTGAGCTTTTCTATAACTGAACCTTTGATGAACCCTTTATATTTCTTATCGTTGTTATGCTGAATCTTATCCAAAGCCTGATAGATTCCATCAAGAGTGTCGTTTTCTTTTAGTAGATTAATTGCAGTTTTTGGACCTACCCCTTTAATACCCGGAATATTATCAGAACTATCACCAGTTAGGGCTTTAAGATCAACTACTCTTTCTGGCGCAACACCTAATTTTTCTTTTACTCCATTTTCATTCATAAGAGTTGGATTACCACTTTTCGCATATGGACCACCACCCATATAAAGTACATAAATATCTTTTTGATCATCTACTAATTGAAATAAGTCCCTATCTCCAGAAAGAATATTCACGCACCATCCTTTAGAAGAAGCATCATTTGCAATTGTGCCTAGGAGATCATCTGCTTCATAACCAGGAGATTTAAAAATTGGTAAATTAAGGCTTTCTTCTAAAATAATTTCTAGTTGTTCAATATCCTGAAAGAAAACATCTGGTGCAACATCTCTATTAGCCTTATAATTGGGATCTAATTCATGTCTGAAAGTTGGTTTTTCGGTATCAAATGTAATACAAACACCCTCAGGGCTAATATTTTTGCAATTATCCAGAAGGCTTTTTAGAAATCCATAAGTGACACTTGTTGGAAATCCCTCTTTGGTGGTTAAACCTCCATCAATCCCTTTGCTAAATGCATAGAAGCTTCTAAAAGCAAGTGAGTGGCCATCGACTAAAAGTAAAATTGGTTTTTTAGAGTTTTCAGATTTTAAACTCATTTTCTCTTCTTAGCCCAAGGTGGAATATCAATAAAGATTTGCTCTCCAGGTTCTAATCCATCAATGACTGAAGTTGTA
>CACAXS010000040.1 GCA_902536545.1 uncultured Prochlorococcus sp. | reverse complement strand
AGAAGTTTTTGGAAGATCGATATTTCTTGCAGAAAGAAATTCTTGATTACCAATCAGTTCTTCCATATTAGAAACACCGATACTACTCATTATCTGTCTTACTTCTTCAGCAATATACAAGAAAAAATTGACAACATTTTCTGGAATACCTTTAAATCTTTTTCTTAATTCTTCTTTTTGAGTGGCAACTCCAACAGGACACTTGTTTGTATGACAAACCCGAGCCATTATGCATCCTTCAGCAATCATCGCTACAGAACCAAAACCGTATTCTTCAGCACCTAGTAAAGCTGCAATAACTACGTCCCAGCCTGTTTTAAGACCTCCATCAGTTCTTAAAATTACTCTTTCGCGTAAGTTATTCTCTAAGAGAGATTTATGAACCTCAGCAACACCTAGTTCCCATGGTAAACCTGCATGTTTAATAGAACTCAGGGGTGAAGCACCTGTACCTCCGTCGTGGCCTGATATTTGAATTACATCTGCATTAGCTTTGCTCACTCCAGCAGCAATAGTGCCTATACCAATTTCAGAAACAAGTTTAACGCTTACTTTCGCTTTTGGATGAACTTGGTGTAAGTCGTGGATAAGTTGAGCTAAATCTTCAATTGAATAAATATCATGATGCGGGGGTGGAGATATTAAAGCTACTCCAGGTTTACTATTTCTTAGTTTTGCGATGTAAGAATCAACTTTTGGACCAGGTAATTGTCCCCCCTCTCCCGGTTTTGCACCTTGAGCCATTTTAATTTCGAGTTGTTTACCACTCCTTAGATATTCAGGTGTAACTCCAAATCTTCCTGATGCTATTTGTTTAATAGCTGAGCATGCGGTGTCTCCATTCTCTAAGCCTTTAATAAATGGCAACGTCGCTGACTGAGTATTTTTATCAATATCATTTAAAACATTAAAACGAGCTGGATCTTCTCCCCCTTCTCCACTATTACTTTTTCCACCAATTCTATTCATTGCAACTGCTAAAACTTCATGCGCTTCTCTTGATAAAGCACCTAAACTCATTCCTCCAGTACAGAACCTTTTGCAAATTGATTCAACACTTTCAACTTCCTCTAATGGAATTCTTTTTCTTGTTGAATTAATTGTTAGTAAATCTCTAAGAGATGTTGTCGGTCTATTACTAATAAGTTTTTTGTAAGTTTCAAAATGATCGTATCCTGGCCCTTGTTTTACCGCTGAATGTAAAACTTTGGACATCTCTGGGTTATTGGAATGATATTCTCCATTATTTCTAAATTGTACAAAACCTAAAAATTCTAATTTCTTTAAATCGATTTCTGGATAGGCTTTCGTATGTATTGAAAGTGTTTCATTAGTTAATTCTTTTAATGTTATGCCAGCGATACGACTTGTTGTACCATCAAAAGCAATTTTTATTAAGTCAGATCCAAGGCCTACAGCTTCAAAAATTTGTGCACCATGGTAACTAGATAAAAGTGAGATGCCTATTTTTGAGAGAATTTTTCTTAGACCGTCTTCTAAAGCTTTTTTAATATTTTCTTGAACATCAACGATTGATAATGGATTTATTTTTTTGCTATCAATGAGTTTTTGTGTTTTTGGATGTTTTAACCAGTGTCTACCTGCTTCGAAGGTCAACCAAGGGCAAACTGCACTTGCTCCATATCCAATTAAACAAGCTAAGTGATGTGTGCTCCAACATTGACCGGTCTCAATTATTAGAGAAGCTTTTAGCCTGATTTCTTTTTTAAGAAGATAATGATGAATTGCTCCAACAGCAAGTAAAGGAGGTATAAAAGTCTTTTTAGGATTAATTCCCTTATCAGAAATGATAATTAGAGAGCAACCTTCTTTTATAGACAGCTCACTCTGTTTACAAATTAATTTTAATTGGTTCTCTAAGCCTTGAATACCTTCCTCTAAATCAAACAAACTTGAAATTGTCTGAGATTTAATTTTTGATTTTTTGATAGAAATGAGTTCTTCTTCATTAAGAATCGGACTTTGTAAATGAACAAAAGGTTTAGCATCTTTAATTTCAAATGGTGTACATCTTTCTCCAAGATGCATCTCTAAACTCATTACAAGTTTTTCTCTCAGAGGGTCAATAGGAGGATTAGTAACTTGTGCAAATCTTTGTTTAAAGTAGTCGTATAAAATATGTGGCTTAGATGAAAGAACTGCTAATGGTATGTCGTCACCCATGCAATAAGTAGGCTCTTTAGCTAATGAAGCCATTGAATCTAAGATAAGGTCATTATCTTCCGCTGAAAAACCATATGCAGTTTGTTGTTGCAACAAGTCAAGGTCTTTTAGTTTGCAGTCTTTAACCCATTCATTATTTTCAATTTTTATAGTTCTATTACTGAGAAGACTTTTATAATCATGCCTTTGGGAGGCTTCAGATTTTACTTCCCAATTTCTTAGGATTCTATTCTGATGAAAATCAACTGCCAACATTTGTCCCGGTCCTAATCGACCTTTTTCTATTACTCTTTCTTCTTCAAGATCTACTACTCCTGTTTCAGAACCCATTATTACAAAACCATCATTTGTGATTGAATATCTTGCTGGTCTTAGGCCATTTCTATCAAGTGTTGCCCCGACAAAATTTCCATCAGCAAATACAAGGAGTGCTGGACCATCCCAAGCTTCTTGTAGGCTTGCAGAATATTCATAAAAAGCTTTTATATCTTCTCTCTGCTCAAGTTCTGGTTGATCTCTAAATGCTTCAGGAACAAGTTTTAGTAATGAATCAGTAATGGGCTGACCTGAACGAATACTAATTTCTAAGGTTGCATCAAGATTTGATGAATCACTTTTATTTACATCTACAATTGGCTTTATTTCATTAGATAGCTCTCCCCAAAAATCATCTATATGTGTTTCTGAAGCTTTAGCCCAATTAATATTTCCCAAAAGAGTGTTGATTTCCCCGTTATGTCCTAGGAATCTCATGGGCTGAGCAAGTGGCCATTTTGGAAGAGTATTTGTACTAAATCTTCTATGATAAACGGAAAATGAGACCTTAAAATTCTCTTTTTTTAGATCTTGATAGAATTCAGATAATATTTCTGACCTAACCATACCTTTATATACAACTGTTTGAGAACTAAGTGAGGCAAAATAAAATTCACAATCCCCAACATCGTTTTTAAAGGTTTCTCTTATTTTTTTTTCAATTCTTTTCCTTAGCTGGAACAAAAGCCTTTCAATATTCTGATTATCTTTTGTATCTATGTATAAAATCCACTGACAAATGTAGGGGACATTTGCTTTGGCTAAAGGACCTAAGATTTCATTATTTACGGGCACTTTTCTCCAAGATGTTTCTTTGACGCTTAATTTTTCTGCTTCCTCCTCACATATTGATTTGCATTCTTCAATTTTCTCTTTTTTATTAGGCATAAAAACCATACCTAAACCTCTGTCCAATTTTTGTTTGTTTATAAGATTCAATTCTTCATCTAAGTAACCCCACGGAATTGAACATAAAATGC
>CACAXS010000039.1 GCA_902536545.1 uncultured Prochlorococcus sp. | reverse complement strand
AACTGTTCTTTATCGAAATCTAAAAAATTATTTAAATCAGATTCATTTGCAATTGGAAGTTTAAAAATTGTATTTAATGATTTAGAACCATCAATTATTGAATTGAAGTAGGAATAATCTTGAATTTGCCAAGACTCGCCTGCAGTAGCAGATACTCCACCATTAGAACCATGGTAAAAAGCATTTATTGGTTGATTTCCATAAGTGAGAATTAAATTTGAAGTTGCGTCTATAGCTTTTTGTACGTTTTTATTTGAAATTTTAGAAGGCTTATAAACTTGACATTGAGTGCTTATGCATAAATGATATTTATCCATATTAAATCTATCAGAATTAAATATTCCCCAAGTTCTTGCAATAACTGCTTGAGCCTTGAGTGCTTCTAAAGGAGAATTCGGTCCAATTTCATATGGCAAAACACCTGCTAAATAGTCGTCAAATTCAATTTTTTGAACTAAAGTCCAAGTTCCATATGAATCTTCTAATAAATAAAAATTTTTACCAAAATTTACACCATTTATTTTTATTTCCTCTTGAGCGTAAATATATACGGGTCCTTGGAGTTTCATAACACTATATTCATTATTGAGAAAAGGAGTAATTTGAAAATTTATTATTTTTCTAAAAATCTTATTTTTTAATTCAAACTCTGGCAGATCATCTTCAAATGGAATCCATACTTCCCAATTTTTAGGGTAAGCAATAGTCGTGTCAAATCCTTTATCTTTAAGTTTCTCTGCTTGTTTTTTTGCTGATTCATAGCTAGCAAAAGGACCAAAAACAATTCTTTCGATTGTTTTTGGATTTTTGATAGGTATATCTAACCAGCTAATATTAATCTGTTTTGATTTATGTTTAATACCGTTGGACGATATCAAGTTTAAAAAACCTTTATCAGTGATAAAATTAATATTCTTTTTTTTTGAAAAACTGTCATTCTCCCCGCCTAAATATTGCTTTAAGCCAATTAGAAATTTTCCTTTTTTTATTACATTATTGAATTCAACCTTTTGCAATTCTTCCCCTTTTACATTTGAAGTAAATTTAGTATTCATTAATAAAAGAGAAATACATCCTAAAAATAAATGTAAAAAGGCAAATTTAAGTTTCATAAGTTAGAACTTTTCTTAGCAATTAAAAACTTTAATTTGCACCAATGCGTATAAAGGTTTAGATTATCCTAATTAAACACATTTGACTTAAATGTCTAAACTAAAAACTCGTAAATCAGCTGCCAAAAGATTTAAAGCTACTGCGACGGGTAAATTCATGAGAAGAAGAGCTTTCCATAATCATTTACTTGATCATAAAAGCTCAAAATTAAAAAGACATCTATCAACAAAAGCCGTAGTTGATGAAAGAGATGCTGATAATGTAAGATTAATGATTCCATACGCATAAATCTTTAACCAATTTTTATTAGATATTCATGGCACGCGTAAAAAGAGGCAACATAGCCAGAAAAAGAAGAAACAAAATCTTAAATCTTGCAAAAGGTTTTAGAGGCGGCAACAAAAATCTTTTCAGAACCGCAAACCAAAGAGTGATGAAAGCTCTTTGTAATGCATATAGGGATAGAAGAAGAAGAAAAAGAGATTTTAGGAGACTTTGGATTTCTAGAATTAACGCATCAGCTAGGATAAATGGGACAAACTATAGCAAGTTGATAAATGGCATGAAAAATTCAGAAATCATCATTAATAGAAAAATGCTTGCTCAATTAGCTTTAAACGATCCTAAGTGTTTTGAAAAAATTGTTTCTTCCGTTAGTTAACTAGAAAAAAGAATATAATCTAGAAAAGTAAATATAAATAATGGAAATATCTTCCTTTCAATCTTATTTAATAATCCTTTTTGTTGTATTAATAATTATTTCTATTTTTGTATTCAGACAATTTCTAAAAACAAGAAGTGAAGAATTAAATTTAGTAAAATTCGAACAGAAAGGTTTAAATTCTCTCACTCTAGTTACAGAATTATATGAATTTGGGTCTATTCAGATAAAAAAAAGATTATATTCTGAAGCAACTAAAACTTTTTTAAAAGCAATTGAAAATTATGAAAATGAACCTGATGAAGCCAAAGCGATAATAAATAATGCTTTAGGCTTCTCTTATGCTGCTCAAAATGAATTTAAGAAAGCAATTAAACACTATAACTCTGCAATAAAATCACTCCCAGAATATCCTATAGCCCTAAATAACCTAGCATCAGCACAACAGCGTTTACTTGAGTACGACTTGGCGTATGCAACTTATCAAAAGGTTTTGATGATAGATCCAAAAAACAAAACAGCAATTAAAAAAAGTAAGGAGTTAGAAAAAAGAAATAATTATAAACCTTATAAAGGTATTAAAAATAAGGGATTCTAAATATGGAAAATTATTCTTCTTTATTAATTGGTGGAAAACATTTTTCCAGTAGATTAATGGTGGGGACTGGCAAATACAAATCTACTCAAGATATGGTTGAAAGTTTGTCAAATTCTGAAACGGAAATTATAACCGTTGCTGTTAGAAGAATTAAAAATGACCAGACCGGAGAAAATTTACTTGAAAAGATCAACTGGAAAAAATACTGGATGCTTCCTAATACAGCTGGTTGCGTTAATTCCGATGAGGCTGTGAGAATAGCAATTTTGGGTAGAGAACTTGCAAAATTATCTGGTCAAGAAGATAATAATTTTGTGAAGTTAGAAGTTATTCCTGACAAAAAGTATTTGCTACCAGATCCGATAGAAACCATTAAAGCAGCCGAAATTTTAATAAAAAAGGGTTTTGCTGTACTTCCTTATATCAATGCAGATCCTATTCTTGCAAAAAGACTAGAAGAAATAGGTTGTGCAACTGTAATGCCATTAGGCTCACCTATAGGCTCTGGGCAAGGTTTATTAAATTTATCTAATATAGGGATAATTATTGAGAATGCAAAAGTGCCAGTAATAATTGACGCAGGAATTGGAGTCCCTAGTGAAGCTTCTCAAGCTATGGAAATTGGAGCTGATGGTGTCTTAATCAATAGTGCAATAGCACAAGCTGAAAATCCTCCTCAAATGGCTCAAGCGATAAATTATGGTGTGAAAGCTGGCAGACAAGCTTTTCTGGCAGGCAGAATTAAAAAACAAGACTTTGCAGAAGCAAGTTCACCTGAAAAAAACATATCTATCTAATTCTCTACATTGCGCAAAGTTTAAAAAGCAAATAAAAACTTATTATTTTATTTATCGTATTAAGAAAGAAGATTTGAAACTTTTTACAATGTTTTTTCGCAAATTGGAAGCACACTGTAGTAATTTAATAAATATATTATGAATCTATTAATTCTGGAGTTCTGAGTGAAAGTTATTGTTCTAGGTGGAGATGGTTTTTGCGGTTGGCCTTGTGCGGTGAATTTAGCAGAGCAAAATCATGATGTAATTATTGTCGACAATTTAAGTCGTAGAAAAATTGATATTGATCTAGAGGTAGAATCTTTAACTCCAATTGCTTCGATAACAGA
>CACAXS010000038.1 GCA_902536545.1 uncultured Prochlorococcus sp. | reverse complement strand
AGCTCAAGTTGAAAGAGGTGTGATTCGTGCCTCATGATTTACGAATTTGTTCACTAGGAGTAAAACCTTGACTGATTTTTTGGTAGCTGCATTGCAAATTACGAGTACTTCAAATGTTGAAGCAAATTTTATTGAAGCAGAAGAACAGATTGAATTAGCTGCTAGAAGAGGTGCTGAGTTAATAGGATTGCCTGAGAATTTTGCTTTTTTAGGAGGAGATGATGAAAAACTTAGATTAGCTTCTGAATTGTCTGAGAAGTGTGCAAATTTTCTAAAAACTATGTCACAAAGATATCAAGTATTTCTTTTGGGAGGAGGGTATCCTGTCCCTGCTGGTGATGACAGTCATACTTTTAATAGGTCAGCCTTATTTGGGAAAGATGGACAGATTTTGGCAAAATACGACAAGATTCATTTGTTTGATGTTGATTTGCCAGATGGAAATTTATACAAGGAATCATCCACTATTTTATCTGGGGCAGAGTATCCACCTGTTGTAGATGTCCCAGGTTTATGCAAAATAGGATTATCGATTTGTTACGACGTAAGATTTCCTGAACTCTATAGATATTTGTCTTCCAATGGAGCAGAGCTAATTATGATTCCCGCAGCTTTTACAGCATTTACTGGAAAAGATCATTGGCAAATCTTATTACAAGCAAGAGCAATTGAGAATACAACATATGTAGTCGCTCCAGCTCAAACTGGGATTCATTATGGAAGAAGGCAAAGTCATGGCCATGCAATGGTAATTGACCCTTGGGGTACAGTTTTATCTGATGCCGGAAAGACTCAGGGAGCTGCAATAGCTCCTGCTGATAAAGAAAGGGTAAAGAAAATTAGGGAGCAGATGCCAAGCCTTAAACATAGAAAAAACAAATTGTTTTCATACTAATGATAAAGTTTTTAGATAATAAACTTTTTCGTTATTTATCCGTTTTTTTATTTTTAAATTGTTCAATCCTTCCAGTTAAATCTTCAAGTGCTCTTGCAGCATGGATTATAAATACCAATGGGGTTTTAGAATTAAGAACTAAATCAAATACAAATTTAAAAGCATACTTTCAGAAGGCTAACCAAATATCGGGAGATAGATTCTGGGTAGATTTTCCCGGAGAATTGAAAAATCCCAGAACATTGAAAGGTAATGGCCCAATAAAAGAAATTAGATTAGGTAAACCAGATAAGGGTAAAACAAGACTAGTAATTGAATTTAAGGAAGAGACTTATTTGAACCCTTTGACTTGGCAAATGGTTGGGTTAGATAAAAATAGATGGAGAATTAAACTATTTAATCCAAAATATTCATTTAAAAAGATTGGTGAAGGTTTAGTTGAAAAGAAAAGAGGAAAAATCAAAGCGAATCAAAATTTAGCTTATAAGAAGAAAAACAATTATGGTTACTTTAAACTACCAGAGGTAAAACGAAACAAGTTTGAGGTTGTAATCGATCCAGGGCATGGAGGACCTGATCCAGGAGCAATAGGTATTGGTGGTATTAGAGAAACAGATGTTGTTCTAGAGGTTTCAAAAATAGTTAAAAATTTACTTTCCGAGAAAGGTGTCGAAGTAAGGTTGACTAGAACAAATGACGTTGATTTGGATTTACCTCCAAGAGTTTCCATTGCAAATAATACAAATGCAGATATCTTTGTAAGTATTCATGCAAATGCCTCAAGAGGTAAAAGAAGGGATATAAACGGATTGGAAACCTTTTATTACAGAGGTTGGAGAGGAAGATTGCTCGCGAAAAGAATTCAAAAACAAATTTTAAGAGTTTCCCCTGGGAGTCCTGATCGAGGAGTTAAACAAGGTCGATTTTACGTAATTAAAAATACTAGGATGCCTGCAGTCCTTGTAGAAATTGGATTTTTAACGGGAAGATTAGATGCAAGAAGATTAGAAAAAATAACCCATCGAAAAAGATTAGCCTATGCAATTGCAAAAGGCATCCTCGAATATCTAGAAAAAGTAGGGTGAAACTAAAAATAGGTATATTTGATAGCGGAATAGGAGGTTTTACTATCCTTAAATCTTTACTAAAAACACGTAAAGATGTAGAAGTTTTTTATTTGGCGGATACAAAAAGAATGCCTTTTGGGAGTAGAAATTCTAATGAGATAAGATTAATTGCAAAGGAGATTTGTACTTTTTTTGTTGATAAGAATTTGGATGCACTTTTAGTTGCTTGTAACACTACAAATGCGTGTGCGCTTGATATTCTGGAAGATAATTTAAAGATCCCTTGTTTTGATCTTATAAACTCAGTATCGGAAATAGTTGATAAACAAATAATTGGTGTCCTAGCAACACAAACAACTGTTCGATCATCGTATTACAAGAAAGCTATAAATTCTAAAAAAGAGAATAAGATAATATTTCAGCAAGAATGTCCAGAATTTGTATCAGAAATTGAAAAAGAAAAATTAAATCATGATAAGTTAAATAGTCTTTCAGACTTTTACTTAAAACCACTAATTAACAAAAATATTGAAGAATTAATACTTGGATGTAGTCACTATCCTTTGATTTATGAATTTTTAAGAAAAAAATTAGATTCAAATACAAAAATTATTGATCCATCTGTAGCACTAATAAAAAAATTTAATGAATCTTTTGCTATCCCAAAAACTGACCGCTATGAAAGTATTTCTCTCGAAAATGTAAAATTTTTTGTTACTTCAGAAAGAGATGAGTTTTCCAATAAAGTAAAATTTTGGCTTGGAATTAATAAAGAAATTAGGTTGGTTAACCTCCGAAGTAATGTTTGATTCCTTAAGATAGAAAAGAGGTTAATCATGAATACAGTAACAGAGCTACTACAACCAGTTGAAAATGATCTTGATGATCTTATTTTAGAACTGAAAAATCTTATAGGAGCTGGTCACCCAATTCTTCAAGCCGCAGCAGAACATCTTTTTAGTGCTGGGGGGAAAAGGTTGAGACCTGGTATAGTTTTATTGATTTCAAAAGCTATATCTCCTGAATTTTGCTTGACAAGCAAACATAAAAGGCTTGCTGAAATAACTGAGATGATTCATACAGCCTCATTAGTCCATGATGATGTTGTTGATGAGGCTTCTACAAGAAGGGGAGTTGATACAGTTCATAGCAGATTTAATACCAGAGTAGCTGTTTTGGCGGGTGACTTTTTATTCGCTCAAGCAAGTTGGCACCTAGCAAATCTCGACAATGTAAATGTAGTTAAATTACTTAGTAGAGTTATAATGGACTTGGCAGAGGGTGAAATCAAACAAAATTTAAATAGATTTGATTCGGCTCAATCTTTTTCAAAATACATCAACAAAAGTTATTGTAAAACAGCATCACTAATAGCCAATAGTTGTAAAGCAGCTGGAGTTTTGAGTGGCATTAATGACGAAAACTTAACCTCGTTGTACGATTTTGGCAAAAATATTGGTTTAGCATTCCAAGTTGTAGATGACATTCTTGACTTTACTGGAAATGATAAACAGCTTGGAAAACCTGCTGTAAGTGATCTTGCTAGTGGTTATCTCACCGCCCCAGTTTTATATGCCTTAGAAGAAAATAAAAAATTGTCAGTTCTTATAAACAGAGAACTTTCTGAAAAAGATGATTTAGATGATGCTCTTAATATCATCA
>CACAXS010000037.1 GCA_902536545.1 uncultured Prochlorococcus sp. | reverse complement strand
GATGTAAATTTAAGTGGATCATTTGAAAGTCCTGTTTTGGGAGGTTCTCTATCTTTTAATAACGGATTTATTAATTTTAATAGCACCAATCAAAATAATAAAAAAGAAAATAATCTTATACGAAAAGAGGATAAAAAAGATTGGCCAGAACTTTATTGGAATAATAATAGAAATATTGAAATAATTTCAAATGAAACAATCTTGAATTCAGTTCTTTTGGGAGAAACTTTGCCAACTTATTTGAATAATTTGAGTTTTAATAATCTTAAATTAAAACTTGGTCCAGATTTTAAACTTCAATATTCAGAATTAGTTCAAGCTTATTTAAATACCAAATTAGACCTTAATATAAACGGAAAGGTAGGTAAAGATTTAAATGCTAGAGGTCTTATTTATCTTGAAAAAGGAAGAGCTAATCTATATACCACTCCATTTAAACTTGATAAAAATAAAGATAATTATATTTTATTTGCATCAAGAAGTGGTGTTGTTCCATTTATTAATTTTTCTTTGATTAGTAAAGTTCCAGATTCTATAATACCTATAAGTGAAAATAATCAGGATTCAAACATCTCAGGTGATCTTGATGTAAATGAGACTTCTAGTGGTTTGGGATCATTTGGGATTGGCAATTCAAGGCTTATCAAAATTGAAGCATCTTATGAAGGATTTTTAGATCAATTATCTTTTGCTGATGAAAATAGAAGAATCCAATTAAGGAGCACGCCAAGTTATAATAGATCACAAATAATTGGTTTGATTGGGGGGAACTCTGCAAATTTAATAAATAGAGCATTTATTTCTCAACTTAATAATGCTGATGCATTTAGTGAAAGATTTCAGTTATCTCTATATCCAGCGTTAATAGAAAATAATAATTCATTAAATAATATTTTTTCCAATGAAAATTTAGATATAGAAAATGATGGTCAATCATCTTCTAATGAAGAATTTTCTTCTCAAGCATGGGTGGCGGAAATAGGGCTTGATATTACTGATGCGATAAATTTTGCCTTTCAAACGGTTCCAGGAAGAGATGATATTTCACCATTAGGAATTTTGACTTTTCAGGCAAATCCAAACTTAGAATTATTAGGTTCTTATGATTCCAATGGGGATTGGAAGAGTCAAGTTCAATTATTTTTTAGATATTAACTCAGAAAGAAATTTACTTTAAAGAATCGTTAATTTGAATTATTATTAAATTAACTAAAAAATATTATGTCTAATATCTTTGAAGTTCCTCAACTAGATAATGATCTTCTAGAAAAAGCTGAGAAAGTTCGTTTGGCATCAATAAAAATAAGTCAGACTGAAAATCAAAATCGAATAAAAGCCCTAAATTTTATGGCTGATTATCTAGAAAAAAATTCTAAAGAAATATTAGATGCTAATAATAAGGATTATTCAAATGCAGAAAAAAAAGGTATTTCTAGGGCTTTACTTTCTAGATTAAAGTTATCAAAATCAAAATTAAATTCAGGAATTGAAGGGGTAAGAAAAGTTGGAGATTTGGCTGATCCTGTTAATCAAGTTCAAATTAAAAGAGAGCTTTCAAAGGGATTGATCTTAGAGAGAAAAACTGTACCAATTGGAGTTTTAGGAGTTATTTTTGAATCAAGGCCAGATGCTGTGATGCAGATAAGTTCTTTAGCAATAAGATCAGGTAATGGTGTAATGCTAAAAGGTGGTAGTGAAGCCAATTTAACAAATACTTCAATAGTGAAAGCTTTGCAAGAAGGTTTAGACGAATCAGGTATTGATAAAAATGCAATATGTTTACTAACGAGCAGAAAAGATAGCATGGCGATGTTAAATCTTGAGAAATATATTAATTTAATAATTCCAAGAGGAAGTAATGAATTAGTTAAATTTATTCAGGAGAATACAAGAATTCCTGTGCTAGGTCATGCTGATGGAATTTGTCACTTGTTTATAGATATTGAGGCAAATCTAGAGATGGCTTTATCAGTTGCTTTGGACAGCAAAATTCAATATCCTGCAGCATGTAATGCTATCGAAACTTTATTAGTCCATAAAGATATCGCACCAGCTTTTTTAGAAAAAGCCATCCCTCTTTATAATTCTAATGATGTTAAATTAATCGGAGACAAGAGATCAGTTGAATTAGGGTTAAAATATGAGGCTAGCCTAGAAGATTGGAAAACTGAATATTTGGATTTAATTCTATCGATAAAAATTGTTGATGATCTTGAGGCAGCAATCACACATATTCAAAAATATAGTTCAAAACATACAGATGGAATAATTACTGAAAATTTAAATACTGCCAATAAATTTATGAATGTAGTTGATAGTGCAGGTGTTTTTCATAATTGCTCTACTAGGTTCGCAGATGGGTTTAGATATGGATTTGGCGCTGAAGTTGGCATATCTACTCAAACTCTTCCACCAAGGGGACCTGTAGGTCTAGAAGGTATGGTAACTTATAAATATTTCCTAAAAGGTGATGGGAATATAGTTGATGATTTTTCATCAGGAAAGGCTATCTATACGCATAAAAATCTTTAAAACTTTTAAAGATGGAAACTTTTTTAAAAATTGAGAATATTAAACTTTGGGCTAGAGTTGGCGTTCTTGATGAAGAAAGGGAATTAGGACAACTATTTATTTTAGATATATTTTTGTGGACTGATTTTGAAAAATGTACAGTAAATGATGATATAGAAAAAACAATTGACTATTCAAAATTAGTTAAAATTTTAAAAGACCAATCAAAGAAAATATATTGTTTTACAATCGAAAAATATTCAAACGAAATTTTAGAAATCATTGTTCATGAATTTAAGCTTTCTAAAGTTAAAATTATTTTGACAAAATGTAATCCTCCAATCACAGGTTTCGATGGGAAGGTGTCGATAGTAAGAATTCTTGAAAACAATTAAAGTATTGGAAAAAAGAAATCCTATTATATTGATTCATGGTCTTTGGAATACTTCAAGTATTTTTTCTTCTATTACCTCAAAACTTGATGATATTGGCATTGATTATTTTGCCCCAACTCTTAAGCATTCATATGGAATGTCTTCAATTCTGGATTTGACTAATAAATTAAACGAACTAATTTTAGAGGAGTATGGTTTAGAAAAAGAAATAGATATTTTGGGATTTTCTATGGGGGGAATAATAGGTAGATACTGGCTTCAAAAATTTAATGGGTATAAAAGAACAAGAAGATTAATATCTATAGGTTCCCCTCACAAAGGTACTTTGATGGCTCAATTAATACCTAAATACCCATTTAGAGGAATATCAGAAATGAAAATAAATAGTAAGTTTTTAAGAGAACTCGCAAATAATGATTTTTTTCTTGATGAAATTGAGTGTATAAATTTCTATACTTATTGGGATATAATGGTTTTCCCTGGCTGGTGGACAAATTTAAATTTTGGAAAAAAAATATCAGTAAAAGTATATAAACATAGAAACCTTGTAAGAAATAAATCTGTGGTTGACAAAATAATCGATGAAATTATTAAGTAGCTTCTGATAGACCTAAGTGCCTTATTAAGGAATCAGTTTGTGGCTCTCTTCCCCTGAATATTATAAATATGTCTAATGGAGGTAAGCTTCCTCCTAAACTAAGTATTGTATCTTTGAATTTCTTTCCTATTAACTTTAAATCTTCAGAGTTTTCTAGATCAGCTTCTTCAAACATTGAAAATGCATCAGCACTAAGAACTTCAGCCCATTTATATGAGTAATATCCTGCAGAATATCCGCCTGCAAATATATGACTAAAACAACAAAGAAAGTGATCTTCTTGAATTGGTTTAATAACAGTAGTTTGTTTTGCAACTTCTCTTCTTATTTCATCTGCTGTTTTACCTGCGTTTTTATCAATACTACTGTGCAATCTGAGGTCTGTAATTGCAAAATGTAGTTGTCTAAGAGTAGCCATACCACAATTAAAAGTTCTATTCTTTAGTAGCTTCTCAAAATTCTCATCGGATAATTTTTCTCCTGTTTTGTAGTGCTTAGCAATATTCATAAGTGTATTTTTATGAAAACACCAGTTTTCCATAAATTGACTTGGAAGTT
>CACAXS010000036.1 GCA_902536545.1 uncultured Prochlorococcus sp. | reverse complement strand
TTCATAAAGAGAATAATGTTTTTTCACGAGTTTCAAAATCTTTGTTAAATGATACTCCTACCTCTTTAAGAAGTTTTCTGTCTGATTGAAAAGATGGATTTGAAGTTGTGAGTAACTCATCTCCATAAAAAATTGAATTTGCCCCACATTGAAAACATATAATTTGGGCTTCTTTTGAAAGCTTTTCTCGGCCTGCACTTAACCTTATTTTACTTTTAGGCATAAGAATTCTTGCGGAAGCAATCATCCTTATCATTTCAATAGAATCAATATCTTGATTATCTTCTAAACCAGTACCTTCAATAGCTACTAATGAATTTATAGGAACACTTTCAGGATGTGGATTCATGTTTGAAAGCACTTCCAAAAGAGATGCTCTATCGCCATTAGTTTCACCCAAACCTATTATCCCTCCACAACAAACATTTATTCCTGCATTCCTTACTCTTTTAATGGTATCTAGTCTGTCTTGATAAGTTCTTGTCGTAATAATATTTTTATAATGCTCAGGACTAGTATCAAGATTGTGGTTATACGCGGTCAAACCTGCATCAGCCAGTCTGAAAGCTTGTTCTTCTGTAAGCATCCCAGCAGTAACGCATGCTTCCATCCCTAAGTCTCTTACACCGCTAACCATCTCTAACATTGCATTAAAAGATTTCCCATCTCTAATTTCTCTCCATGCCCAACCCATACAAAACCTATCTGCACCCTCATTTTTTGCTATTTGAGCTCTTGCTAAAACTTCTTCAACTTGAAATTGTGGATGACTTTTGATTTCGCTAGCACTATAAATTGATTGACTACAGTACGAACAGTTTTCCTCACATCCACCAGTTTTTACGCTGAACAATGATGCTAATTGAATGTCGTATTTGTTAAATTTCCGGTGAACAATTTGTGATTCCCACATTAAATCAATAAGAGGCATATTAAGTATTTCCAATATCTCCTCTTTATCCCAATCGAACCTAATTTCTTTAAATAACTGATTTTTCGAATTAGCCATTTTTATTAGGAAGAATATTGAGAATCTTCAAAAGATCCTTTTGGTAATGATTCTATACCGCCAAAACGTCTATTTCTTGATTGGTAATCAATTATTGCTTTAAGAAATTCATGTTCATTGAACTCTGGCCAAAGTACGTCAGATATGTAAATTTCTGAATATGCTAATTGCCATAATAAAAAATTACTTATCCTTTTTTCTCCACTAGTTCTTATTAGTAACTCTGGATCCTTAATCCCTCCAGTTAATAGCTCTGAATTAAATAATTCTTCATTAATTTCACTTGGTTTTATTTCCCCAGCAGAAGATTTTAATGCTAATACTTTTGCAACTTTTACTATTTCTTGCCTACCTCCGTAATTAACACAAACATTGAATAGAAATTTATTGTTGTTTTTAGTGAGTGATTCTGAACTAGAGATTATTTCTCTTAAATTTTTTGGGAAAGGAGTTAAATCTCCAATAAATTTTATTTTTGTTGATTCTTCATGTATCTCTTTAATTTCGTTTCTTAAAACTTCACTAAAAAGATTTATAAGAAAATCAACTTCTTTTGTTGGTCTTGACCAATTCTCAGTTGAAAAAGCATAAACAGTAATTACTTTACAACCTAAATTTTTTGCAGCTTTGAGAATTTTTTTTAATACACTTACGCCCTGTTTATGTCCGAATGATCGAGGCAAACCTTTTTTTGTCGCCCATCTCCCATTGCCGTCCATAATTATTGCTATGTGTTTGGGCAATTTTTGCTTATCTATTTTTATTAATAAATCATTAATTTTATCGTCTACTACTTTTTCTAAATTCATTAGTTAATCCTTATTGTTAATAAAAACTTCTGATTTTTCTGACTCTTTTTTATTTATATTACTGATGATATTATCACCCGAGTCTGTCTTTTGGGATAAGATATTTTTACTTAAAGACGCTTTATTTGCTCCTGTAGAGTTTTGATTCCCAATCAAATTTACGAGAAGTTCCTGCAACCTACTGCTGGTAATTGGTCTTTCAAGTTTCCCTTGGTTAGCTAATGATAAAGTACCTGTCTCTTCAGAGACAACGATACAAATACATCTGTCGAATCTTTCTGTAATTCCTAATGCAGCTAAATGTCTGGTCCCATATCTACTTATTCCTTGTCTTGAGAGAGGAAGTATTACGCCAGCAGAAATTATTTTGTTACCTTTAACAAGTACCGCTCCATCATGTAAAGGAGTATCTGTTGCAAAAAGATTTATTAAAAGGTTAGTTGATAATTGTGCCTCAATATTGGTACCTGAATATAAAAAATCTTCAGGTCTTAAATCACTCCCCAAATCTACAACGATCAAAGCGCCCCTTTTACTTTGAGAGAGTTTACCTGCAGTATCAACTAACTGAGTAATGGTAGTTGAAGTTGCTCTAAATTCCTTTGGTGGATTCCCAAGTAATACAGCTAACCTCCCAGTGCCTAGTAGTTCCATTAATCTTCTTAACTCTCCTTGCCAAAGGATCGCTAATGAGAGAGAGCAAGCGAGGACTACAGCATCAATTAATTTTGATGTTAGAGGAAGGTATGCATATCTTTGAATAAACCATGCGGATGACACTAAAAACAAATATCCTCTTAGAAGCCATAATGTCCGTTGTTCTTTTACTCTAGAAAATAATAAAAGTCCGAAACCAATAGCAAATAAGACATCTAATAAAAGTTTTAAATTTATTATCCCCCAGAAATTCACATTAAATACAAAATTAATTTAAATGTACCTAATTTTGTTTGATAAAGCGATCAGGTAATACGTCATATTTTAAAAGATCCAATGGGCTTTCTCTTTTTTGAATAATTTCTGCCTCTCCATCTTTAACTAAGAGAGCAGCAGGTTTTGGAATTCTATTGTAGTTAGAACTCATTGAATTATTATATGCACCAGTACCAAAAACACATATAAGATCTCCCGTTTTGCATTCTGCTAGTTCAATTTCTTTAAATAATACATCTCCCGATTCGCAGTGCTTACCAGCAATAGTATATTTATTTTTGGGATTAATATTTAGTGGATTGCTTACTAAACATGCAGAATAATTTGATTGATATGTAATTGGTCTTGGATTATCACTCATACCACCATCAACAGAGAAATATGTTCTGATACCGGGAATTTCTTTAAAAGCCCCAATTGTGTAAATGGTTATACCTGCTGTAGATACAATAGATCTACCTGGTTCGCACATTAATGTAGGAAAATCTAAGTTGTTTTTTTTACAAGCTTCAACAACGGAAGAAGAAATTGTTTTTACCCATTCATCAATTGAAGGGGGATCATCACTTTCTGTATATCTGATACCTAAACCCCCGCCAACATTTAGTTCCTCAATATTATGACCAAACTTTTTGGCGTCTAAGATAACCTTTACCATTATTTCTCCCAGATCCTTATGAGGGTCTAGTTCAAAAATCTGTGAACCGATATGAGCATGTAAACCTTTTAATTTTAGGTGCTTTGTATTGCTGATTCTGTTAAATAGAATATTTAAATATTCTATTCCGAAACCAAATTTGCTATCAAATGATCCAGTTCTAATGTATTCATGTGTATGGCATTCTATCCCAGGAGTAAAGCGAATCATTATTTCTAAATCATGATTAAATGAATTTGAGATCTCATCTAATCTTTCTAAGTCATAATTATTATCTACAATAACCTTAATATTATTTCTAACTGCGAATTCTAATTCTTTGTCTGATTTGTTGTTACCATGAAAAACAATTTTTTCATTTGGAACCCCACCTTTAATAGCAGTTAATAGTTCTCCTTCTGAAACCGCATCAAGTCCTAAACCTTCCGAGGAAACAAGACTACTCATGAAAATGGAACTATTTGCCTTAGAAGCATATATGGGCAAGGATTTTCCGGGATAATATTTTTCTAATGCTTTTTTGTACGCTCTACAAGAATTTCTTAAAGTGATTTCATCTAAAATATAAAGAGGAGAATCATATTTTTTAACTAGTTCTTCAATAGAACATCCACCAACTGACAATTTCCCATCTCCTTCAATGGATGTGGTAATAGGCACAATATTTTTGTTAGGACTTTCCAAGTCAATTTTTTGTTTTAAAAAAGATTGTTTTTCTTCCATAGGAGAACTTTAAATAAAGCTTTGCCAAAACTGTCATATTTTATAATGACTTTAGTTTTTAACTTTCTAGATATAAATACATAATAAATGATATCTATTAAACTAATAAATAAGAAAGATATTGATTTATGTTTTGAATTAGATTCAAATACGATTTCGCTTTGGAGTAAAGAACAATGGTCTAATGAATTC
>CACAXS010000035.1 GCA_902536545.1 uncultured Prochlorococcus sp. | reverse complement strand
AGATGATCCAACAAGTGTAATTCTTATTGAACAGGGTGAAGAAGGTAAATCAATAGCTATGTTTGAAGATCCAGAAGTGATACCACTAATTGAGAGTGCCGGTCATATTTATGATTCAACGGTTATTTCCAGTTATTTTTAAGTGAAACGATTAATTCTTGCTGCAATATTATTTTTATTTCCTTTTTCTGCTAAAGCTGGTTTTCCAGAAGGTAAGAATGGTTATGATCTAAAAAAAATTGAAGAGTCTTTTAGATTACCTTGTGATGAAATTGGAAATGATGATTGTATTTCGAGAGCATTAGGAGTTGGTGCCTGTACCTGGATTTTTGGAATAAACAAAGATAAAGAACCTGCGGAAGCTTTAAAAATTGCAGATACTGTTTTAATTGCTCTTCTTAAAGGAAATAATCTTGATTTAAAATCAATGCTTGAAAAAGATGGGTTAATTAAAAAGAATATAAAAAAAGAAGCTTCCTATAGAATTAACTTCTGCAGAGAAGAAACAAAAAAAGCTATTCCAAAGTTAGTAAAGAAATTACCAGAGGGTGTTGTATTAGATGAAGAGAGAATAGAAAGTTTAACCAGCGTGTTCCCTCTGCAGTATTTAAGTATGTTTGAGCAATTAAGCAAATATAAAAAATGAAAGGTTTACTATTGACTCCTATATTCAAACGTTTTAAAAAAAGTGTTTTTTTCTCATCACTAAATCAGAATACTTGTCCTGTTTATGATGCTGAAGAAATAAAAAAACAAGAACAACAAGAAGCTATTAAAAAGTTATACCCATAAAAAAAGGGCGTTAGCTTCGCCCCAATCAAAAAGCGGGATAATCCCCATCACCCAGCCTTTTTTAAAATCTTAGCACTACATATGGTGTTTGTAAGTAATAAAAATTAACTATTGATGGAGTTGTTTGTATCTAATTAATTTGTCATGATAGAAATCCCCATCACTCAGGCTCGCAAGAGTCTTTTTTTTATGTCTATTTTTGGATCAGATACTCCATTTATGCTTCTTGCAAAACTTAAAGTTAAGGAAGATAAGGTTGCAGAATACTTAGAAATTGCAGATAAGACTGATAAAGCTGTTGAAGCTGAGGAACCAGGAATGCTTCATCACACTTTTGATCAAGATCCTGATGACCCTCTTCGTTTCGTATGGTCAGAAGTTTATAAAAATGATGATGCTTTACTAGCTCATTTAGCTAATCCAGCTTTAGGTGTTTATCTTGAGGCTCATGCTGAACTAGGAACTGATTTTTCTGTTGAATTTTACGGAACTGTGGGAGATAAAGTTATTGAAGCCATGAACGGTACAGGAGTTCCATATAAGATCTTTAAAACAAAATTAGGATATAGCAGAGTTTAATTATAAGAGTATTAACTAATTAATTCGACTAAATTATTAATAGGAATCTGAGTGCTAGAGGTAACCATAGACATAGAAGAAGCATTAGTAAAAGTGTAATGGCATGGATATTTGGAATGTATTGCTCTTTAAAAATTTGCGTCTTCATAATTTATCTCGCCTTCTTAAGTTTGATTTCTCTTCTGATAAGCAATGCTATAACAACAACACACATGTTCATTAGAAATACGTCTAATGGCATTTAATAAAAAAGTCTCTACTTAATTAATAGCAAGATTATTGATCTACGGATCAGTAAATTAAAATTAAATTGAGATTCTATCAAGCATCAATACATCTTGAGCTTGAATTGTATCTCTCTTATCTTCATCTTCGGGATCTTTATAAGATTCAATTTCAGCTTGAATTTTTCTCTTATAAACTCCCTTGATATAGTCAATTTCTCTTCTTTCTTTATTAAGTATTGAAAATGGTGATCTTTTTAAGTTCATAAAAATCTCCTAAAAATAAGTTTTGATTAGCTCCAGTTTTTGTCAGATTCAACAAAGCTATCCAATGTTTGTTGATTTCTGATATCTTCCTCAAGAAGTTCTTTCTCTGATCTTTCTTCAAGCTCAGATTTATAATTTTCTTCTAGTTTGGATTTAGTAGACATTTGCTCATGACGACTACAACTATGTTCTAACTAGTCAGACAGGCCATCCGACTTATAAATATGTACGGTTTGAGGTACTCCCATATACGGATAAAGGATCAACAATTGAATTTGAATATGGTTAAAATGTTGAAAAATTTGGATTAATTTTTTCCTTTAAGAATCATCAGCATTGGAAAGCCATTAAATATCAGACCCCCATCGATTAATAAAAAATATTAATATTCATTTTTCTATTTCTTCGGGAATATTCCAAAAAAAGTTATCCCTTTTTTAATTGGGTCTTTTTCATATCATTCATCTCTGTTCTGATTTTATTGTAGTATGCCAACTCTTCTGAATCATCAGATCCAAAACCATAATTCATGGTTGCCACAAGATATATTATGTGCATCCTGTACGACGATAATGGCATTTCTTATAAGAATATTTCTGAATTCTGAAATATATAGAAGTTATTTAAGATTAATTAGTTTTATTGGGCTATACCCTCGCCGAGACTAGAACTCAGGACCTCTCCCTTACCAAGCGAAGTAAATTATTTTAATGAAAAATAATTATGCTCTAATTTCTGCTCTAATTCGTTTATATTTTGTAGTCTTAAAATTATTTTATTTTTTCAAATACTTATAAACTCAGTTATGGAGATACTTCTTGTTCATGCCCTCGTCGGGACTTGAACCCGAGACCTCTCCCTTACCAAGGGAGTTCTCTACCGCTGAGCTACAAGGGCAATTTTAAAGTGGGCCGGGTTGGACCAGATAGGATCGCCTGCAGCACAGTAATTCTGAAGTGTGCTTTGTTAATCTAGATTGCTTAAAAGAAGCTGTCAAATAAATTCTAGGGAGTGCTTTGCAAGAGTGAAAGTCCGTTTTTTTTTAAGAATTGAAATTATCTTTTAAGAAAATAATAATCGATATTTAATTGTTCAAATTTTATAAAAATTTTTCCACAGAGCTGCCAAGAAAATACTTTAAAGATTTTAAAATTAACTTATTTTTTGTAAAAATTCATACTCAAGAAAGTTGATCATTCCTGTAGGGTCTTTTGAAATTATTAAATAAAAAAAATGCAATCAGAGCCTCAAAAAAAATTACCAAATAAAAAAATCATTAAAACAGCAAAATTTGAGGCAAAAGAACAATTCACTAAATCTTCACTAGAAAATCTGAATACCGAAAACAAACGTTTAATAAAAAATCTGATTGATTCTGGAGAATTTAAAACTAACATTTGAGAAATTTTTTAGGTTCGTGATTTCAAATTTGTACGGGTTAAGGAACGGTTATGTTCGGGAGTAGGTACGTATAAATACTCAGTGAATAATTATGACTTCCTAGATTATCTTTATGGTTGTCATGAGACTGCCGCGTAAGCTGCAGAAATCAACCATAATTTTTACTAAGGAAAATATGACTGATCCAATTCTCTACCTTTCAATGATCTTGGGACTTACTGGAATGTACGTTTTAATTTCATCTTTTGAGGACGATGACGATGATGGTAATGATGATGGTGAAAGATATATCTATAATCTTGAATATGTCAAAGTAGGAGGGTAGCTATCAACTCAATATAATTTTTAATCGATTCTTGCTTTTTTATGTTCTTTCCCCTTGAGAATTTATATTTAATGTTTTATCTTTCAAATAGCTAGATCTTTTTTTGATGATTAGATGGTCTCAACTTCCTCTTGGCGATCTCACGATTGCGACTTTAATTTCACTGGAAACTGCTGGGTTCATAGGAAATAAATACGGCCCTTTTTATAGTTTTGTTTACATGTTTTCGGTTATTTTTGTAATCATTTTTTTGATAAGTCTTGATGCTGCTAAGAGAAATAGTAAATTGGAGAAAATTGAACCTAAAAACAAGGTTATACCAGTACAAATTCAAACAAAATATGAAAATAAAATAGAATCAAAACAGTGGTTTTGGCAAAGTGCCTAAAAGGAACTATAAGAAGAGAAAATCTTTAAATAACTGGCAGTCGATCTAAATTAAGGGGCAATTAAAATTATTTATTTTCAGGATTTATTTTTTTTGCTAATAATAGAAAGCCTATAAAATTAAAAAAATGCTTTATGTTCAGCATTGGTCATTTAAGACTGGATATCATCAAAAAGGTGCAGAAAAATTTCTTGGTGGTGGGGGAGATTATCCCGGAGTTGAGATGATTGGAAGGTATCATGCACCTGGTTCTTTAGAGGGTTGGATAGTTTTAAAGACTGATGATCCAAAAGCAATATATCAACATGCCGCTGAATGGGCTGAATTTCTAAATTGGGAAACCATACCTGTATTTACTGATGAAGAAGCTGGTCCAATAGTTGCTAAAGTCTACTCATAGAGAGAGATTGACAGTCGATTTAGAATAAGGGGCATTCAGCTCCTTTTTTTATGTCAATTGAAACAACTGTTTTAGATTTCAAATTAAGCAATACTTTTGAGGAATATCAGGCACATATGAATGCTCCTGAACAACAGGCCATGTTTAAAGAGATGGGAGTGAAAACTTTTTATATTGGTAAATCATTGGAAGACCCCAAAAGAGCAACCGTTATGTTTCAAGGACCAGAAAA
>CACAXS010000034.1 GCA_902536545.1 uncultured Prochlorococcus sp. | reverse complement strand
GGATGTATGTAAGTTAGTGGAACTTATTTGAGACAGTATTTTGCACTATGTACGTACTTATATTTAGTTTGTATATACACCTAGCGCTCCCCCTAGCGCTCCCCTCTACGACATAGTGCCCTTTGTCATGTAGGTCGATCAAATGAAGTTTTTCAAGATTGATCTTATATTTATGAATGATTGACTGTTGATCTAAAATTGGAGGGATAAAACCTTTTTTATCGTGAGTAAATTCTTAATCTTTTTATTAACTGCTCTTTTATTGCCTAATTCTGTCGAGGCAAATTGGTTTGGGAAATATAACTCAAGATATGATGCCAATGACGCATGTGAGAGATGGATGTTAAAAGGATTTAAATATACTTACAAAGTTATGGAACGTAAAGGATATGGAAATACTAGAGAATTGTTTGGATCACCTTATACTGACTTGGGTAGCCGCCATTTCGATATTGAAGTATGGAAAAGAGAATATGATGAATTTAAAGAACAAGAAAAAGAAGCCAATTCATTAGTTGAAAAGACAAAAAGTGGCTTTTCTAGATCATGTTTAGAGGAAAAAGAAACAAACCAATTTATTGGAAGAGCAAAATCCTGTTTAAAAAAGAAAGAGTATTCCGTAGAAGAATGGAAAAAGTTATTTGAATTGAAATCATGCGAAAAAAGAAAATACTTTAAGTATTAAACAAATTCATAAATAGAGATTCCTGAATAATTAAAATTTTATTTGCAATATTTTTCAAAAAGATCAAGAGTTTTATTGTTAAATGACAAAGCCTTCTTGAAATCAGCACATGCTTTGTCATTTTCTCCTATTAGTAATTGAGCAATTCCTCTTCCTTCGTAAGCATTTGCTAATTTTGGATTAATTGATAGTGCTTTATTCAAATCATTTATTGAACCAGAATAGTCTTCAAAGAAACCTCCCTTTAAAGTTCCACGATTCATGTATGCTTCAGCAAATTGTGGATTAATCTCTATAGCCTTGTTGTAATCCTTGAGTGCGCCATGAAAATCTTTTATTTTTACTTTTGCTAAACCTCTGTTTAAATAAATCAAATCAATATTTGGATTTATTTGCTGAGCCTTATTATAAAAATCTATTGCAGCTTTATAATTCCCTTTATTTCTCGCCAAAATTCCTTGTGTAATATACCAAGAAACTGTATTTGCATAAGCTTTTTCTGATGTAAATAAAGATGCAATTGGAAAGAAAATTGTCGTTCCAATTCTTAATGGTTTTAGAAAGGATATTAAAAGGATAAAAGCGGTAATCGTAGCAGTTCTTTTCTTTATATGATTTTTCATCTAGTCCTGAAGTTGTATGGAATTTTATATAAAATAACACAAGTCTCTTCTTTCCAACTTAAGGAATCTAAAGACTCTAAAATAATTTTTATTTGGAATAACCAAGCTGAATTTTACCTTTTAAAGGTTATTCAATTTAGTAAGACAATGTGTTCTGTTTTTTTCTTATATTAAAAAATTCAGTATTAAAAAATTCACAAAATTCTTTTGCTTCACCCTCCCAACCAAGTACGCCTGGGAAAGGAAAAGTGTCCCAGTTGGAGCTATCTACATCTATCTCTTTTTTAGAAGTATAATATGGCAAATTAATAAGTCTTGTAATTTTTTTATCTAAATAAATACGCCTTTTTACTCTTTTATTTTGCAGTTTTACTAGTTCTGGATTTGCCTCTGCATCAAAGTTACCAGGTATGGCATCATTAGTTCGATTAAAACGTAGATGATTAAATTCTGTACACAAATGCTCCATACTTGCATCCTTAGCAATTGGAGTGATTTTAAGTACTAAAAGAAAAGTTCCAACTACTAAAAGAATATTTGTTGTCAAATTAATATTCGTTCTGAAATTTGAAGACATAAAAATAATATGTTTATACAATTATTTCACGATAATTGAGTTTATGCAGCTAAATTTCTATACCTCCCAAACTGAGGTTCAAATAACATTTTCACAGTTCCGACTGGACCATTTGTATGCTTAGTTACTATTAGTTCTGCTATCCCCCTATCTTCTGTCTCTGGGTCATAATATTCGTCCCTATAAAGCATTACAATAATATCTCCATAATATTCAAGTGCATCAGAATCTCTGATATCAGATAACATCGGTCTACAATTTTCTCTTTCTTCGACTCCTCGGGAAATTGGTGCTGTTATTAAAACTGGGACATTAAGCTCTCTTGCCAGATCCTTTAAATCTCTAGTATTTTTTTTCAACTGTATTTGGTAATCATCCAAACTTGTGTCCTCCATCATATGGAAAGAATCAATAACAATTAGTCCCAAATTTTTATCATCATTAGTCATAGATATTTTTCTACATTTAGTTTTGATATCATCAATAGTTATGCATCTTTTATCTTCTAAAAATATTGGTAGAGATTCAAGTTTTGTATTCTTTTCGTAAACCAGTTGCCACTCCTCAAAAGTAAGTCTTCCAGTTCTTATTCGACCAATTTCTATACCACTCTCCATAGCTAATATTCTGAAGGCCGTTTGCTCTTTACTCATGTCAAAGCCAAAGAAACATACAGGAAGATTTTGGGAAGCAATATTTATAGCAAACTGCAAGGCTAATGATGTTTTACCCATTGAAGGTCGACCTGCAAAAGCTATCAAATCTCCCCTTCTTAGACCTTGTGTCATAGCATCAAAATCATGAAATGAGACAGGTATTCCGGCAGAAATAATTTCCCCTCTAGACAGACCCTCAATCTGATTACAGTTTCTTTTAAGAAGATGCTTTAAACTTGTAAACTCTCCTAGTTTATCTTGATCTTCTTTTAAAATTTCTTGCTTTGCCATATTAAAAAGTCGGACTTTCAAATAAGCTCAAGTCACAATCAATTGCAATTTATTTCTTATCAAATTTAATTTTTCTTAATAGACAAATTATTATTTAATGCATGAAATCTTCTCATGAGATATTTTTGATATACAGAATTTATCCTAAGGAAAATATTATGGATGAAAATAAAGTGGTTTCAATTGACAAGAATAAAGAACCAGATATTGACACTCGAGGATTTATTTCTAAACAAATAGAATCTTTTCCTCTATTAGAAAGAGATATCCTTCGATTAAGTTTAGGTTTAGGAGAGTCTTATGAAATTATGCATACAAATGATGAAATAGCAGAAATATTAAATGAGACAAAAGAAACAATTGAAAAAAATTGGTCAAATGGAATGAAAAGACTTAGAGATGTTTCTCAAAAAGAGAAATTAAGACAAGAAAATGAAGATGCATATAACGAGATTAGATTACAAATGCACAATAGAGTAATAAAAAAACTTCGCTCACTTAAGGAAGAGTGGAAACTTGAAAATATAAGTCAGGTCACAGAAAGAATTATGCTTGCTTTTTTTAAGAATGATATTTAAAAAATATTTTGTAAGAAATTCTATATATCCTTGACTTATGACTGAACCAAAAACTATTTCTGAACTAATGAAACTTGTAATGGAAGAGTGTAAAAAAGGCAATATTAATAATTCAATCATTTATTTAAATGAGGCAATAGAAATTGAACCGAATGATGCCCGATTTTATATAAGTCGCGGGTGTTTTAAAGGAACAGAAAGCCATGAAGATGCGATTGAAGATTATACAAAGGCAATTGAAATTGAACCTAATAATGTTTTTGCTTATCGATTGCGTGGAGATTCAAAGCGTAAATTAGGAGATTATCAAGGAGCAATTAATGATTACTCAAAGGCAATAGAAATATATCCTAATAAAGCATATTTATATAATTATCGTGCAAGTGCAAAGCGTAAATTAGGCGATAATGAAGGTGCTGATGAGGACGATAGAAAAGCAGAGAAACTCAAAAATATTTTTTAAATTTATGGCAAAAGATTTTCGTAATATTGAATACCATACAAATCAAGATGGAGATGGACTTAGATATTATGCATGCTCAACATTAAATACTAAACGGAAAGACTTGATATTTCATAAAAATAAAGGTGCTATTGTTCAAATGAGATGGGAAGTAAGTATAGGTGAAGATATTAAAAATCTTAGAGAGAGTTTCAAATTTACTCCGCAATTTGGAGAGTTTGTTGAATATCAAAATTTATTTGATTACATAAATCAAGTATGTCGCAAAGAAAAAATGAATATGAAAATTGTTGATCTCCAAATTGCCTGGCAGAAAGATTTTGTATTCAAAATAAACCCTATAACCCTAGAACTTGGATACTTATGGATTAGGGATTTAGAACAAATTAAAAAGAACTATAAATTTGATAACAATGAATGGATAGAAGTTTGAATATTTTGAATTAAAATTAATTAAAAATCTAATAATGATTTAATAATATTTTTTATGCGGAAGATTTTAATTATCATTGCTCTTATCTTTTCTAATTCAACTAGCTTTGCGTCTCCTTTAGAAATTGGTAAAAAATGGCCAGTTTTCTGGGGACAATTTAAAAACCAGCCTAAAGAAGAATTTAAAAAATATATTACTGTGAGATTTTCAAAATCCCTTAATGATGCATGCGAAATATTTCAAAAGAATTCTAATAATTTTGCATCATCCAAAAAGAATTGGTGGATTGAAAGGGATACTTTAGAAGATCGATTATATGATGTGCCTTTTTCGTCAGTTGACGAATTTTAAAAAAACTCTAAATGGTTAGAACAGACTTATTTAGAACCTCTTATGAATAAATTAGTAAATTCAAGATATTTGCACGTATCCTCAGCTGTTGAGGTTTTAAGACAATCTGGATACTCTGATTGGAAACTTTACTCTAGATATAATTTTGAAGGTGTGGGTGATTTGGCTAAGGACTTATGGAGCAAACAATTATATGAATCTAAAGAAATAAAGAAATATAGTTTTGACAAGCCAATTGATGAAGCAACAGAAGTCTGTGAAACATTTGGCTATAAGATAAAAAAATTTTTACCCCCCTT
>CACAXS010000033.1 GCA_902536545.1 uncultured Prochlorococcus sp. | reverse complement strand
TCGCGTCTGATTAGCTAGTTGGTGAGGTAATGGCTCACCAAGGCTTCGATCAGTAGCTGGTCTGAGAGGATGATCAGCCACACTGGGACTGAGACACGGCCCAGACTCCTACGGGAGGCAGCAGTGGGGAATTTTCCGCAATGGGCGAAAGCCTGACGGAGCAACGCCGCGTGAGGGACGAAGGCCTCTGGGCTGTAAACCTCTTTTCTCAAGGAAGAAGATATGACGGTACTTGAGGAATAAGCCACGGCTAATTCCGTGCCAGCAGCCGCGGTAATACGGGAGTGGCAAGCGTTATCCGGAATTATTGGGCGTAAAGCGTCCGCAGGCGGCTTTTCAAGTCTGCTGTTAAAGCGTGGAGCTTAACTCCATCATGGCAGTGGAAACTGAAAGGCTTGAGTATGGTAGGGGCAGAGGGAATTCCCGGTGTAGCGGTGAAATGCGTAGATATCGGGAAGAACACCAGTGGCGAAGGCGCTCTGCTGGGCCATTACTGACGCTCATGGACGAAAGCCAGGGGAGCGAAAGGGATTAGATACCCCTGTAGTCCTGGCCGTAAACGATGAACACTAGGTGTCGGGGGAATCGACCCCCTCGGTGTCGTAGCTAACGCGTTAAGTGTTCCGCCTGGGGAGTACGCACGCAAGTGTGAAACTCAAAGGAATTGACGGGGGCCCGCACAAGCGGTGGAGTATGTGGTTTAATTCGATGCAACGCGAAGAACCTTACCAGGGTTTGACATCCTGCGAACCTCTTAGAAATTTGAGGGTGCCTTCGGGAATGCAGTGACAGGTGGTGCATGGCTGTCGTCAGCTCGTGTCGTGAGATGTTGGGTTAAGTCCCGCAACGAGCGCAACCCACGTTTTTAGTTGCCAGCATTTAGTTGGGCACTCTAGAAAGACCGCCGGTGATAAACCGGAGGAAGGTGTGGATGACGTCAAGTCATCATGCCCCTTACACCCTGGGCTACACACGTACTACAATGCTACGGACAAAGGGCAGCAAACTCGCGAGAGCTAGCAAATCCCATAAACCGTGGCTCAGTTCAGATCGTAGGCTGCAACTCGCCTACGTGAAGTAGGAATCGCTAGTAATCGCAGGTCAGCATACTGCGGTGAATACGTTCCCGGGCCTTGTACACACCGCCCGTCACACCATGGAAGTTGGCCATGCCCGAAGTCGTTACTCCAACCCTTGTGGAGGAGGACGCCGAAGGTGGGGCTAATGACTGGGGTGAAGTCGTAACAAGGTAGCCGTACCGGAAGGTGCGGCTGGATCACCTCCTAACAGGGAGACAACAAAATGTTTAATATTATTATTTTGTCACCTTAGGTCGATCGGTATCTCGCATTCTTAATTTATTAAGAATTTCATTTCCTAAGTTTTTCTAGGTCACACCCATTATTTTCCTGGGCCATTAGCTCAGGTGGTTAGAGCGCACCCCTGATAAGGGTGAGGTCCCTGGTTCAAGTCCAGGATGGCCCATATCTCTATGTTGGGGGTATAGCTCAGTTGGTAGAGCGCCTGCTTTGCAAGCAGGATGTCAGCGGTTCGAGTCCGCTTACCTCCACTGATTACCACCTCTTCCATAATCTTTAGAAGGGAAAATTTTTGAGTTGTGATCATAATTCTGAACGAATCTAGCTTCCTAATTAAACCATTAAGATGCTGGACTCATTGAATTAATTTCATTGTTTTCAGAGAACCTTGAGAACTGCATAGATTATTTTAAAGACAATAAGCATTTTTAATGATGCAGATTTATTATTTGTGCAAATGCATTAATAACAATTCTATTAAGCTGATGCTTCAATTATGAAGTTATTGGTCAAGCTACAAAGGGCTCACGGAGGATACCTAGGCACACAGAGGCGATGAAGGACGTGGTTACCTGCGATAAGTCTCGGGGAGTTGGAAGCACACTTTGATCCGGGAATTTCCGAATGGGGCAACCCCATGTACGGCCAACTGAATATATAGGTTGGTGCGAGCTAACCCAGCGAACTGAAACATCTTAGTAGCTGGAGGAAGAGAAAGTAAATAACGACTCCCTCAGTAGCGGCGAGCGAACGGGGAACAGCCCAAACCGATAGTCTTGACTATCGGGGTTGTGGGACAGCAATATGGATCGATAAGTCTAGAAGAAACGTTTGAATGGCGTGCCATAGAGGGTGAAAGCCCCGTAATCGAAAGATAAATTGACCTAGCTGTATCCCGAGTAGCACGGAGCACGTGGAATTCCGTGTGAATCTGCGAGGACCACCTCGTAAGGCTAAGTACTACTGTGTGACCGATAGTGAAACAGTACCGCGAGGGAAAGGTGAAAAGAACCCCGGGAGGGGAGTGAAATAGAACATGAAACCGTGAGCTTACAAGCAATGGGAGCCCGACTAATCGGGTGACCGTGTGCCTGTTGAAGAATGAGCCGGCGACTTATAGGCACTGGCGGGTTAAACCGGAAATGGTGGAGCCACAGCGAAAGCGAGTCTTAATAGGGCGTTTGTCAGTGTTTATAGACCCGAACCCTGGTGATCTAACCATGGCCAGGATGAAGCTTGGGTGATACCAAGTGGAGGTCCGAACCGACTGAAGTTGAAAATTCAGCGGATGAGCTGTGGTTAGGGGTGAAATGCCAATCGAACCAGGAGCTAGCTGGTTCTCCCCGAAATACGTTGAGGCGTAGCGTCTAGTGCTCCAGCAGGGGGGTAAAGCAACCATTTCGGTGCGGGCTGCGAAAGCGGTACCAAATCGATATGAACTCTGAATACCCTGTGTGTAACTAGGCAGTCAGACTGTGGGGGATAAGCTCCATAGTCAAGAGGGAAACAGCCCAGACCGCCAGCTAAGGTCCCAAAATTAACGCTAAGTGATAAAGGAGGTGGGATTGCCCAGACAACCAGGAGGTTTGCCTAGAAGCAGCCATCCTCAAAGGAGTGCGTAATAGCTCACTGGTCGAGCGATCCTGCGCCGAAAATGAACGGGGCTAAGCGTTATACCGAAGCTGCGGATAAATTTATTTATGGTAGGGGAGCGTTCTATGTAGGGTGAAGCGTTAGCGTAAGCGGACGTGGACAGCATAGAAGTGAGAATGTCGGCTTGAGTAGCGAAAACATGGGTGAGAATCCCATGCCCCGAAACCCTAAGGGTTCCTCCGGCAGGCTCGTCCGCGGAGGGTTAGTCTGGACCTAAGGCGAGGCCGAAAGGCGTAGTCGATGGATAACAGGTCAATATTCCTGTACTAGTTGTGTTTTGAGAAGGGGGACGGAGAAGGCTAACCAGGCCAGATGTTGGTTACTGGTTCAAGCGTTCGAGGCTTTGAGAGATGGAGAAAACATCTTGAGCTAAGGCGTGAGTACGAGCTGCTACGGCAGCGAAGTTGGTGATGTCATGCTTCCAAGAAAAGCCCTATACTCGTTAAGACACAAATGCCAGTACCCGAAACCGACACAGGTGGGGTGGTAGAGAATACCGAGGGGCGCGAGATAACTCTCTCTAAGGAACTCGGCAAAATGGCCCCGTAACTTCGGGAGAAGGGGTGCCAGCGAGAGCTGGTCGCAGTGAAGAGGCGCAAGCGACTGTTTACCAAAAACACAGGTCTCCGCTAAGTCGCAAGACGATGTATGGGGGCTGACACCTGCCCAGTGCCGGAAGGTTAAGGAAGCTGGTTAGCTTTTAGTGAAGCTGGCGACTGAAGCCCCGGTGAACGGCGGCCGTAACTATAACGGTCCTAAGGTAGCGAAATTCCTTGTCGGGTAAGTTCCGACCCGCACGAAAGGTGTAACGATTTGCGCGCTGTCTCGGAGAGAGGCTCGGCGAAATAGAATTGTCTGTGAAGATGCGGACTACATACACCCGGACAGAAAGACCCTATGAAGCTTTACTGTAGTTTGATATTGTGCTCGGGCTCTGAATGCGCAGAATAGGTGGGAGACGTTGAAATAGTGCTCGTGGGTACTATTGAGTCATCGGTGAGATACCACTCTTTCAGAGCTAGGGTTCTAACGCTTACCCGTTATCCGGGAAGCGGACAGTATCTGATGGGCAGTTTGACTGGGGCGGTCGCCTCCTAAAAGGTAACGGAGGCGCACAAAGGTTCCCTCAGGCTGGTTGGAAATCAGTCGTTGAGTGCAAAAGCAGAAGGGAGCTTGACTGTGAGACCTACAAGTCGAACAGGGACGAAAGTCGGTTTTAGTGATCCGACGGTTCTGCGTGGAAGGGCCGTCGCTCAACGGATAAAAGTTACTCTAGGGATAACAGGCTGATCTCCCCCAAGAGTTCACATCGACGGGGAGGTTTGGCACCTCGATGTCGGCTCATCGCAACCTGGGGCTGAAGTCGGTCCCAAGGGTTGGGCTGTTCGCCCATTAAAGCGGTACGCGAGCTGGGTTCAGAACGTCGTGAGACAGTTCGGTCCATATCCGGTGTATGCGCAGGAATATTGAGAGGATTTCTCCCTAGTACGAGAGGACCGGGAGGAACGCACCTCTGGTGTGCCAGTTATCGTGCCAACGGTAAACGCTGGGTAGCCATGTGCGGAGTGGATAACCGCTGAAAGCATCTAAGTGGGAAGCCCACCTCAAGATGAGTATTGCCATGGCTTAAGCCAGTAAGGTCACGGGAAGAACACCCGTTGATAGGCTCTACGTGGAAGCTTGGTAACAAGTGCAGCGGAGGAGTACTAATAGACCGAGGGCTTGACCAAATAAACTTAATTTATTGTTTTTAATATATAATTTTCTATGCAGTTCTCAAGGTTCACACTATCCTGGTGTTCATGGCGATGTGGAACCACTCCGATCCATCTCGAACTCGGTTGTGAAACGCATCAGCGGCGAAAATATTTAGGGGGTAGCCCCTTGAGAAAATAGCTCAATGCCAGGTAAAATATTTAAAAGGGTTTACTCTTCTTGAGTAAGCTCTTTTTTATTTTTGGCATTTAGGACACCAATGTGTACTTCTCCCAGTAATTTTTTGCCTTTCAATTAAATTTCCACATTTATGGCATTCTTTACCAGTTCTCCTGTATACGTTTGTCTGTAAACCAAAATTCCCATTTTCTCCCTCCAAATCTCTAAAGTCACTAAATGTCGTTCCCCCAGAACCTATACTTTTTTTTAATACAGTTACAATGGACTCTTTGAGCTTGATTATCTCATTCTTATTTATTGTTTGAGCTTCTCTAAAAGGTGAGATGCCAGCGGAGTATAAACTTTCATCAGCGTAAATATTACCTATACCTGCCACTATCGTTTGATCTAACAAAATAGCTTTTATAGATTTTGTTCTTTTTGAAATAACTTTCTTTAGGTATTTTATATTAAAGTCTTTAGAAAATGGTTCTGGACCTAATGACCCTAAACCTTTTATCATCTTATTGGGCGATAACCCTTGCTTAATCCACCACATTTGGCCAAAACTTCTTACGTC
>CACAXS010000032.1 GCA_902536545.1 uncultured Prochlorococcus sp. | reverse complement strand
TCTTTTGCTGAATATTTTGAATAAGATCTTTTCATTAAAGTTAAAAAATATCAAAAAAGATTACCATGTAGAACATTCTATATATGTCAATAATACTTTATGAGCATTTCATCTTTTCTAACTAAAAAGTTTTTAAAGTCTTTATTTTTTCCCGCTCATAACAGAGGGGCAGCTTTACCAAAGAAATTAGTGAAGCTATTAAAAAATCCGCCTGGTTATTGGGATTTACCCGAACTGCCCGAAATAGGTTCACCACTATCCCAAAGCGGATTAATTGCTAACTCACAAAGAGAATTCTCTGACAAATTTGGGGCTAAAGGATGTTTTTTTGGAGTTAATGGAGCTTCCGGATTAATACAATCAGCAGTAGTTGCAATGGCAAATCCAGGCGAAAATCTATTGATGCCTAGAAATGTACATATAAGTGTTATAAAAATCTGTGCGATGCAGAATATAAATCCAATATTTTTTGACCTAGAATTTTCAAAAGAAACGGGGCATTACAAACCAATTACTAAAATTTGGTTGGAAAATGTATTTAAAAAATTAAATTTTGGTGAGAATAAAATTGCAGGAGTGATTCTTGTAAATCCCTCTTATCATGGCTATGCCGGAGATTTAGAGCCTTTAATAGATTGTTGTCATCAAAAAAATTTACCTGTTTTAGTTGATGAAGCACATGGTTCATATTTCCTTTTTTGTAAAAACCTAAATTTGCCAAAACCTGCCTTATCATCAAAGGCTGATTTAGTCGTTAATTCATTGCATAAGTCACTCAATGGATTAACTCAAACGGCGGTACTTTGGTACAAAGGGAATCTAATAAATGAAGGTAATTTAATCAAAAGTATTAATTTGTTGCAAACTACTAGTCCAAGTTCCTTATTACTTTCTTCTTGTGAAGAGTCTATTAGAGACTGGCTAAATAAAAAAAGTTTAACAAAATATCAAAAAAGAATTTTAGAGGCAAAAAATATTTACAAAAAATTAATTCAAAAAAATATTCCTCTTATAGAAACTCAAGACCCCTTAAAAATTGTAGTCAATACCTCTAAAGCTGGAATTGATGGTTTTACTGCTGATAATTTTTTTTATAGAAATGGCCTTATTGCTGAATTGCCAGAAATGATGACTCTCACTTTTTGCTTAGGATTTGGAAATCAAAAAGATTTTCTTAATTTATTTGAAAAGTTATGGAAAAAATTACTATTAAATTCCAAAAAATCAAAAAGTTTAGAAGTGCTCAAATCGCCTTTTAAATTAGTTCAAGCCCCTGAAATCGAAATTGGAATTGCTTGGAGAAGTGAGACTAGGAGTATTCCTTTCTCGCAATCATTAAATAAAATATCTGGAGATATTATTTGCCCTTATCCTCCAGGGATACCTCTAATTGTTCCTGGAGAAAAAATTGATTTTGATAGGTTTAATTGGATAAATAATCAAAGTCTATGTAATAAAGATCTGGTAAATTTTAATATAAGGGTTTTATATTCATAGAAATTTGATATGAGATTAAAAAGTGGATTACTTATAGGAATTTTTGGTTTAATTGTTGTTTTGTTGGGCGGATGGGTTTTTACATTGGCAACAGCGTTGCTTACATATTTTGCATTACTGGAATTTTTTAGAATGGCGGAATTTAAAGGAATAAAACCAGCTACAAAAACCACATTATTTTCATCTTTCATTATTATAATTTCTACTTATCTTGAGTCCATTGGTGTTCTTGAAGGAGAAATATCAAATTCAATTTTGCCAATCTGTTCAGTTGGAATATGCACTTGGTTACTTTTGCAACCAAAACCTGGAACAATTTCAGATATTGCAGCCTCTATTTTTGGATTATTCTATTTAGGGTTTTTACCTAGTTACTGGATTAAGCTAAGGGGATTAGATTCAGTAATAATAAGTTCAAATCAGGGTTTTATTTCGTTCGAGAACCTATCAAATACTACAGGTCTTCATTTAACTTTAACTTCTTGTTTATTAATTGTAGCTAGTGATATTGGTTCTTATTTCATTGGGAAGTCATTTGGGAAAACATCTCTTTCTCCAATATCTCCGAGCAAAACTATGGAAGGTTTAATTGGAGGAATATCTTGTTCAATTTTACTAGCAATATTTTTCGCATTTTTATTGAATTGGGAAAATCCATTATTTGTTGGAATCTTATATGGAATTTCAATTTCTCTCATGGCATTAGTTGGAGATTTAATTGAATCTATGATGAAAAGAGATGCAAAAATAAAAGATTCCGGAACTTTTTTACCTGGACATGGAGGAATTCTTGACAGAATTGATAGTTACATCTTTACTCCATCTGTTTTGTATTATATTTTTATAATTCTCAAGTATCTAAATTAATTAAAACATCTTTTATCACAAAAAATAATCTTGGATAATTTTACTAGATAATGAAGGTAGATCTACATGTGGAAGATGACCACAATTTTGCAACCCTACAAAATTTAATTTTTCAATATTTCTTATATTTTTAATCTCTTTTTTTCCAAGAATTCGATCATTTTCTCCACATAATGTTTTAATTGGGATGTTTTGGATATATTTATGAGATCCAGCAAATCCTCCACTTTTTGCAAATGATGCAAGTGAATTTCTCCATCCTTTGCAACCTAGATGAATTGAAGCAATTTGTTCTTCCATCTCACCAACACATTTATCTGGGAAAGCAAATGCTTGCCTGCAAAGACTTTTTCTGACCTGAGGCAATCCAAGAAATGAGGCGCCAATTTGGTTTAGAGGAAAAGGGATACTCTTTGGTTCTCCAAACAATCCGGCAGGAGACAAAAGTAGAATTTTATCAATAGAATCAGAAATCCCAAAAGCAAGTTTTATAGCTACTGAGCCTCCCATAGAGGCACCAATAATTTTTACATTCTTTGTTATCTTTAAGGTCTTAAGGAGATCCATTAAATACGAAATTATTTTCGAGGAATTGTATTCATTTGTTGCGCACCTAGGACTAAAACCAAAACCTAATAGATCAGGAATGATAACTTGGAAATTTCTTTTTAGTGATTTATATATTCTCCTGAACTCTAAAAAACTACTGTCAAAGCCATGTAGGAGAAGTATGGGTTGACCTTTTCCTCCTATAACCACGGGGAATTTTAAAGAGTTCCAGTTTTGGTTGAGTTTTATCCACCTGACATCATTTGCCAAATTAAGACCTAAAGGGTCTAGAAGTGACAATTTGGCACTTTCAAAAAATTCCATATTTAAATCATTTAATTGTTCAAAATTGTTTTTAATCAAAAAAATGTTTATATTATAATTTTTTGTTGTTCAAAGTTTGCAATAACCTTTAGTATGTCTAGTTTATGAATTTCAAAAGGCAAAAAGTGAATCTCAGATTTATCTCGACAAGTATAATCAGCAATTTTCTCTAAATTATTATTTTCAAAAACATTTATTCCAAGTTGTCCGATAGTAGTTGGCAAATTCAATTCTTTCATAAGTACCAACAATTGCTGAATTGATTGATCAGCTAATTTATTGTTATTTTTCATTTCTTCTAATCTTAATTGCAATAATAATCCAACCCCAACAATCTCACCATGTAAGAATTTATTTGGGGTAATTATCTGAGTAATTGCATTATGAATAGCGTGTGCTGCAGCAGTCCTACACTTTTCTCCTCCAATTCCTCCAACTAATCCTGCTGTAAGTCCACACGCCTCTATAGTATTTCGCCAAGAAGGATTATTTTCAAATCCACCCTTAAATGCTTTTCCCCCTTCTATTAGTAGTTGATCCCTTAAAACTCTTGATATCTGGATAGCTTGTTGAACAAGACCATCGTCTATAGTTGAACTTGTTATTGAGGATTCGTACCATTTTGCCAGGGCATCTGCTATTCCACTTGCAAGTGTTCTTGATGGAGCTGTTTGAATAAATTTATGATCATAAACTAGTATTTTCGGACAAGATCTTAATGCGACATCCTTTATGAATTGACCATCCTTTGTATATATATTTGATAAGGCTGTCCAACCCGCACATGTAGAAGCGCTAAGGGGTACTGAAATACAAGGGATATTAAGAGAATCGGCTATATATTTTCCAGAATCTAGAACTTTGCCACCTCCAGCTGCAATAACAGAATCATTATTATTATTTGAAATGATATTTTTAACTCTTGAAATATCTTCGTAACAACAATCAAATTGTAAATCAGCGGAATTAACACTTAGGTTTTGATTTTTTAAGTCAATAGAAATATTATTTCTCAGATTTTTAGTATGAATACCTCTACCTAGAATTAATGGACTTTTAGTTAATTTAGTAATTTGAGGTAAAGATTCTTCCCAAGCATAATTTCCCCTATATATAGTTTCTGGAGATATTGACTGCATTTTAAATTTGTATAATTAGAAGTTAGCACCTGCTAGCTCTTGAGAAGATTCTTCAGAAGAAATATTTATCGTAACTTTTTTATTATCGTCTATATCAACTAAAGCATTATCTCCATCTTTTATTCTCCCAGAAAGAACTTCTTCAGCCAAACTATCTTCTAGTAAACGCATTACTGCCCTTCTCAAAGGTCTTGCTCCGTATGAAGGATTATAACCTTCTTCAACAAGTCTTTCTTTAAAAGAATCTGTGACACTTAGTTTAATGCCTTTTTCTTCTAATCTTGCAAAAACTTCTTGCAGCATTATTTCAGCAATCTCTTTTACCTCATTTTTAGTTAGTTGTCTGAATACAATTATTTCATCAAGTCTATTTAAAAATTCAGGTCTAAAGTATTGCTTAAGCTCTTCATTAACTAAAGATTTAATTCTATTGTATTGGCTATCTTCAACTGAATCTCCTGAGAATTCAAACCCTAGTCCTCCTCCACCTTTCTCAATTACCTTAGAACCGATATTAGAGGTCATTATTAATAAGGTATTTTTAAAATCAACAGTTCTGCCCTTAGAGTCAGTTAATCTTCCGTCTTCAAGTAATTGCAATAATAAATTGAATACATCTGGATGTGCCTTTTCAACTTCATCAAATAAAACAACAGTATAGGGACGTCTTCTGACGGCCTCTGTTAGCTGACCACCTTCATTAAAACCAACATAGCCAGGAGGCGAGCCTATAAGTTTACTAACTGTGTGTCTTTCCATAAATTCTGACATATCTAGTCTAATCATTGCTTCTTCACTACCGAAGAAATATGAAGCTAATGATTTAGTCAACTCAGTTTTACCAACACCGGTAGGACCAGAAAAGATAAAACTTGCTATGGGTCTATTAGGATTTTTTAATCCAACTCTTGCTCTTCTTATGGCTTTTGAGACAGCCTTTACAGCTTCATCTTGTCCAATTAGCCTTTGGTGAAGTGTTTCCTCCATATTGAGGAGCTTGACTGATTCAGTTTCTGTTAATTTTTGAACAGGCACACCTGTCCATGAAGCCACAATATGTGCTACATCCTCTTCACTAACAAGGGGACTTTGCAAAAGTTTTGAATCACTTTTTACAGATTTATCAGTATCAGTTTGATCTCCAGCTGTAGATTCTTTTTTATTGTCCAAAACCTCTTTAATTTTTGCAGACAATTCCATCTCTTTTTCGCGTAATTGGCCAGCTTGATCAAAATTTTGGTCTCTTACAGATTCTTCCTTCTGTTTTTGGATTTGTCTTAGTTCTCTATCTATTTGTTTTGCTTCAGGCGGAAGTTTAGAGTTTATCAAACGAACTCTACTTCCAGCCTCATCGATTAGGTCAATAGCCTTATCAGGTAAAAATCTGTCGGATATATAACGATCGCCTAAATGAGCGGCGGCCTCTAGCGCATCATCAGTAATTTTTAGACGATGATGTTGTTCGTAACGCTCTCTAAGGCCTTTTAAAATTTCGATTGTATCTTCTATAGATGGCTCCCCTACCATTACAGGCTGGAATCTTCTTTCAAGAGCAGCATCTCTTTCAATATGTTTTCTATATTCATCTAAAGTTGTTGCTCCAATACATTGAAGTTCCCCTCTAGCTAATGCAGGTTTAAGTATATTTGCTGCATCTATAGCTCCTTCAGCAGCTCCGGCACCAATTAAAGTATGCACTTCATCTATGACAAGAATAACGTTACCCGCTGATTTAATTTCTTCCATTATTTTTTTTAACCTTTCTTCAAATTCACCTCTATATTTTGTTCCTGCTACCAAAAGACCTATATCAAGAGTCAAAACCCTTTTATCTTCAAGTATGTCTGGGATATCCCCAGTTTGTATTCTTTGAGCTAAACCTTCTGCGATAGCTGTTTTACCCACACCTGGCTCCCCAATAAGAACAGGATTATTTTTTGTCCTTCTACCTAGTATTTGGACTACACGATCTATTTCTGAATGGCGTCCAACGACTGGATCTAATTTTGATTCACTTGCTAATTTTGTTAAATTTGTTCCGAATTCATCAAGAGTAGCAGTTTTTAAGTTGCCCTTAGTTGTACTGGAACCTGTGCCAACTTCAGCTGTTTCACCTAACATTCTTATAACTTGAGTTCTAACTTTTGTAAGGTCAATATTAAGATTTTCAAGAACTCTTGCAGCCACACCTTCACCTTCTCTTATTAAGCCTAACAATAGATGTTCTGTACCAATATAATTGTGTCCAAGTTGACGAGCCTCTTCTAAAGATAGCTCCAAGACTCTTTTGGCTCTGGGAGTGAAAGGTATTTCTACAGCTACAAACCCTGAACCTCTACCTATTATCTTTTCCACCTCTATCCTAGAATCTTTTAAATTAACTCCAAGTGATTTAAGTACTTTCGCTGCAACCCCAGTCCCTTCTCCAATTAACCCCAAAAGTATTTGTTCAGTTCCAACAAAATTATGACCAAGTCTTCTAGCTTCCTCTTGAGCAAGCATGATGACCTTTATAGCCTTTTCTGTAAATCTTTCAAACATTAGAAGATTAAATTCCTATTAATAACCTACCAGTAATAA
>CACAXS010000031.1 GCA_902536545.1 uncultured Prochlorococcus sp. | reverse complement strand
AACTAGAGAAAATATCAAAAAAATTTTTAAACCACAAAAGTAATAAAGATAAATCTGCTTTTCTTTATTCAAAAGTTGATATCAAGAATGATAACTCTAATAAAATTGAATATTTTTCTAATTTGCAGGACTTTAATTTTCTAATTAGAAATATTTTAAAAATATCAAATGAAGAATCGCTTGAAATCATAAGACAAAATATTCCTGAAAAAAATCCAATTCTTTACACAGAAACAATATTAAAAATTCTCTAAATTAAATCTATTCAAACAAGCTTCAAACAAAATAATTTTTATTTTTTGTGAAGTTCATATCTTGTGGTTAATTAAAAATTATTTGACTATCTTTAATCTATAAGTATTTGATAGTAAATTAAGCAATTGGATAGTAAACAACTAATTTTAAAACCAGGTTTAGAAGGTGTACCAGTTACTAATTCATCTATCTGTGATATTGACGGCAACAAAGGGAAATTATTGTACAGGGGGTACTCCATTGAGGAACTATCCAAAAAAAGCAGTTTTTTAGAAACTGCTTACCTATTGATTTGGGGTGAATTACCCACGGCTATTCAACTTAGAGATTTTGAACAAGAAGTTCAGATGCATCGAAGGTTAAGTTTTAGAGTCAGAGATATGATGAAATGTTTCCCTGCGACAGGTCATCCTATGGATGCTCTTCAGTCTAGTGCGGCTTCTTTAGGCCTCTTCTATTCTCGTAGGGCAATAGATGATCCTAATTACATCTATAACGCAGTCATAAGACTTATAGCAAAAATACCCACAATGATTGCTGCATTTCAACTTATTAGAAAAGGACAAGACCCAATTCAACCTAGAGATGATTTAACCTACTCATCAAATTTTCTTTACATGCTGACTGAAAAAGAACAAGATCCCATAGCTGCAAAAGTTCTTGATAGGTGTTTAATTCTACACGCCGAACATAGTTTAAACGCAAGTACATTTAGCGCTAGAGTGACTGCAAGTACCCTTACAGATCCATATGCTGTCATCGCCTCTGCAGTAGGAACCCTAGCGGGCCCACTACATGGAGGAGCAAATGAGGATGTGATTGCGATGTTAGAAGAGATTAAAACGCCAGAAAATGCTGGGTCTTATTTAGATAATGCAATAAAAAATAAAAGTAAGATAATGGGCTTCGGCCACAGAGAATATAAAGTCAAAGATCCAAGAGCAATAATTCTTCAAAAACTGGCAGAAGAACTTTTTATTAGATTTGGAGCAGATGAAATGTATGAAGTTGCTAAATCACTTGAGGCAGAGGCAATACCAAGACTTGGACCTAAGGGTATATTCCCTAACGTAGATTTTTATTCTGGTCTTGTTTATAGAAAACTTGGTATTCCTCGTGATTTATTTACTCCAATTTTTGCAATATCTAGAGTGGCTGGTTGGTTAGCTCATTGGAGAGAGCAACTTGGAGCAAATAGAATTTTCAGACCATCACAAATCTATACAGGTTCAGCACCAAGAGATTGGATCGGCTTAGACAATAGAGAATAATATTTGCAGCTTTTCATAAAAAACACACATATTGTTTGTGAAGAGTTAATCTATTAGGTAAGTAACATAAAAATTTTGGAATACGGATTAGATCTCGAATATAGTTTTAATGAATTCTTAAAAGGTTTTGGCCTTTCCAGTGAAATCGCTCATATAATCTGGCTACCTCTACCCATGCTTTTAGTTTTGGTAGCAGCAGTTGTTGGCGTTTTAGTAACGGTTTGGCTTGAAAGAAAAATATCTGCTGCTGCTCAACAAAGAATAGGTCCCGAATATGCTGGAGCGCTTGGCGTTCTCCAACCAATTGCAGATGGTCTTAAGTTACTCGTCAAAGAAGATATTATTCCTGCCAAAGCTGATGGAATTCTCTTCACTGCAGGACCTATATTAGTTCTTGTTCCAGTGATTTTATCATGGCTAATTGTTCCTTTTGGACAAAACCTTTTAATAAGTAACGTTGGTATTGGAATTTTCCTATGGATCGCTTTAAGCAGTATTCAGCCAATAGGCCTTCTTATGAGCGGATACGCATCAAATAATAAGTATTCTTTGTTAGGAGGTTTAAGAGCAGCGGCTCAATCAATAAGTTATGAAATTCCTTTAGCTTTATCTGTACTGGCTATCGTACTAATGACAAATTCTCTAAGTACTGTTGACATTGTCAACCAACAAAGTGGTGCTGGAATCCTAAGTTGGAATATATGGAGACAACCAGTGGGCTTTATAGTCTTTTGGATTTGTGCTCTTGCAGAATGTGAGAGACTTCCATTTGACTTACCCGAAGCTGAAGAAGAATTAGTTGCAGGATATCAAACTGAATATGCAGGGATGAAATTCGCATTGTTCTATCTTGGTAGTTACATTAATTTAATCCTTTCAGCTTTATTGGTATCAATACTTTATTTAGGAGGATGGGGTTTTCCTGTTCCAGTTGAATTAATAGCTAAGTTTCTAAATTTGCCAATTAACGCACCTTTCATACAAGTTTTCACTGCTTCAATAGGAATTGTTATGACTGTATTGAAAGCATATCTTTTGGTTTTCATTGCAATATTATTACGTTGGACAACTCCTAGAGTGAGGATAGATCAACTGTTAGATCTAGGATGGAAGTTTCTTCTTCCAATTTCTCTTGCTAATCTTTTGATAACTGCAGGATTAAAACTTGCATTTCCTCAATTCTTTGGTGGTTAAACTTAAGTAAAAATACTTAAATTTAAAATTAATCCACTAAAATAAAATAACTAAGTAAATTCTTCAAAATGAAAAATTTCCTTCATCAAATAAATAGCTACATCAAAGAAGCATATAATGCTGGCAAATATTTATATAGTGGCTTATCAGTAACTTTTGATCATCTTCGAAGAAGACCTGTTACTGTTCAATATCCATATGAAAAATTAATCCCTTCTGAAAGATATAGAGGAAGGATACATTATGAGTTCGATAAATGTATTGCTTGTGAAGTTTGCGTGAGAGTATGTCCCATAAATTTACCAGTAGTTGATTGGGTAATGAATAAAGAAACCAAAAAAAAGGAACTTAGAAATTATTCTATAGACTTTGGAGTATGTATATTTTGCGGAAATTGTGTTGAATATTGTCCAACTAATTGTTTATCAATGACCGAAGAATATGAATTAGCTACTTTTGACAGACACAATCTAAATTTTGATAATGTTGCGCTTGGTAGACTACCCACAAATGTTACAACAGATCCTTCAGTTAAACCTCTAAGAGAACTTGCCTATCTTCCAAAAGGTCTCATGGACCCTCATGAAATCCCAGCTTCAGATACTAGAGTTGGTAAATTACCTGAAGAAGTCTATGATTGGATGAGACAAGAATCCAATGAAAATAAAGATAAAGTTTCTAATCCAAACAATTAATTTCCATTAATTTATGTCCATTGCAATAACAACTCAAATTATTTGTTTTTCAGTTTTATCTTTAATTATCCTTATTGGCGCACTAGGTGTTGTATTGCTAGAAAATATTGTCTATTCAGCCTTTCTTCTTGGCGGAGTTTTCATGAGTGTTGCTGGATTATATCTTCTTTTGAATGCAAGTTTTGTTGCTGCAGCACAAGTTTTAGTTTATGTAGGTGCAGTTAATGTATTAATAATCTTTGCAATAATGCTAGTCAATAAAAAAGAAGATTTAAAGCCCATCAGTGACATTAAGTCGAGAAGAATTATATCAACATCAATATGTTTAACCCTTCTAAGCCTTTTAATAAGAGTTGACTTGACTAATGTATGGAGCCTATCAAGTCCTCAAAACTCTATTGGAGAAGAATCAACTATCAGAATTGGTGAACATCTATTTAGTGATTATCTACTTCCATTTGAAGTAGCATCAGTTTTACTTTTAATGGCAATGATTGGAGCAATTGTTTTAGCTAGAAGAGATGTAATGACCAAGGATATTTCCACTGGATTACCTGTTGATCAAGAATTAATTGAAAAATCATCAGAACCATTACTTACAAATAAAAATTAACCTTTCACTTTTCTTATTATGAATTTAGAATCAATTCCTATTCAAGCATTTTTAATAGTATCTTCAGCACTATTCTGTACTGGGATTTGGGGATTGTTAAATAGCAGAAATGCAGTAAGAGTTCTTATGAGCATTGAGTTAATGCTCAATGCAGTAAATATAAACTTAATGTCGTTTTCATCCTATGTGGACAATAATTTAATTCAAGGACAAGTTTTTACAATTTTTGTGATTACTGTTGCTGCAGCAGAAGCAGCAGTTGGATTAGCTATCCTATTATCTCTCTATAGGAATAGGGTGACTGTAGATATGGAAAGTTTTAATTTATTAAAATGGTAAAACCACTAAATGAAACTTTCATTAGTGCTTATTATATATCGTTCAGATAGTTCTATAGCTCAAGAGGCTTCTAAATTCTGTGAAGAGGTCCTCAAAACTAGAAATATAAAATCAAAAAGAATTCAAAGTGATTTTCACAGAGATGAAATTGCAAAACATCTTAATAATTTAAAATTACAACCAAATATTGGCATAGTTCTTGGTGGAGATGGAACCTTTCTAAAATGTGCAAATGCTTTAGCTGATTATGATATTCCTTTGTTGAGCATTAATATTGGCGGTAATCTGGGTTTCCTTACGCAAGAAAAAGATTTTTTGTTTGACAAATCTTTTATTGAAATCCTTGAAAACGAAGAATATAAAATTGACTTTCGTAATAGATTAAATTGTAATGTTTTTATTAATCGGACGAGTTCTGAGAAAGATATTATAAAAAGCTACGATGCCTTAAATGATTTTTATTTTAAATCTGTTGAAGAAGACATTTCTCCAACCAACCAAATAGAAATTGAAATAGATAATGAGAAGGTTAATGAATACAAAGGTGATGGATTAATCATATCTACGTCTACTGGTTCAACAGCCTACTCAATGGCTGCAGGAGGGCCAATAGTTCACCCTAGTATAGATGCAATGATAATTAACCCTATATGCCCGATGAGTTTGGCTAGTAGACCGATAGTAATACCGAATACAAGTAAGGTAATCATCAAACCTGTAAAAAAAAGTAAGGGGGAAATTAAATTATGGAGAGACGGGTCAAAATGTATGACTATTAAGGAAAATTATTATTGTGAGATCAAAAAAGGGCAATCGCCCTGCAAAATAATAAAGTTTAAAAAAAGCACGAGTTACTATAGTACCCTTATAAAAAAACTAGATTGGAAAGGAGATTTATCTCAAAAAAATTTCAACAATTAAATGGCCTTAGAGATAGAAAGAAGATTTCTTATAAAAAATGATAATTGGAAAGAATTCATAAATAAAAAAATTTATATTGAACAAGGATACTTATCCAAAAGTTTAGATGGTTGGATTATTAGGGTAAGGCTTATAGGCAAAAACTCAAAAATTGCACTTAAAAAACATATTAAAGGCTTTACCAATTTTGAATTTGAATACTCCATTCCAAGAAGCGATGCTGAAACAATAATGTCAAATCTTACAAAAAAAATTAAAAAAGATAGATACATTTTAGAAATTGAAAAAAAATCTTGGATTATAGATTGCTTTAAAGAAAATAATTATCCACTTGAAATTGCAGAAATTGAACTTTCTGATGAAGAGGAAGATTTAATTCTTCCATCTTTCATTTCAAAAGAAATCACAGGTCTAACCCATTTCTCCAATTTCCGTCTTGCTAACAACCCTTTTTCAGAGTGGAAAGAAGAATATTTACAACTTTAAAAAGTAACTAGTCAGAGGAACCACTCTTCCTTTATATTTTCTTTATATTTATAAAAGTATTTTTTATTTTCTCCAGATGTATGGTCTTTATGACAAAGAAGGAATATTGAGATTTGTTGATTCAGACAAGGATGCATGTATTGCATATGCTGAACTCTTCGAATTAGGTTCTACAAATTATTGTTTAATGGATTTGGCTAATGATGCAAAAAAAGTAAAGGGTAATACTAATCTTGATCAGAGTCTGGGAGTGTACAACAATTAAACCCATCTCTACAAATCTTTCCGTTGTCCATTGCCCAATTTAAAAGTGCTACTCTGTTTTTAGAACCAGTTTTTGTAAACATATTACTTACATGATTATCAACAGTTCTTTTACTAATAGTTAGTTTTACCGCAATTTCTTGATTTGTAAGCCCATCAGCTACGAGATCAATGATTTCCATCTCCCTTGCTGAGAGACCCATCATATCAATGTTGTTTACTTCTTCATCAACCATTTGCATTTAAACAGTTCCTTTTTTATATTAATTAAGTTTAGCAATCTCAGTACACTTGTTAACCAACTAGGAAACAAAAGCAATTGAAATCAAAACTTCAGCAGACTTTAGAAAAAAGATCTAAGGTAATAACAGCAGAGTTAATGCCGCCAAGAGGTGGAAGCCCCATAAGATCTCTTAAGATAGCACAACTTTTGAAAGATAAGGTACATGCTGTTAACATTACTGATGGAAGTAGAGCTGTAATGAGAATGTGCAGCTTGGCAATGTCCAAACTATTACTGGAAAATGGGATAGAACCAGTAATGCAAATTTCTTGCAGAGATCGTAATAAAATTGCTTTACAATCAGACATTCTGGGAGCAAATGCTTTGGGAATTAAAAACATCTTATGCATCACCGGTGATTCAGTAAAAGCTGGGGATCAACAAGATGCCAAGGCCGTACATGAGTTTGAGTCAGTTAGATTGCTTCAACAAATTCAGGCTTTTAATAAAGGAATTGATCCTACTCTAGGAGAACTTATTGATGAAAAAACATTTATTTTTGCAGGTGCTGCAGCTGATCCAAATTGCAGAAATAAAAGAAGTTTAGAAAATAGATTGAGAAAGAAAAAAGAGGCTGGAGCTGGATTTATACAAACTCAAATGATTATGGAAAAAGAAAATTTGATAGAATTTTGTGAGAAAATAAGCAAGCCTCTTGAAATTCCAGTAATTGCAGGTGTATTCCTATTAAAGTCTTACAAAAACGCTCTCTTTATAAACAAATATGTTCCAGGTGCAAACATCCCTGAAAATATCTTAAATCGTCTTAAAGATGCTAAAGACCCATTACAAGAAGGTATCCAAATTGCATCTGAACAAGCTCATGAATTTATTAATATAGCAAATGGTGTTCATCTAATGGCCGTAAAAGCAGAGCATTTAATTCCTGAGATTATTGAAAAAGCTAATCTTAGTCTGGAATATTAATCAAGTCAGTACCCAATAATTCTGCCATAGCTTTCTGCTGAGGCGATGGCTCAGTCAAATCAGATCTTCTTGAATCTGCTATTAACCAATCTAAAGATGCATCTTGCAAATCAAAATGATCTCCATTTTTGCCAACACAATATTTGCCAAACACTAACTTATCCATAAGTCTTACACCTTTACCAATTTTTGAATAATCAAAAATAATTGAATTATCTATAGTTGCGCCCTCGCAAATGCAACAACTTGGTCCAATCATGGAAGGTCCAATAAT
>CACAXS010000030.1 GCA_902536545.1 uncultured Prochlorococcus sp. | reverse complement strand
TCCATAATCTAACGAAGGCTTTCTTATTGACTCAACTAAAAAATCATCAACATTTTTTTTATCAACATAAACTTGATTTAAAGTTTTTTTAATATTTTTTGGATTTCTCATATTCTCAAAAATTAAACGTTGAAGAACTATATTTTTCAAAAATATGCCGGCAACGGTTTCAATTGAAGTTTGCAACATATTTTTTTTGATATTTTTTTCTTCACTAAAATATCCTGCAGCATTGAGTAATATCACTCCTGCATTTAGCTCATTTAATTCTGCAGCAGCTGCTAATGCTGCATAACCACCTAATGAATTTCCAACAACAACTGTGGGTTTTTTTATTTTCTCTTGTACATAAGCAACAACCTGATTCTTCCATAAAGATCCTGAGTATTCAACATCCTGGGGCTTAGGACTTTTCCCAAAACCGAGAAGATCCATCGCATGAACTTCATATTTACTACTCAAAACAGGGATATTGAACCTCCAATGATCTGTAGAGGCCCCGAAACCATGAATTAATAAAATTACAAATTCTTTTGATGTTTGCTCAGGCTTAGCAGAAATAGTATGTATTGGGTAATTTAAAAAATTCCAGTCATAATTTACATCACTATCTATCAGAGCTGATTTTTCCATTTATTGAAAATTCAAAGTTGATTAATTCTAATAAACTTATTTCCTAAAGAAGACCGACAGGATCAGCTGCAACATCATCTGAAATTTTATTGCCGTCATTTGGGGGTTTATCTTTTAGAACAATTCTCAAGAGAACAGGCGCGAGAAATGTAGTTCCAATAACCATTAATAAAATAGCTGCTTCAAGAGAAGGAGTTAACAACTTAGCACTTGTTCCTAATCCTAGAAAAATTAAACCAACCTCACCTCTAGGCATCATACCTAAACCTACAACTAATCTATTTGTAGGTTTATCACTTGAAAAGACCCATCCAGCTGCAATTTTACCAATAATTGCCACAACTAATAAAAATCCTGCAATTACAAGAGCTGACCTACTTGTTGGATCAAGTGGATTTATAACTGATAGATCCATTCCAGCTCCAACTAATACGAAAAAAATTGTTGCGAATAAGGACACTAAAGGTAAAACCGATTGTTGAATTGCGTGATTATTTTTAGAACTACTAAGAATTAATCCAGCTGCAAAGGCACCTAAAGCTGCTTCTAATCCAATGGCTGTTGCTACAAAACAACACAAAACAAGTATTACAAAAGAAGCTACCACGACTGCTCCTGGTGCCTTTAATCTATCTAATAACCAATCAAAACCTGGAGCTGCTGTTCGACTTAATGCGATAGCAGCAATAACAAATACTACAGCTGCTGCAACTAATTTAATAATAGGAGCAATTTCTAAAGAACCTCCTGCAGCAAGGGCTACTACAACTGCGAGAATAACAATACCCAAAATATCATCTAAAACAGCCGCTCCAATAACAATCTGTCCTTCTCTAGTTTTTAAATATCCCAACTCACCAAAAACACTTGCAGTAATTCCTATACTTGTTGCTGTCATAGATGCTCCAGAAAAAACTGCTGGAATTAGATCTACTTGAAAAATAAACATTAGTCCAAGAGTTCCAAAGGCAAAAGGTAAAATTACACCAGCCATAGCAACAGTGAAAGCTTGAGCCCCGACAGCTACTAATTCCTCTAACTCACTTTCTAATCCTGTTAAAAATAAAAGAGCATATAACCCTAGAGTTGCTACTGCTTGGAGGGATGGAAAACTTTCGAAATAAACATCAGGTACAGCTTCTGGGGGGATTGACGCTAATGAGCTAATAACATTCACAAGTCCTTCATTTAATTCTGTTCCAGCTGAGGGTGGTATCAACAAATGGAATCCTGATGCCCCTATTACAACTCCTGCAAGAAGCTCACCTACTATCGTTGGCAAACTTAGTCTTACTAAGACTTCTGCTAATGCTCGTGCAGCTAAAAATATCAATAGAAACCTTATAACCCCTATTAACGTTTCAGCAACTTCTAAATCATGTGCACTTAATTCAGCAAGTAAGGAATACATTTAAAATTAGAGAAAAAATAAACTACCTAATTGGAAGATAGTTTATGGAGGGCCCACTTTAAGAAATATGTAAGAAAAAAGCAAAAATACTCAACAAGTGTGGATCTGAAGTTACAACAAAGAAATTTTCTTAAAAATGGCTATCGTCTGTTATATGGCTAACCCAATGAATACCAACGAACCCTTCGATCTACGTTTGCCTACTCCTGGCTGCTATCTAGATCCTGAGAAAGCTGGCATGGATTCTGATGCTGTTTTCCAAGGAATGACAGCCCATCTTTTTTATACTCTTGGAAAGTTAGCTACTTCTGCAAGTCCCCACGACTTGTACATGGCTTTAAGCTATGCAGTGAAAGATAGGCTAATGACAAGATATCTAGCCAGCCAAGAAGTCATAAGAAAAAAACCACAAAAAACAGTTGCTTACCTATCGGCAGAGTTTTTAATAGGCCCTCAATTAAGTAATAATCTTCTCAATCTTGGAATAACTCAAGAGGCAGAAGATGCTTTAAAAAGATTTGGCATTGAATCATTGTCAACAATTCTTGAAGTTGAAGAGGAGCCTGGATTAGGTAATGGTGGTCTTGGCAGACTTGCAGCATGTTACATGGAATCATTAGCATCTCTACAAGTTCCAGCAGTTGGTTATGGTATTCGATACGAATTTGGCATATTCAATCAGTTAATTAGGGATGGTTGGCAAGTTGAAGTGACTGACAAATGGTTAAAAGGTGGATGGCCATGGGAACTTCCACAACCGGACGAATCATGTTTTGTAGGTTTTGGAGGGAGAACTGAAAGTTATAGAGATGATAAAGGAAACTATAAATCGAGATGGATTCCTTCGGAACATGCAATTGGAGTACCTCATGATGTTCCAGTTTTAGGATACAGAGTAAACACATGTGACAGATTAAGATTATGGAGAGCTGATGCAACAGAAAGTTTTGACTTTTATGCATTCAATATAGGTGATTATTATGGTGCAGTTGAAGAAAAAGTTGCATCTGAAACTCTTTCAAAAGTTCTATATCCAAATGATGGAACTGACGAAGGTAGAAGATTAAGACTCAAACAACAACACTTTTTTGTAAGTTGTTCTCTTCAGGATATGTTGAGAAGCCTTGAAAAAAGATCAATAGCAATAACAGAATTCCCTAAGCATTGGACAGTCCAATTGAATGATACCCATCCTGCTATTGCAGTTGCAGAATTAATGAGACTTCTTATTGACCAATATCAAATAGGTTGGGATAAAGCTTGGAACATAACAACCTCTTCGGTTGCTTACACTAACCACACATTACTACCAGAAGCTTTAGAAAAATGGGATTTAGGTTTATTTAATGATCTTCTTCCTCGTCATCTAGAAATTATTTATGAAATTAATTGGAGATTTCTTCAACAATTAAGACTTCGTTATCCTGGTGATGACAAGATCCTTCAAAAACTCTCAATAATTGATGAAGAAGGCTCCAAATCAGTTCGGATGGCTCATTTAGCTACAATTGGAGCACATCATATAAATGGTGTTGCAGCTCTTCACTCAGATCTAATAAAAAGACAACTTCTGCCTGAATTCGCAGCTCTGTGGCCTGAAAAATTTACAAATGTAACTAATGGAGTTACTCCTAGAAGATGGGTTGCTTTATCTAATCCATCACTATCGAACCTTTTAGAGGAAGAAGTTGGTCCAAACTGGATAACAAATATGGAACTTCTTAAGAAATTAGAAGAAAAAAAAGATGACAACAATTTTCTGCAAAAATTTGAAGAAACTAAACTAAATGGTAAAAGAAAATTAGCTAGCTTTATTCATTCAAAAACTGGAATACTTGTTGATCCATCTAGTTTATTTGATGTTCAAGTAAAAAGAATTCATCAATATAAAAGGCAACATTTAAACGCCCTACAAATCATTGCCCAATATTTAAGAATCAAAAATGGTACAAACAAGTATGAAGTCCCAAGAACAATAATTTTCGGAGGTAAAGCTGCACCAGGTTACTTTATGGCAAAGCTGATGATTAGATTCATTAATGGTATTGCTGATGTAGTTAATTCTGATCCAGATATGGATGGTTTATTAAGAGTTGTTTTTTTACCAGACTATAACGTTAAACTTGGTGAAATAGTTTATCCTGCAACGGATCTTTCAGAACAAATCTCAACTGCTGGTAAAGAAGCATCTGGAACTGGAAATATGAAGTTTGCCATGAACGGAGCGTTAACGATTGGAACTTTAGATGGAGCTAATGTGGAATTAAGAGATCTTGTAAAAAAAGAGAATTTCTTTCTTTTTGGTAAAACTGAAAGCGAAATCATGGACCTAAAAAATAATAACTACTCTCCCAAAACTTTTATTGATCAATGTCAAGAGCTCAAAGAAGTTATACGCCTAATTGAAATTGGCCACTTTAGCAATGGAGATAAAGAATTATTTAAACCTTTATTGAATAGTCTTACAGGACATGACCCATTTTTTGTTATGGCTGACTTTGAAGACTTCTTAAATAAACAGGATGTGGTCAGTGAATGCTGGAATAATAAAAAATCTTGGAATAAAATGGCATTATTAAATACCGCTAGATCAGGATATTTTTCTTCAGATAGATCTATTAGAGAGTACTGTAAATCTATTTGGAAAGTTTCTCCAATGCCTGTTGAAATTACTTGCGACGTCGAAGAATTAACTAATTAATATTTTTCTTATCTGGTGAATCTGGGGTTTGATGAAATAATCTATTCAAAATTAATCTATCCATATTTAATGGGTCTGGAGCTAATTCATTTGCAATTTCTTTAAATTTTGATTCGATATTGTTTGAAATTTTTGTATCAAATATTCTTTCCATTAATGCTTCAATTGAATATAAATAGGCATTAACACTTTCAAGTTCATCTAAAGCTTCAGTAATTTCTGTATCTGAGATATGTTTATCTTCTGTACTGGTATCTTCATTTGATTCTCTTTCAGATAATTCTCTCTGCAACTCATCAGTAATCTTGGTACAAAGAGTTCTGAAAGATTGTATGGAAGCCCAATTCAATTCTTGTTGCTGCTTAAAAGTAGGAAATTCTCTAATCAGACGATCATGCTCTTTATAAAATCTCTGACAATCAGAGCATTGACATGGTTCTTCAGCCAAAAGAAAAAATAATTCTTTTTATATCATCTCACTATTTGGGCAAAATTGTAGGGCCGTCCAATAATTCGTCATTTTCATCGAGTGAATCTGGACTATCTGGCAAAGGTATCTCAATACTAGTAACCAAATTAATAACATCTCTTAGTCTCATAGAATCAGCAAACCATCCCATCGCTTGCTCAGCATCACCTCTTTTTTCAGCATCATTTGCTTGATCCTCGTGAGCTTCCGCCAAAAGAGCAAGCCAGCAAAGGCATCGTGCTTGAACTATTGAAAGATCTAAATCATTAGGTTGGGATTTAGAAATGCGTTCATGCTCTTGTTGAATTAAGAGCTTTAAACGCATATCATGCAACTTAGCCATAAAAGATTTACTACTAACTATACGCTAGCTAGAGAGTAGCAAGTTTGCACACATACTACATATAGTTTTTTATTTTTACGGGACTGGCGGGAGTCGAACCCACGACCTACGGTTTAGGAAACCGTTGCTCTATCCTGCTGAGCTACAGCCCCAATAGATGATTTTTGGAGTATTAAGCATTATGCTAAATGAAAGCAGGAGAGGCAATCGCAAGAAAGTTTTATTTTGTTTCCAAAATAAAACTTTCTTGAGGAAAGTCCGGGCTCCCATATGGTCAAGCTTGCTGGGTAATTCCCAGTGCGGGCAACCGTGAGGATAGTGCCACAGAAACATACCGCCTAATACTTTATGTATGGCAAGGGTGCAAGGGTGTGGTAAGAGCGCACCAGCAACATTGAGAAGTGTTGGCTAGGTAAACCCCGGCTGGGAGCAAGGCTTAGTAGATTTATGACCATTAAACAATCTACTTTTAAGCGCCGCTTGAGACTATGAAGTAATTCAAGTCCTAGATAGATGATTGCCCATCTTATTAATTAAGATGAACAGAACCCGGCTTATGACCTGCTTTCTAATTATTGTGATTATTCAAATCAGATGACAAATATAATTAACGCAAAGAGGATTAATCAAATAACTACTTTTTTAAAATCTTTAAATATAAAATCAAAAAGATTTTCTGAAATAATTAAAACTGAAAATACTTCTATTATTCAAGATTTTAATCAAGCATTTATCCACTCCTCGGAGGACAAAATATTGAATTATGAAAAATTAGAATTTTTCGGAGATGCAGTCCTCAGATTAGCGGCTTCTAATTTTATTGAAAAAAAATATCCTCAAATGAGTGTAGGAGAAAGATCAGAGCTAAGAGCGCAAATTGTAAGTGATGAATGGTTAACTAAATTAGGGGGGAAAATTAATATAGAAAAATTAATAATTAAAGGAGCTAAAGCTCTTGGTGATGAAAATTCAAAAAATACAATTATTGGTGAAGCTACAGAAGCTTTAATCGGTGCTGTTTACAAGTGCTTTAATTCCATTCAGGAAGTAAATCTTTGGTTAGATGATATTTGGGAGGAAGATTCAGAAATATTTTTAAAAGCTCCATATAAATTCAAATCTAAAACAGTATTGCAAGAGTGGTGTCAAAGTAAAGGTTTTGATTTGCCAGTCTATAAAATAATTGAAGTCTCAAAGAAAAATGGGGACCCTAAAAGATTTTCTTGCGATATATTTATCGAAGGATTAAAAGAATCATCTGCATTTGGTAAGTCCCATAAAGATGCAGAAACAAATGCAGCTAGAGTTTTGATAGAAAAATTTATTACTATAGGTAAAATTTAATTTTTATACTATTTCTAAATTGGTTAGCTGAAAAGTAATGAGTTTATCCCAATTTCCTCCTTCAAAAAGAACCGCTGCTTTTTTTTTTGTAACTCTTTGCACAAACCCTTTGTATCCTCTATAGATAGAATTGGTGTCTTTTACAACAACAAAAGATCCAGGGAGTATGGGTTTAGTAGATGATTCCATAAAACACTCTATCTAATACAACATATGATAAATACAAATGAATGGTTGACCGTTGGATTGATAACATCATGTCATGGAATTAATGGAAAAGTAAAGGTTAAATCTCTTAGTGATTTTGAAGAAAGATTTTTAAAACCGGGTATTAGATGGTTACAAAAAGAAAATGAACCTGCTTCAAAAATAAAACTTATATCTGGTTTCAAACAGCCTGGTAAAGAAACCTTCATAGTTAAATTCCAAGGAATAAATACAAGAAATCATGCAGAACAACTAAAAAAATTTAAAATTCTTGTAAAAGCTGATACACTTCCCAAATTACACAAGGATGAATTTCACTTGTTAGAACTTGTAAATCTCGAGGTCAAGACTTTAGAAAATGATGAATTAAAAAAAATTGGGAAAGTTATCAATTTAGAAAATGAGAAAAATAATTTACTTGTTATTGAACTATTTAAAAATCAAAAAAAAATTCTCGTACCATTTGTTAAAGAAATAGTCCCATTAGTTGATATAAAAAATAACTTTCTAATCATCAATCCTCCAAATGGACTTTTAGATCTTTAAATTAAAAATAAAAATTTACAAAAAACTCATTATTCAACAGTTACACTTTTAGCTAAATTTCTTGGTTGATCCACGTCAAGTCCCCTATGAGCTGCAATATGGTAACTCAATAATTGTAAAGGAAGTATATTAATCAGAGGTGAAATCCATTCATTAGAGGAAGGAACATTCATTAAATAATCAAA
>CACAXS010000029.1 GCA_902536545.1 uncultured Prochlorococcus sp. | reverse complement strand
TAGGGTAATTCTTTTTTCGTCAATAAGAAAAGATTCAATAATACTTGGTTTTTGATTAGGTTTTGATAAGGAAATACTTTTTAATGAACTAATGTCATCCTTCTCAAAGGATAACCAAAAGTTACATGTATCTTCTATTTCACATTTTATTACCCAACATTTATCTCCAGCAATAGGTCTATTTGTGTTACTGAGGGTAATATTGTTTATTTCAAATCCTCTTTGATTAATTTCCTCAGTAAGTGAAGGAATTAGGTGTAGATTAATAAATTCTTGGAAAGGCTTTTTCTCTACTGGGATTTCTTTTTTGGGTTTTGTTATAGGTTTTTCGGGAGTATTAATTTCATTTTTTAAAACAACTTTAGTAGCAGAATCACTATTATTTATATCCATATTGATAACTTTTTCTGATTTAGGTCCTTTTATTTCCTCAGGATTTGATTTAGTAGTGTTGTCAGATATTTCTTTATTTACTTCATTATTTTTGTCTAAATTTTCTTCCATAAAAAGAACTTTTTAATTATATTTTATTATAATTTAAAAAAACATTTTTTAATTAATTTATTTTTCTACCAATCATTATCAGCATTATCCCAGTCATCTTTAATATCTTGATTTGAAATACTTTGATCTTTTTTAAAATTATTATCATTCATATTTTTGACTACTCTGTAATTAACTGAAATTGTAGGTTGCGTTTCTCTAATATCCCTTTGTGGCGGCATCTCAACGTTTGGTTCCATTTCTTCCTCATTATTATTAGATACAAAATCATCTTCCACATTTTCGAAAGTTTTTTTTCTGAAACTAGCACTAGTAATTGATGTATTCATTAAAGTGCTTATAAATAAACCAGAAAAAAACGAAATACTGATTAACTTACCTATACTTACTTCCTGGAGGGTCCATTTAAAGTATCTAAATGAAGTCTTCTGATTATTATTTGTATATAATAAAATTTGAAAAATAATTATTAAAAAAAGAGTTAAAAGTAAATATTTATTCTTAAACATAATTATAAAAGTTATCTTAAATTTTTTTGGTTAATTTTTCCATAATATATTTTGTGAAAAATTATTTATGTTAATTCTAAATCAATTTGATATTTAAGAATATCGACTTTTATTATTTTTACTTCTATTGCATCTCCAACTTTATATGATTTTTTGGATTTTCTTCCAATCAATAGATTTTGCCTTGACCTGTATTCATACCAATCATTATTAAGAGTGCTTACGTGTACTAATCCCTCTACATTTAGTTCTGATATCTCAACAAAGAAACCATAAGATTGCACTGATAAAATAAACCCACTATAAATATTACCTAATAATTTTTCTGCTTTTCTTACTTTTTTTATATTTATCATATTAGATTTATATTGGTTAACTTTGTACTTGAATTCATTAAGTTTATCTATCACAAACTTGTTAAATAATATTTCTAGATTTTTTGAAATTGATGAATTAAATATATCCCAATTTACTAAATCTAATGAATTACTCTCAGAAATATTAATTTCATTTATATGATTTTTCTTTGATTTCTTACCATTTATTATCATATTAAAAATACAGTACTGATTTATAAGATTTGTGAAGTCAAATCCAGGACATGTCCATGGAGAAACAAATAATTTTTCTGATTCATCAATATCAGGATCTTTAGATATCAACCTTATTTCATTTTCCTTAAATTCATTAATTAGAAGTTTATGTAAAATTCTTTTTTTATTATCGTCGTCACATAATTTAATTACTTGACTAAATGTTAAATTGCCATCTTCATTAAGCTCTAAATCATTATCAATAAATTCTGAATATTTGATTATTTCATTAGCATTAACGTAATCTATTCCATTTGAAATATATCCTGCACTTTTTAAGCAATATTGATTTGAATGTTTGAACCATATTAAATTAGCTTCATATAGTATTGGTGAAAGGTAAGTTTGGCAATCTTCTTTATTTAATGATTCAAAATATCCTTTTGAATATTCAGCAGGATTGTGAATAAAAAATTCTTCTAGTGCTTCTATCTTATTCAGTGGCTCAGGAATTTCCACCTTACCCTCCAAAAGATGGTTTTCTCTGAATGAATATGAAATTTCTAGTATTTTATCTAAATCGTCGACATATTGCTTTATAGGTTTTAATACCCGAGAGGTTATTCTTGATTTGCTTTTTCTAGATTGAAGCGCGTCAGTATGATCACTTCCAACAATAAGAGTGCATTTTACTAAAGTAAGATGAAATGACCAATTAATTATTTCATTATTACTATTTAAATTGACACAGAGGCTTATTGCTTCATTCTTTTCACCAAATTTAAATTCAGAATCATTTCTTATGGCTTCACCAAGATAGTTTTGCCAATCATTTAATAAGGGTAATGATTCAAAGCCTTTGAATAATATTTCTAGAGATTTTTTACTATTTAGATCTACTCTTTCTGCAAGATTATTTGTATGTATCCATAATTTGGTATTTTTATTTTTTCCCTGCTCTATTTGAATCATTGGGAGCATTGGAGAATTATTAGAATTCCAACTTTTGAATAAATAAGAGTTTTTATCTGTAAGGTCTATCCTCTCCCTTTGTTCTATTTTTTTTGATTCAATATGATTTAAATCGTATGATTTTACGATATTGCTTTTAGATAAAACAAATTCTGTATCATAGTCTTCATTATTGTTTAGTTTAAGTTCTTGTATCACATGACCTAGTCCTTCTTCTTGACCTATGGGAAATCTATCAATCTCAACTTTTACTATATTCTTATTGTCTGGATCGAAAGTGTATTTTTTATTCTCTTTTGGAAGTTTAATTTTAGAAAGGATCCTATCGTCTATTGGGATTGCATATACATGATTGTTTATTATTTCTACTTTAGAAAGAAGTATTTGATTTGATCTTTCAAGAATACAATCAACTATTCCTTCTGGTGATCTTCTTCTATATCCCTCTTTTATTATCCTTACTAAAACTTTATCTCCATTCCATGCATAGTTAAGTAGATTTTCTTTAATGTAGATATCTTCCTTGTCTTTTCCTCTTACAGCAAAGCAATAGCCTTTGCTACTACATCTTATTTTGGCGACAAGATGATCACTATCTTTTGTGCAAGTATATTCATCATTTTCATTTTTATTAATTACTTCAAGTTTTTCTAGAGCTGTTAAAGCAATATCTAATTTATCCTTATCAGATTTCTTTGTTATTTTTAATAATCTGCATAATTTTTTATATTCTAACCCTTCTGACTGATTAAGATTATCAATTATTGAAGATGATGTGAACATGATCTAAATGAAATTATAAATTAATTTAGGGTTATACACTTCATTATTACACCTTATTATCCAAGCTTAAAACTAATTATTTTCTTTCTCTTCTTTTTCTTCTTTTTCGATGGTGAAAGAGTTGATAAAAAGCCTTATACCAATGATGAAAAATGTAATGGACGCTATTGACTTTAGAACTACTTCAGGTAAAAAACTTGAAATAGAACCACCTGTTAAAGCTCCTAGTAAACTTGCAAAAACAAGTGCTGAAGAAGATCCTAGAAAAACTGCTAATGGTTTATTTGAAGTGCCACTTATAGTTAAAGTAGCTAGTTGAGTTTTGTCACCTAATTCAGCTATGAAAACGGTTAGAAATGTTGATAGTAATAAACTTAAAACCATTTATAAATAATTTTTGAATGTTTCATAAGCTAAAAATATACTTATCAATATCATTAAAGTACCAGTAATTAAAGCAAATTTGCTAGGAGATATTTTTTTTGATATCCATTTACCAATAAGAACTCCTACTATGCTGGAGCATACTAATGCTAGTGAACTTCCAAGAAAAACAACTACTGGCCTGCCCGATTCAGCAGAAAGTATTAATGTGGCTATCTGAGTTTTATCGCCAAGTTCAGCAATAAAAATTGTTGAAAAAGTCGTTATAAATATTGTAAAAAAACTTTTTTCTAGATTGTTTTCTTTTTTTTCTAATTTACTATTCATTTTCCTGAAACAGCAACTCTAAAAGTTTTCATCTCTTTACTTTGGTATCCATAATTTGATGAAATATGTTGTTTGCAGCAATCTATTAAAAATTTATCACCAGATTTCAGGTATCCTTTAAATGAAGTTGAAAATTCACTTACCCGGCAAAAATGTGGTCTGGTTTCATAAATTAAGCATTTTTTATTTTCTCTGTCTAGGTTTTTACACCAACCGTCTTTAGCTGTCATCGAATTTATCAAAGCTATATCTTGTTTGTTAAGTTTGTTAGCCAAATCGCTTCTTTCGTTCAAGTCGAATTTACAACAAGCTCCACAATTTTCTATACATGTCCATGATTTCATAATTTAATTCAATCTTGTAACGTATCAGTACAGTTTCGTCATTTATTTGTAAAAATAGTATCACAAAACATATTCATTAATCATGGCAACACTTATTCCTTTGGCTGTAGTTGCGTTAGCGGGACCAGCAATAATTGCTCTTGTATTTTACCGTAAATAAAAGAAGTTCTTTTTGGTGACCTATCTGGAGGGTGTTTATTGGGATTTAGATGGTACCATCGCAAATACTGAATTAGAGGCCCATTTACCTGCTTTTAACAATGCATTTGATGACCTTGGTATTAATTGGAATTGGGATACTTATACATATATAAAACTTCTGAAGATAAATGGGGGCAAAAATAGGATTGCTTATTACGCTAAATCTAATAATGAAAATTTCTCAAAAGATTTAATTCTTAAAATACATGAAACAAAGCAATTTCATTATTTAGAAATTATAAAAAAAAATTGCGTTAGTTTAAAAACTGGTGTTTTTAGATTAATAAATGAATTACATAGAAAAAAAGTAAGACAATTTATTGTTACTTCAAGTTCAAGAATTCAAGTCAATCTACTTGTTGATTATCTTTTTAATGGCTTCAACCCTTTTGAGTTTATTATTTCAAGCGAAGACGTTGAATTAAAGAAACCAAATCCATTGCCATATTTAAAGGCAATCCAATTAAGTGGTATAAACAAAAACAAATCAATTGTTTTTGAAGACTCCAATCCAGGATTGAAATCTTCCTTAGCAGCTAACTTGCCAACAATTTTTGTTCCTTCAAATATCCCAATTGTTCTTGAGGAAAATATTAAATTAGATTGTATTTTAGACAGTCTTGGTGATCAGAATAATGTGGCAAATGTAATTAAAGGCCCTAAACTAAATAAATCATATGTTGACTATAACTTTCTAAGTGATTATTTAGTGTCTTTTAGCAATGCAAAAAACTAATTTTTCAAGAATTATCTACCAGTTAAATAATTTATTTTTTGGTTTTCTAAGTGATACTTGGAGAACAAAATCTATTGGTCTAATTTCTGTTTTGACAGGTTATTTTTTGTTCGCAAATTTTATTACAAAATTTATATCTGAAGGTAAAAATGAGTTGATAATGGTCCCAATAATTATTATTTTTATTGAAATCATTATAAGAATTAAACCTGTCGCAAGTTCAAAATTTTATTATCTATGGACTGTAGTTGATAAATTAAGAATTGGTGCAATTTATGCCGTTATACTTGAAGCATTTAAATTAGGTTCTTAAAAGCTACTCTTCTTCTTCTTCTTCAATAGGATAAACAAATCCTTGAGCTTTCCCAGTTAAAACTGATTTACCTAGAGATATAGCTTTTTGAGCTGCTACTGCTGCTTTTCCTTTCCAAACAGCGTGCCTTTGGTTCCTTTTGCTCTTTGATTTTTTCTTCTTTGGTACAGCCATTCTGTTTCTTTATTTCCATATAATAATATAACCTTTAACTGGTTATCTCCAAAACTTTTGATTATATTTTGTTTATATACGTCAATTTTTTAAATAAGCATATATGCTTTATTAATCACTTGTAAAGATTAGTGTTTAGATCAAAATTCTCTTATTCAGATTCTAAATCAAGTTATTCGGATCTTCTAGAAGATATAGAGACGGGAAAAATAGAATCAATATTTTTCTATCCAAGGCAGAGAGAAATTGATGTTCTGTATAAAAATGGCGATAAATTTAAAATACCTATCCTTTACAACGATCAATTAATCCTTGAAAAGGTTACTGAAAATAAAGTAGATCTAACTATTAACAACAGTAGAAAAGAAGCCTCAGCTGCTAATTCATTTGCTTCAATAAGTCTTTTCCTGATTTTCATATTAGCTATAGTCTTAATCTTGAGGAGTACATCAAAATTGGCTTCCAGAGCTTTTGGTTTTACCAAAAATCAAGCTAAATTTGTAACTATTGATGATGTAGAAACGAGATTCGATGATGTAGCTGGCGTCCCTGAAGCCGCTGAGGAATTAAAAGAGGTAATAACATTTTTGAAAGAACCTAAGAAATTTGAAAATCTTGGAGCAAAAGTTCCTAAGGGAGTTCTTCTAATAGGCCCACCTGGAACAGGTAAAACATTATTAGCTAAAGCAATTGCTGGTGAATCAGGAGTGCCTTTTCTCTCAATATCGGCATCAGAGTTTGTAGAACTTTTTGTTGGTGTTGGAGCAAGCCGAGTTCGAGATCTGTTCTCTAAGGCTAAGGAAAAATCTCCTTGTATAATTTTCATTGATGAAATTGATTCCATTGGTAGGCAAAGAGGGTCTGGGATCGGAGGTGGAAATGATGAAAGAGAACAAACTCTTAATCAGCTTCTAACTGAATTAGATGGTTTTGCTGATAATTCTGGGATTATTGTTTTAGCAGCAACAAATAGACCAGATATTTTGGATGCAGCATTATTAAGACCAGGTAGATTTGATAGGAAAATTGAAGTAATGCTTCCAGATTTAGATGGAAGAAAAAAAATTCTTTCAGTTCACTCACTTTCCAAACCACTTTCAAGCGAAGTTGACTTAGGGTATTGGGCTTCAAGAACAGTTGGATTTTCAGGAGCAGATCTTGCAAACTTGATGAACGAAAGTGCTATTCACTGTGCAAGAGACGAATCTAAATTAATCACTGATCTTCATATAGAAAATGCTCTAGATAAAATTACCATTGGCCTGAGAAGCTCATTAATAACTTCTCCTAATATGAAAAAAAATTATTGCTTATAATGAAGTAGGTAGAGCAATTGTATCTGCTGTGAGAAATGGAATTGAATCAGTTGATAAGATTACGATTTTACCTAGATCTGGATCTATAGGAGGATATACAAAAATATGCCCTGACGAAGATGTAATTTCTAGTGGATTGATCTCAAAAAAATTATTATTTTCAAAAATTGAAATTGCTTTAGCTGGAAGAGCAGCAGAAACGATAGTTTTTGGTGAAGGTGAAATTACACAATGCTCCGTAAATGATATCTCTTATGCGACAAATATTGTAAGGGAAATGGTTACAAAATATGGATTTTCAATTATTGGTCCAATTTCAATGGATTCTGATAATAATGAAATGTATTTAGGAGATGGATTATTTAGAAGAAAGCCTCTAATAGCAGAAAATACCAGTTCTAGAATAGATAATGAAATCATAAATATTTCTAAAATTTCATTAAATAATTCAATAAAAATATTGAAAAAAAATAGAGTCTTACTAGATAAATTAGTTGATATCCTTTTAAATCAAGAAACTATCGATAAAAAAGTTTTTAAATTAACAACTTCTAAATTGTTGAAAGTTTGATTTAATTGCTTTAAATTAAAAAAAATATTTTCTTGATAATTAAAATTAATACTACGAAGTTATTAGTTACACTTTCATTCTTACTTATTCTTCCATTTGTACAAAAACAATGGTTTAATTTGTATTCACTCAATATTAATGATATTTCTTTTTATTCAATCCTTTACTATTTGAGCGGCGCAATATGTCCATCTTTGGTGTACATAAACTCTTTAAAAAACTATACA
>CACAXS010000028.1 GCA_902536545.1 uncultured Prochlorococcus sp. | reverse complement strand
TTATTACTGGTATCGGAGCAGTAACTCCAATTGGTAATAACATTGATGAATATTTAGTCGGACTTCAAACAGGTACTAATGGGGTTTCAGATATTACTCTCTTTAATCCAGCGCATCATCCCTGCAAATTTGCTGCAGAAGTAAAAAATCTTCGATCTGAAAATTTTATTGAAGCTAAAGAATCCAAAAGATGGGATCGTTTTTCCCAGTTTGGAGTTATTGCTGCAAAGCAAGCCTTCAATGATTCTGGACTTGAAATTACTGAAGCTAATGCATCAAGAATTGGAGTTATCATTGGTTCTGGAGTTGGAGGTTTACTAACTATGGAAAGTCAAGCTCAAATATTAAGTCATAAAGGGCCTAAAAGAGTAAGTCCATTTACAGTCCCAATGATGATTCCAAACATGGCCACCGGATTGGCTGCAATCGCTTTGGGTGCAAAAGGACCAAGTTCCTCTGTTTCCACCGCTTGCGCTGCCGGTTCAAATGCAATTGGTGATTCTTTTAGATTACTTCAACTTGGAAAAGCAGATGCAATGATCTGTGGGGGAGCAGAAGCAAGTATTACGCCTCTCGGAGTAGCTGGTTTTGCCAGTGCCAAAGCTCTTTCTTCCAGAAATGAAAGCCCTCAAACTGCTAGCAGACCTTTTGATGCAGAAAGAGATGGATTTGTTATTGGAGAGGGATCTGGAATACTTGTTTTAGAAACTTTAGAAAATGCACAAAAAAGGAATGCGAGAATTTATGCAGAAATAGTTGGTTATGGAACAACCTGTGATGCTCATCATATAACTGCTCCATCTCCAGGCGGGATTGGAGGCGCCGCAGCTATCAAATTAGCAATTGAAGACGCTTGTCTTAGCTTTGAAAAAGTTGATTACATAAATGCTCATGGAACAAGTACCTCAGCTAATGATAAAAATGAAACTTCTGCAATTAAATCTATTTTTAGAGACAGATCTTACCTTATTCCTGTAAGCTCTACTAAGTCGATGACAGGTCATCTCCTAGGAGGCTCAGGAGGTATAGAAGCTGTAGCTTGTATACTTTCTTTGACACATAATTTTATCCCTCCTACAATTAACTACGTCAATCGAGATCCTGAATGTGATCTTGATTATGTACCAAATAATGCAAGAGAAACTCAAGTAAGAGTTGCTCTTTCTAATTCTTTCGGCTTTGGTGGTCACAATGTTTGCCTTGCTTTCAGCAAAATGAATTGAAGACAACCAATTCTTTATTTCCAACTTAACTTATTTTAAAACAATGGTCGCTGCATCAGTTTCATTAGAATCACTTTGTGTAAATAGTATAAGAATGCTTGCTGTAGATGCAGTAAATAAATCTAATAGTGGACATCCTGGATTGCCAATGGGATGTGCTCCTATGGGTTATGCATTATGGCAAAACATACTAAACCACAACCCTAATAACCCAAAGTGGTTCAATAGAGACCGTTTTGTATTGTCAGCTGGTCACGGATGTATGCTGTTATATTCCTTGCTTCATTTGACAGGATATAAATCAGTTTCCATACAAGATATTAAAGAATTTAGGCAATGGGGATCAAAAACTCCCGGACATCCAGAAACATTCGAAACTGAAGGTGTTGAAGTTACAGCTGGGCCTCTTGGAGCAGGAATATCAAATGCAGTTGGTTTAGCAATAGCTGAAACACACTTAGCAGCTAAATTTAATAAGCATGATTGCAATATTATTGATCACTATACTTACGTAATAATGGGTGATGGCTGTAATCAAGAAGGTATTGCATCAGAAGCCTGCTCATTAGCTGGTCATCTTAAGCTTGGAAAATTAATTGCACTCTATGACGATAATCAAATTACAATTGATGGACGAACCGACGTTTCTTTTACAGAAGATGTCTTAAAAAGATACGAAGCTTATGGATGGCATGTGCAACATGTTGAAGATGGGAATCATGATGTTGAAGGAATCACTGAAGCTATCGAAAAAGCAAAATTAATTACAGACAAGCCTTCAATTATAAAAATTTCTACAACCATAGGTTATGGTTCTCCAAATAAATCAGATACTGCTGGAATTCATGGAGCAGCTGTTGGAGAAGAAGAAGCTGGATTAACTAGAGAGTTTCTAAATTGGGCATATCCTCCATTTGAAATACCCGATGAAGTATATGCGCATTTTAGAAAATCAATAAACAAAGGTGAAACTTTAGAAAAAGAATGGGATTATAAATTTGAAGAGTATCAAAAAAAATATCCTTCTGAAGGAGCCGAGTTAAAAAGAATGTTAGAGGGTCAATTACCTGAGAATTGGGACTCAGATCTCCCCTCTTATTCGCCTGATGATAAAGGATTAGCCACCAGAAAGCATTCACAAATATGTTTGGGTGCTCTAGGCCCTAACCTACCTGAATTAATTGGCGGATCAGCAGATTTAACTCACTCTAACTACACAGATATAAAAGGAGAAACTGGATCATTCCAACCACATAGCCCTGAAAAAAGATATTTACATTTTGGTGTACGAGAGCATGCAATGGCAGCTGTACTTAATGGTATTGCCTATCACAATAGTGGTCTCATCCCTTATGGTGGAACCTTTCTTGTTTTCGCCGATTATATGAGAGGCTCAATGAGGCTTTCAGCACTTAGCGAATTAGGAGTAATCTATGTCTTAACTCACGATTCAATTGGTGTAGGAGAAGATGGCCCAACACATCAACCTATTGAAACTATCCCTTCTCTTCGCGCAATGCCTAACATGCTAGTTTTCAGACCTGGAGATGGTAATGAGACGAGTGGAGCTTATAAGCTTGCTATTCAAAATCGAAAAAGACCTTCTGCCCTTTGTTTAAGTAGACAAGGCATGCCAAATCAAGAAAATACTTCGATCGACAAAGTTGCTCTAGGAGGATATGTAATTTCCGATTGTGAAGGAACACCAGACTTAATATTTATTGGTACTGGGAGCGAACTGAATCTTTGCATTGAAGCAAGTAAGGAAATTTCAAGCTTAGGAAAAAAAATTAGAGTAGTTTCTATGCCTTGTGTAGAACTTTTTGAAGAGCAAGATGAATCTTATAAAGAAAGTGTTTTACCTAGTAGTGTGAAAAAGAGAGTTGTAGTAGAAGCTGCCCATTCATTTGGTTGGCATAAATATACAGGTTTTGATGGAATTTGTATTACTATGGACAGATTTGGTGCATCAGCACCCGGTGGAGAATGTATGAAAAATTTTGGATTTACGGTCGAAAACGTAGTTAATAAAACGAAGGAAATTCTATAATTACTAATTGATAACTACACTGAAGAATTACATTCTTCAAGTTTATCTTTTAACTGATCGAGAGATTCATCAGAAATCTTTGAATTCATTGGACAATGTTTAGGGCCACACATTGAACAAAACTCTGCCTTTTTAAAGATTTCTTCAGGCAGTGTTTCGTCATGGTACTGCTTTGCCCTTTCCGGATCTAATGAAAGTTCGAATTGTTTATTCCAATCAAAGTTATATCTTGCATGACTAAGTTCATCATCGCGATCACGAGCTCCAGCTCTATGTCTTGCTATATCAGCAGCGTGCGCAGCTATTTTATAAGCAATTAAGCCTTCTCTTACATCTTCTGCATTTGGTAGACCTAGATGTTCTTTTGGCGTTACATAACATAACATAGAAGTTCCATACCACCCTGCCATCGCCGCCCCAATAGCACTTGATATATGGTCATAACCAGGAGAGATATCTGTTACTAATGGACCAAGCACATAAAATGGGGCTTCTGAACATTCTTCCATTTGCTTTCTCACATTAAACTCAATTTGGTCCATAGGTACATGACCAGGACCTTCAACCATTACTTGAACATTATGTTCCCATGCTTTTCGAGTAAGCTCGCCTAAGGTCTTCAATTCAGCTAGCTGGGCATCATCAGAAGCATCATGCAAACATCCAGGCCTTAATGAGTCTCCTAGAGAAAAAGTACAATCATATTTCTTGAAAATCTCACAAATGTCATCAAACCTTGAATAGAGAGGATTTTGTTTAAAATGATGTAACATCCATTGGGCTAAAATACCTCCCCCCCTACTAACAATTCCAGTAATTCTTCCTTTGACTTTCGGCAAATGCTCTATTAATAACCCAGCATGAATAGTTTGATAATCTACGCCCTGCTTACAATGTTTTTCAATAATATGAAGAAAATCGTCTTCAGTTAATCTATCTATTGAACCATGGACACTCTCTAATGCTTGATACACAGGAACTGTTCCAATGGGAACAGGAGACTCATGAATTATTGCTTGCCGAACTTCATCTAAATTTACTCCTCCTGTAGAAAGATCCATAACCGTATCAGCCCCATATTTAACTGCCAGTTTTAGCTTCTCTACTTCTTCATTGATATCACTTGCATTAGGGGAAGCACCAATATTGGCATTAACTTTGCATCTTGAAGCAATGCCTATAGACATTGGCTCAAGATTCAAATGATTAATATTAGCTGGAATAATTAATCTTCCTCTTGCCACTTCTTCCATTATTAAGGAAGAAGGAAGATTCTCTTTTTTAGCAACAAAATCCATTTCTTCAGTGATATATCCGTTTCTCGCAAAGTTCATTTGAGTTACATTTTCTTTCCCAAGGCGAGGCTTAATCCACGAACTTCTCATAATTTACAAGTTTATTAAAAGTGTTATTACTAAAGTTTGATCAAATCTTTACTTCCCTGCATCAAGGTTAATGATTCAGGTTCAAAGGGTATGATCTCAGCTAAGTTAAAATTCTTAGCACCCCTAGTATTAATATTATTAATAGCTCTTTTCTCAAAAATAGTCATCTCATGTTGAGTAAAAATAAATAAATTGATTTTATTTAGCTTTTTTATAAGACTTTATCTTTTTTAGAATATTTTTCCTATCCAATTGTCTGCTTATACCCCTCTCCAAAATAATTACAGCCCCCATTACGCCAATAGGTAAATAAAAAATCTTCCTAGAATTGTCCCTAAATATCAATCCAACAGCAGATATGAGGATCATAAAAGGAGCCACAAAAGATAAAATAAATCTTTTATTAATATTCATTTACCAATTGTATTAATTTTTTCATTATTTAATTTTACTATGGATTCTGTTATCACTTTAATTCCAACAGCAATAGCTCTTTCATCTGGATCAAATTTAGAACTATGAAGCGGAGCACATCCATTTGAACTCGAAACGCCAAGCCTAAACATAGCCCCTGGAATATCTTTTAAAAATTCCGCGAAATCCTCAGCTCCTAATGATGGTTTTTGTAATTCGATAACATTTTCTTGACCCAAAACCTTAATTCCCGAATCTCTAAGGACTTTATTTATTTCAGAATTATTATTAACTGCCGGAGTGATTTCTCTAAATATTACTTTTGCTTCAGCTCCGCAACTATTAGCTAATGAACTGATATTTTCATTGAGCCAATTACCAATATTTTTAAATAGTTTGCGATTGGTGCATCTAACCGTACCAATTAAATTAACCTTTTCTGCAAGAACATTGAATGCATTGCCACCATTTATTTTCCCAAAAGTTAATACTACAGGATCTAGAGGATCTAACTTCCGTGTTATTGATTCTTGAATTCCCGATATCACTTTAGAAGCCGCCCAAATAGCATCAATCCCTTCATAAGGTCGAGCACCATGCCCTGATTTTCCTTTAATCTCTACCTTAAGTTCTCCCGCAGCTGCAGTTAAACTCCCCTCTTTAATGCCAATAGTTCCTACGGATAAATCTGGGTAGACATGGACTCCCAAAATATAGTTCATACCATTAATTGCACCATCCTTTATCATCCATCTAGCTCCGCTCGCAATTTCTTCAGCGGGCTGAAAAATTATCCGAGTCCCAAAATTAAGTTTTAAATCCTTAATAATTTTTGCCACCCCCAATCCAATCGATATATGCAAATCGTGACCACAGGCATGCATAACACCATCTACTTTTGAAGAAAAACTTAATTTAGTTTCCTCAAATATTGGCAAAGCATCCATATCTACTCTTAAACCTATAATGCCCTTATCTAAGGGCCCAAAATCAGCTACAACTCCTGTCCTACCAATAGATTCTCTAACTTTCCAACCAATATTTTTTAAAAAACCACTTATCAAAATCGCCGTTTGATTTTCAAGTCCGCTTAATTCCGGATGTGCATGGATATGTCTTCTTAAGTTAATTAATTCATCATTAAACGAATCAATTTTTTTATAAAATTGATCTCTATTCATCACTTATTTTAAATCGATAAAGTTCATTAAATTTCTAATTGGTAGTGGAGGCCATCTTCTTATTTTTTTCAACCATTCTTCATCACTATATCTAGGATCTAATTCAGTTACCGCTATCCAATTACTCTCTGCTTTCCCAGATTCGCCCTTGGACCAATTCAAAGCTGTTAAAGCTGCCCTAGCATCAGCAAAAGTTGGATAACGTCTAATTAATTTTTTTAATTCTTTTTCAGATTCATCAATGTTCCCCAACTGAAAATCTGCTAAAGCCATACTCGATCTAGCCATTGCAAATCCTGGATTATATAAAGCAGCTTTTGAAAATAAATCTCTAGCTTTTTCCCAATGTGATGTAGATCCTTCTACATTAGCCAAATTATATAATGCAGAGAAATTTTTACTATCTTGCGAAATAACGAACATATAATCTTTTTTCGCTTGCGACCATAGACCCAATGCTTCCTCTGCGATCCCCCTGTTAATGTAAGGATCTATTTCAGTAGGATTCAAACTTATTGCCTTATTTTGGTCATCTATTGATCCCTTTAGATCTCCTATAACAAGTCTTACATTTCCTCTATTGCTTAAACCCGCAGCATCATCGGGATAAGAATCGAGATATTGATTCCATTCTTGTAAAGCGACATTAAATTTTCCGCTTGAACTTAAATCTAATGCATTTTTAAACAAATCCTCCCTCAAAGATAATGAATAGCATGGTGCAATATAAAAAATATTCAAAAAAACAAAAATTATTAAAATACAAACCTTAACTTTTTTAAAAGTTATCATTTTTTGATTCAATGTACTTTTGTCCCATAGCAGTGAGCAATCTTCCTCGAGGAGTTCTTGTAAGAAAACCAATTTTAATTAAATATGGCTCAACTACAAATTCTAACATTGAAGAATCATCACCTAAGCCAGCTGCGATTGAATCAAGGCCAGTTGGAATATTATTGTTTTGGTTAAGAAAAGATAAATAGTGTCTATCTAAAGAATCCAATCCTTTTTCGTCTATTTGATAAGAATTTAAAGCTTTTTTTATTAAATTCACTGAGATCGTATTAGTTTTATTAACAACCTGAGCATAATCTCTAACTCGTCTTAATAATCTTAAAGCAATTCTTGGAGTCCCTCGAGATATCTTTGCTAAATCATAAGATGCTTCATCATCTAAATTGAGATTTATTAATCGGGAGAAATTAAAAATTATTTGTTTTAATTCATCATATGTGTAAAATTCAATTTTCTGAGATATCCCGAATCTATCTCTTAGAGGTGGGCTTATTGAAGCTAATTTAGTTGTCGCGCCAATAAGAGTAAACCTAGGAAGATTAATTGTTCTGCAACGGGCTCCTTTATTAGCACCCATAGTTAAGTCGAGTCTAAAATCTTCCATGGCAGAATATAACAACTCTTCAGTTAACTTATTTAAGCGATGGATCTCATCGATAAATAAAACTTCACCATCTTTTAATCCAAGAAGTAAACCTACGATATCTCGAGGTCTTTCAATTGCTGGCGCAGTCGCTATCCTACATTTTGTATTCAATTCATGGGCTATCAAAAAAGCAAGAGTAGTCTTACCTAAACCAGGCTGTCCGTATAAAAGAGTATGCTCCATCGGTTCTTTTCTAAAAATTGAAGCATCTATAGCTATTCTTAAAGAAGATTTAAGTTGTTCTTGGCCAATAAATTCGTTTAAAGTAAGAGGCCTCGCTAAGTTCAGATTTTTATTTCTCTTTTCTTCTGGAATTATTTTTGAATCAACTAGCCTAAGCTCTTTTTTACGAAGAGAAAAGTCATTATCGCCTATATTGGAAGAAATTATTGCCATAATGAAAGGTTAGTTGCAATTGTTCTGAGTAGAA
>CACAXS010000027.1 GCA_902536545.1 uncultured Prochlorococcus sp. | reverse complement strand
AGCTGGATACAATGATGCCTATTACAAGAAGGCTCAAAAAATTAGGACTCTTATAAGAAAAGATTTTGATAATGCTTTTAAGAAAGTAGATGTTTTATTAACTCCAACTTGCCCAACAACTGCTTTTTTGAAGGGAGATTTTGTCAATGATCCACTTTCAATGTATTTGTCAGATCTTTTAACTGTTCCTGCTAATTTAGCAGGTCTCCCAGCAATCAGTATTCCTTGTGGTTTTGATACTAAAGGATTACCTATTGGAATGCAATTAATAGGCAATGTATTAGAAGAAAATAAAATATTGAATGCCGCAAATAATTTTGAAATTGATGCTCAGGTAATTAAGAACAGACCTTTATATTAAATTTGTATTAATAATTAATTTGTAATCACAAAGTATAGATCTTTTAGAAATATTCTCTATCTTATATATATAAATTATTTGAATATGGCTTTCGTTCCTCTTCATAATCATAGTGACTACAGCTTACTTGATGGTGCCAGTCAAATTTCAAAAATTGTAGATAGAGCTTCTGATCTTGGAATGGAATCGATAGCTCTTACAGATCATGGAGTTATGTATGGTGTTCTTGATTTGGTCAAGAAGTGTAAAGAGAAAGGTATAAAACCAATTATTGGTAATGAAATGTATGTGATTAATGGTTCTATTGATGATCCTCAACCAAAAAAAGAAAAAAGATATCATTTGGTGGTGTTAGCAAAAAATTATACTGGTTATAAGAATCTAGTGAAGTTGACAACAATTAGTCACCTAAATGGGATGAGAGGTCGAGGCATTTTTTCTAGACCATGTATTGATAAATCTCTTTTAAGCAAATACAGTGACGGTCTGATAGTTTCTACAGCTTGTCTTGGTGGAGAGATACCTCAGGCTATATTAAAAGGTAGATTAGACGTAGCAGAGGAAATAGCCCTTTGGTATAAAAAATTATTTGCAGAAGACTTTTATCTAGAAATACAAGATCACGGCTCTATTGAAGATAGAATTGTTAACGTTGAATTATTAAAAATTGGGAAGAAGCATCAAATAAAACTCATCGCCACCAACGACGCCCACTACTTATCAAGTATGGATGTTGAAGCACATGACGCTTTGCTTTGTGTATTAACAGGAAAACTAATAAGTGATGAAAAAAGATTGAGATATACCGGTACAGAATATATTAAAAGTGAAAATGAAATGCTTGAACTTTTTAAAGATCATATTGATGATGAATCAATTATTGAGGCAATTAACAATACAGTAGAAATTTCTAAAAAAGTTGAAGTATTTGATTTGTTTGGTAATTATAGAATGCCAAAATTCCCTCTTATCAAAGATACAGATTCATTTTCTTTCCTTACGCAATTATCTTATAAAGGCCTTTTAAAAAGACTTAAAAAAAATAATCTTACAGAAGTTGATGAGAACTACAAAAAAAGGCTATCTTCCGAATTAAAAATTATTAAAGATATGGGCTTTCCAGATTATTTTTTGGTTGTCTGGGACTATATTAAATTTGCTAGAGATAATTCTATCCCTGTAGGACCAGGTAGAGGTTCTGCAGCAGGATCACTAGTTGCTTATTCTCTTGAAATTACAAATATAGATCCTGTTGAACATGGATTATTGTTTGAGAGATTTTTAAATCCGGCAAGAAAATCAATGCCAGATATTGATACCGACTTTTGTATTGATAGGAGAAATGAAGTTATTGATTATGTTACAAATCGTTATGGAGAGGATAAAGTTGCGCAAATAATTACTTTCAATAAGATGACCTCCAAGGCGGTTTTAAAAGATGTTGCAAGGGTTTTAGATATACCATATGGAGAGGCGGACAAATTGGCTAAGTTAATTCCGGTTGTAAGAGGGAAACCTTATAAATTGAATGAAATGATTGATAAGAATTCTCCTAGTCAAGAGTTTAGAGAGAAATATATTAATGATAATAGAGTGAGAAAATGGGTCGATTTGGCTTTGAGAATTGAAGGAACTAATAAAACATATGGAGTTCATGCTGCTGGAGTTGTTATCGCATCAGATCCTCTTGACGAACTTGTACCTCTTCAAAGAAATAATGATGGACAAATAATAACCCAATATTCTATGGACGATATCGAATCTCTTGGATTATTGAAAATGGATTTCTTAGGTCTTAAGAATCTTACGATGATTGAAAAGACAGTTTCTCTTATTAATCAATCTACTGGAAAGAAAATAAACATTGATGAGTTACCACAAAATGATTGTAAAACCTTTGAGCTTATCGGGAGAGGAGATCTTGAAGGTATTTTTCAACTTGAATCCTCTGGCATGAAACAGGTCGTTAAGGATTTTAAACCTAACTCTTTAGAGGATATATCGTCCATACTTGCTCTTTATAGACCTGGTCCTCTCGATGCAGGCCTTATACCTAAATTCATAAATCGAAAAAATGGGAACGAAAAGATTGATTTCCCTCATCCTTCTATTAAGTCAATTCTCACCGAAACCTACGGAATTATGGTTTACCAAGAACAAATCATGAAAATTGCTCAAGACCTTGCTGGTTATTCTCTAGGTGATGCTGATTTACTTCGAAGAGCGATGGGGAAAAAGAAAGTTTCTGAAATGGTAAAGCATAGGAATATTTTTATAGATGGCTCTATCAAGAAAGGTGTAAGTGAAAAATTAGCAAATGATCTTTTTGATCAGATGGTTTTATTCGCAGAATATTGTTTTAACAAAAGTCACTCAACTGCTTATGGTGCTGTAACTTATCAAACTGCATTTTTAAAAGCACATTTTCCTGTTGCATATATGGCAGCCCTTCTAAGCGTAAATTCCGGCTCTAGCGATAAGATGCAAAGATATATTTCTAATTGTTATTCCATGGGAATTGAAGTTATTTCACCGAGCATTAATTTTTCTGGGGTTGATTTCACAATTAAGAACAATAAGATTTTATTCGGATTATCTGCAATTAAGAATTTAGGGGATTCTGCAATAAGAAATATAATTAATAACCGAAATAGTTTTGGAACCTTTAAGTCATTATCGGATTTGTGCGACCGTTTACCTTCTAATATTCTTAACAAAAGAAGTCTTGAATCTCTAATCCATTGTGGAGCACTAGACGAGTTTTCAAATGATAATAATAGAGCTCAGTTATTGTCAGATCTTGAGCATGTTATTGAGTGGGCCTCTTCAAGAAATCGTGATAGATTATCAGGTCAAGGAAATCTATTTGACTCTAAAGAAGAATTTTCTAACGTTAGTTTTTCAGATTTACAATTAGCTAAGGTAGAAGATTATTCACTTATTGAGAAGTTAAAGTTAGAAAAGCAGCTATTAGGCTTTTATTTATCAGATCATCCTCTGAAGCATTTAACTAAGCCAGCAAAACTCGTATCACCTATCAGCATTTCTCAGTTAGAAGAAACAAAAGATAGAACCAAAGTCTCTTTAGTTGGAATGATCCCCGATTTGAAGCAAATAACAACGAGAAAAGGAGATAGGATGGCTATAGTTCAGCTAGAAGATCTTTCTGGATGTTGCGAAGCAATAGTTTTCCCAAAAACCTATGTAAGATTATCAGAATTTCTTTTGACCGATACTAGATTATTGGTGTGGGGAACAATAGATAAAAAAAGTGATAAGACTCAATTAATAATTGATGATTGTAGAGAAATAGATAACCTTAAATTACTTATCATAAATCTTGAAAGCTCTCAGGCATCAGATGTAAGAGTTCAAAATACTTTGAGAAACTGTTTAACTAAATTTAAACTTGATAAAGATACATGTGGAATCAAGATTCCAGTTTTAGCTGCAGTGAGAAATAAAAATAGTGTTACCTACGTAAAATTTGGAGAAAAATACTGTATTGGAGATATTCAAGGAGTATGCAAATTATTAGAAGATAAATCATTCAAAGTTAATTTGAAATCTTTAGTTTCCTAGATTAACTTTTATCCTCTAAATTTTGAGTTGCAGGTTTAAAGGCTGCTTTTGCACGTTGTATGTTCATTGGAATATTTTCAATACCAAAAAAAGATCCAGGCTCTTTATCCCAACTAGCTGATAATATTCCAAAACTCAATCCTGCTAGACCTAACAAGAAAAACAATGCTGAAATTGCAATTGTAGATGAAGGAGGTATTTCGGCAATATTTCTTGTAACTATAATATAGCTAACAACAAAAACTGACATCCCTAGTAATGTGGGTATTCCTGCTGTAAAAAATATCCTTCTTGCCATTCTATCAGCAACATATTTAGGTATCCCATTAGACGAAATCTTTGGAGAAGTTAAAGTATTAGATTCTTTTTCTAGATTACCAAACGCAGTTTTCTCAGAATAATTTTTTCTCTTTTTAAATTGTGTCTTTTTAGATTGTTTTTTTTTCATTAATTGAAATCATCCTCTGATTCCAATTTTTTTAACTAGTTCTTGATACCTGTGAACGTTTTTGTCTTTTATGAAAGATAGTAATCTTTTCCTTTTACCAATCATTTTTAATAGTCCTTGCCTTGAAGCGAAATCATGAATGTTTCCTTGGAGGTGGTCACTTAATTTCGATATTCTTTTTGAAAGCAGTGCTACTTGAACTTCAGCTGAACCTGTATCAGTTGGATGTGTTTGATGAGTCTCAATCAGCTTCTGTTTTTCAGCTGTATCTAATGACATAAAATTTTTTCTTTTTATCTATGATACTACGTCATCAAGCTAAATTACTATTATCCTCATTTAGATAATTCATAGCTAATTTCAATAAATTTTCAAATGACAAATTATTTTCTTTTTTTTCATGGAGATCTACTTGTTTAAAAATAATTGGCAAAATAGTCTTGATTTCTTTTTTTTTATAATTTAATGATTGAAGGGTTAACTGAAGGTCCTCGATCATTTTATTAGTTTCAGGATCCTTAATCTCAAATTCATCTTTGCCTTTTTTATCTTCTAATTGTATTTCACTTTTAAATTTATTTTTCAATTCTAAAATTAGCCGGTCACTCATTTTTTGTCCTATACCAGGTACGGAACAAATTAATTTTTTGTTTTGTGTCTTTATTGCATTGATAACTTCACTAATGGAAAATTTATTTAATATTCCCATACCGATTTGAGATCCAACACCTCTGATACTCAAGATTTCAATAAAGAAATTCTTTTGATCCTTTGATGTAAAGCCAAATAATAAATCTGAATCTTCTTTCTTAATATGTTTTAACCAAAGAGTAATGTTTTTATTAGATATCTGATTTGTTTTTAATTTGAAAAAAAAGGATTCTAGTATTTGTATTTCGTATCCTAATCCTTGACAATTTATTAAAACAAAGAATTTTTGATTAGTTTCCCATAGCTCAACCAACTCTCCATTTATCCAATTAATCAATTAACCACCATCCACCTGACATCCAATTAGAGCTCCTGCAGTCCCACCAGCAGGTACGGCCCAAAATCTATCTTTACCCCTTGAGGAGGATAGTGCTATTCCAGCACCAAGAATACCTCCAATAACAGAGCCTTCACTACAGTCATTATCATCTATTTTTTCAGCTTTACTTTCACCGCCACAAGGTATTACAACGTCAACTTCATAACTTTTTACGTAGCCTGGGTTTGATTTCGTTCCGGGAATGTACTCCTCTCTATATTCAGTTCTTGTACAAGTTACTGACTTTGGGGTTGTTGCTTTAACTTGAATAATAGGAGAAAAACAAAATAATAAAGCTAAATAGTAAAATTTCACTGTTTTTTTTTACTCTTATAATATTCTATGTCCTTTTGATTATTTTGGAAGTAGATATAATAGTTCCTAATAAAACTAGTGAGGCGCCTAATAAAAAATTTATGTTTATTATTTCATTAAAAAACAAAATTCCCCAAATTGAACCGAATAAAACTTGTAAATAGTTAATTGTTGATGCTTCAGAAGCAGGTAAATTTTTTAATCCTATTGTTAAGAAAGTCTGACCTAACTGAGTAAATATGCCAATCCCTATTATCCAAACTAATTCATTCCAATTTGGAGTAACCCAGTTGATTATTACAAATGGTAATAAAGTTATAAAAGAAACAAGTGGAAAATATTCAATAATTACATAAACATTTTCAGTAGATGAAAGTTTCTTAACTGTAACGTAAGCTAATGCGGTACAAATAGCTCCAAGAAATGCTATTAAAATCGAATTATTTTCAATTTCAACGTTTATATTTGATAATTGGTTTGGATTCAAGATTATTAATATTCCAATCCAGCCAATAATTAAAGCAAAGATTATATTACGGGTTATTTTTTCGTTAATCAATATGCCAGCAAAAATAGATATAAAAATAGGATATGTGTACTGAATGACTGTAGATATAGCAAGAGGCATATTTCTTATCGCATAAAAAATACAAACTAAAGCTAAAGTTCCTAAAACACCTCTTAAGATAAGTAATCGCCTATTTTTGCCCCATGGATTTATATTTTTTAGATTAATTATAAATAATGTAATTATTAAACTTAAAAATGATCTGAATAAAACTAATTCATAAATAGATATCCTTTTATCAATATTTTTTACGCACAATGTCATCAAACTAAAGAAAAATGAGGCAAATACTAAATTAAACTTATTCAATGAATTAATTTTTTTTTCTAATTCTTCGATATTTAACATTTAAAAAATAGTTTTTTTGTGAAATTAAGTAGATTCTTATTTGATTTTGACCTATAACAAATAAATCATTATTTATTTGTTTAATTAAAATCTCAATGGTTCATCCTATACACCCAAGAACTATTCAAGAGGTTAAGGATAAAGCAGATATTGTTGACGTTATATCTGAACATATTGTTCTTAAGAAGAAAGGGAAAGAATTCGTTGGGATTTGTCCTTTTCATGATGATACTAAGCCATCTATGACAGTATCACCAAGTAAACAATTCTATTATTGTTTTTCTTGTGGTGCTGGTGGTAATTCAATTAAATTTTTAATGGAATTTACTCGTGCAAATTTTTCTGATGTTGTACTTTCTCTTGCTAAGAAAAATAATATTAATGTTGAAAATCTTGATGGTCCCCAAGTAGAAGCTTATAAAAAACAATTATCTAGAAAGGAAGAACTTTATAAAATACTAAGAGTTACTAAAAATTGGTTTAAGTCTCAATTACATAATTCTATGGGTGTTGAAGCTATGAAATATTTAACATCAAAGAGAAAATTGAGTAATAAAATTATTGATGAATTTGAATTAGGTTTTGCCCCAAATTCATGGAATGATTTATTTAACTATCTATCCAAAGTAGAAAAATTTCCAATTAATTTAATATTATCCTCAGGTCTTGCAATTTCAAAGGATAATTCTGACAAGATATATGATCGTTTTAGAAATCGATTAATAGTTCCAATACATGATATGCAAGGACGAGTAGTTGCCTTTGGTGGTAGAGCTCTTGATGGGCAGGAACCCAAATATCTTAATTCTCCTGAGTCAGAGATATTTAAAAAAGGGAAAATATTGTTTGCATTTGAAAAGGCATCTAGCAATATTCGAAAAAGAGATAAAGCTATTATTGTTGAAGGATACTTTGATGTAATTTCCCTTCATGCAAAAGGTATTAATAATTCTGTAGCTTCCTTAGGTACCGCATTAAATAAATATCAAATTTCTCAATTATGTAGATGTACAGATAATAAAAATATAATCTTGAATTTTGATTCTGATAATGCAGGAATATTAGCTACAAAAAGAGTAATAAAAGAAGTAGAAAGCTTAATTCTCAATGATCAAATTAATCTAAAGATACTTCAACTAAATGATTTTAAGGATCCTGATGATTTTTTGAATAATCATACTCCTGAAGATTACTTCAACTTAATTGATGATTCCTCCTTTTGGATTGATTGGGAGATTGATCAGATTTTTAAAGATAAAGATTTAACTAAGTCTGAAAATTTCCAGAGTGTAATTACTTTATTGGTAAAATTGATGAGTAAATTACCTCAATCATCAACCAGAACACATTACTTACAAAAAGTTTCCGAACGATTGAGTAAGGGTCAAGCAAGATTAGCGATACAGTTTGAACAAGATTTACGAAATCAAGTTAAGGGATTTCGTTGGCACGGCAGATCTAAAAAATTTGAACAACCAGATGAAAT
>CACAXS010000026.1 GCA_902536545.1 uncultured Prochlorococcus sp. | reverse complement strand
CGTATTTTTTTCCTACTGATTTTAATATCTTTGCCTGAATTGAGAATCCAAATCTACCAGTGGAATAAATATTCCATAATCTATCAATTGTTTCTAGATCTTTATCTGAAATATTCTTAACTTCACTATAGAAAACATATCCACGTTTTTCAGCTAATTTTCCAGCTAATTTTCGTAAATAGGAACTTGTTAATCTATCTGCCTCTTCAAATTTTTGCTCAACCAACATCAATTGCAAATCTTCATAATTAATATCAATATCTGAATATGTATTAAACCAATTATTGAATACAGAATTTTCAAAGAATTCAGGCTTAAATTTTTTTAAAACTTGCAATATCCAACCAGCAGCCCAATCATCACCGTCACTATCAAAGATATCAAAAAGTGAAGGGCCAAGATTAAAAATATTTTCGACTTCAGATTCTATTTGACCTAATAAATTTATTCTTTTTCTTTGATTGGAATCTACAAATTTTTTTATCAGATCTAATGTAGCATTATAGTTATCTTGTTCTATGTTGTTCATTTTAAAAAATCAATCTAAAAAAATAAAAACTATCCATGTATTTCAAAAAAAAAGAACTAGAGAAATTTAGAAGTTTTAAAGGACCACTTATAGATGTTAGAAGCCCGAGTGAATATTATAAAGGACACCTGCCTAATTCTATTAACATTCCACTATTTGATAATGATGAGAGATCTATAATTGGCACGATTTATAAAAAAGAAGGAAGAAAAAAAGCAGTTATAGAGGGATTAAATTTTTTTGAAAAAAAAATGGAAATACTTCTTGATAATTTATTCATGAGTATTGAGTCTTATAAAACTATTCCTAATAAAAATGATGAATTATTTATAAGAATATATTGCTCTAGAGGAGGAATGCGATCACTAAGCATTGCTTGGTTACTAGAAAAATATAAATTAAATTCAATAACACTCAAGGGAGGATACAAAATATATAGAAGATGGGTATTAGATAGTTTCTCAAAAAAGTTGAATATAGTAGTTATTGGCGGAAAAACAGGAACAGGGAAGACAAGATTATTATCATTATTAGAGAAATATAAATATCAAACTATTGATCTCGAAGGATTTGCATGTCATAGAGGAAGTACATTTGGAGGTTTAGGAATGAAAGAACAACCTACAAATGAACAATTTGAAAATATAATTGCAGAAAAATTAAATTCTTTTAAATGTTCTAATAATATTTTTGTAGAAGCTGAAAGTGCAAATATAGGTAAATGCAAAATTCCTCATGAATTCTTCAATCAGATGAAACATTCTAGGAGAATTGAAATTTTAAGAAGCGAGTCTAACAGGTTAGATGAGTTGATAGATACTTATAGTGTTTTTAAGAAAGAGGAACTCCAAGAATCTGTATTAAGGATCAAAAAAAGATTAGGACCGCAAAGAACAAAAATAGCTCTAGAATCTATTAATAATGAGAAATGGGACTTAGTTTGCAGATCAGTTCTAGATTATTACGATAAGTGTTATGAATTTGAAAAGGTTGGCAAAACAAATATAAAGATATTAGATTTAACAGACAAAAAATATGATGAAAGTACTCTTGAGTTAATAAATAATGTTTTATAAAATAATTACAAACAAATGTGAAAAATATTTCCTAAGATAAAAAATTATTAACAACATATTATGACAGAAAATAAAACTGCAAAAATACAATTTTATGAGGGAAATGATGAACCAGTAGTGCCTGAAATAAGACTGACTAGGAGTAAAGATGGTACCACCGGCCAAGCATTATTTTTGTTCGAAAAACCTCAGGCATTATCTTCAATTACCGACGGAGAAATCACAGGTATGCGTATGATTGATTCCGAAGGTGAAATACTAACTAGGGAAGTTAAAGTAAAGTTTGTTGATGGAGAACCTATATTTTTAGAAGCAGTTTATATTTGGAAGAACACATCAGACTTTGATAGATTTATGAGATTTGCAAATAGTTATGCCAAATCAAATGGATTAGGATATTCTGAAAAGAAGTAGAATATTTGACAATTGAGTAGTTCAATATATTTCAAGTTATTAGTAATATTAATCACTTCGTTAATAATATGGACTTTAAGAGATTTTCTCCTATTAATAATTTGTTCTTTAGTAATTTCAAATATTGTATGTAATTTATGCAATCAAATGCAAAAGGGATTGAAAATTCCTCGATCACTTTCATTGTTTCTTGTATTAACTGTTATATCAGTATTAGTATTCACTATTTTTATTCTTGTATTGCCTCCGTTCATAAAAGAATTCAATGAAATACTAGTTGATATTCCAAATGGTTTATCAAAAATAAATATTTTGATTAATACAAATCTGAACAAACTGAATAACTTGTTTTATGGCGAAAAATCAGAAAACGTTATAGACATATTCAACCTTATAAATAATGTAGTTACCATTCCAGATGTCTCAACTATTGCAAAAGCTATTCAAGAAAGTTTTAAGAATTTAATAAATATAGCAGGAAATTTGGGTTCAGGTCTTTTGAAATTAATATTCGTATTAGCTGTTAGTTTGATGATTTCTATTGAACCAAAACAATATAAAGAAAATATACTTCTATTAATTCCTAAAAATTACCGTAACAAATTTAGAAATATTCTGGAAAAATGCAATATTGCATTAGCAAATTGGACCTTTTCTATGGTCATAAGCTCATTATCAGTAGGTTTATTATCATTAATAGTTTTATCTATATTAGATGTCAAATATGTTGTCTCAAATGCCCTAATAGCAATGGTTCTTAATGTGATTCCAAATATAGGTCCTGTTATTAGTGGTATTTTTCCTATCTCAATTGCACTACTAGATAATTTTTGGAAGCCACTGGCCGTATTAGGAGCATATGTAATTATTCAAAACATTGAAAGCTATATAATAATGCCATCCATAATGAAGAAAAAAGCAAACTTACTTCCTGGCCTAACATTAATTTCACAATTTGGATTTACCTTCATTTTTGGTCCATTAGGCTTAATTCTATCTCTTCCATTAGCTGTAGTAATACAGGTTATAATCAAAGAATCATTAAAGGATATTTAAAAACTACTTAATTAATTTTTTATATAAATATGGATATGAAAAAAGTATAAAGAAAGCTAAGGGATGTTTACCGATAGCAAAATATAATGAACTGAAAGTAAAATGATCAAATAATATTCTTAACTCAGTAGAAAGATCTATTAAAACTAAAGAAAATAAAATTATTAAATAGTAATTTAATTTCATAAATTCAGAAGATTAAGCTCAGTCTTTCAGCAACAAAGATGGAGCCAATAAAATACTTGAATAACTTCCAACTAAAATTCCTAAAGATAAGGCCAAAGAAAACCAAAATAGTGAGTAAGATCCAAACAAAATTATGCTTAATAAAGGGAAAAGGGTTGTAATACTTGTAAAAGTTGTTCTCCTAAATGATTCGTTAACTGATAATTGAATAGTTTCGTTATAACCTTCTTTCTTTGATTTTAAATTCTCGCGAATTCTATCAAATATAACAACAGTGTCATTTACAGAATAACCAGCAATAGTTAACAAAGACACCGCAAATAAACTATTTACCTCCACAGATAATATAAATCCCAACCAGGAGAATATACCGAAAACAATTACTAAATCATGGAATAAAGCTAATAGTGCAAATAATGCATATTTTTTATCAAACCTAATTGTTATATATAAAGATATGGCAAATAAAGAAACTAACAATGAAGTAACGCAATTAGTAAGTAATCTTTTCCCAAGCTTTGGACCTATTAATCTTGAATCCTTACTTTCATAATTTAGAGGCCCAATAATATTTTCAAGATTTGCAATAAGATTATTTGATTCTTCTATACCCAAATAAGGTGTTCTAATTGAAATTAATTTATTATTATTTTGGAATTGTAATTTGATATTATTTAAAACGTTTTTATTTTTTGAGATCTTTTTTAAACTATCTAAAACTAAATCAGGGGAAAAATTAGAACATTCATCGTCACAAACTCTCTCTATTCTTAATTCATTTCCCCCAATAAAATCCATCCCTAAATTTATAGGTTTCTTATAAGAAGTATTAAAAGTAGAATATAAAATTCCTAAAAGACTCAATAAAATAAGAACAGTTGAAAAAGTAACTATCTTTCTTTTGTTTTTTATTAGTTCAAGGTTGTATTTCATAGGAAAATTTAAAATAAAAATTTTTAATTAGTAAAATTATTCCTGGGTAAATAAAGATTTTTTTGTCTTAAAGATTGATATGTTATAAAAAATCGCAAAATAGTTTTAGAACAATTTAATGATGTAAACAAGCTTATTAAGACTCCAATACCTAATGTTGCAGCAAAACCTTTAACAAAATTTGTTCCTAATAAAAACAATACAAAACAACTTAGAAGAGTTGTAATATGGCCATCAACTATCGATGAATTAGCTCTTTGAAAACCGCTATCAATTGATCTTGTAAGAGTATTACCATCATTTAATTCTTCTCTAATTCTCTCAAATATTAGAATATTTGCATCAACAGCCATACCAATGCTAAGTATAAGCCCTGATATTCCAGGTAATGTTAAAGTTACAGGAATTAATGAATATAGGGCTAAGTTAAAGAAACCATAAAGTACTAGAGAAAGAACTGAAACAAAACCTAAAATTCTATAATTAAAAATCATAAATATACCCACAAAAATTAATCCACTTATAGCTGCATAAAGACTTTCTAAAATATTTTTGGATCCCAAAAGAGCCCCTATCGAGTTAGTTTCTACTATTTCAATTGGCAATGGCAATGAACCTCCTTTAAGTTGAACTTCTAATTCTCTAGCATTTTCAGCACTAAAATCACCGCTTATTGTTGCTGATCCACCAGTAATTCCAGTATTAGCAAACTGAGCACCAACACTAGCTTCACTTATTGATTCTCCATCAAGAATGATAGCCAATAGTTGATTAGTGCCAGCAATTGACTTTGTAATTTCTGCAAACTTTTCACCTCCTGAATTACTAAAAGTTAATAAAACTTCCCAATTACTATTTGTTTGTTCTTGTCGCCTTCCTGCATTAATAAAATCTTTACCAGATAAATCTGTTTTAATAAATAAATTTGTAATTTCTTTATCAACATACTTTTTAATTTCAATTAACTTCCCATAATAATCACTAGTAGTAGATGAGTAATTTAATTCTTGCTCTATCTCTTTAAGATCATCCTGTAAAATCTTAAAGAATTTATCATCGTATTGACTTTTTTCTGCAGATGTATACTTTTTAATTAATTCTTTAATATTCAATCTCTGAAGTTGCAAAGTTCTTAAATCTAAAGATGTCCCTTCTTTTTGGATTCTAAATTCTAATAAAGCAGTCTTACCTAAAACTCTTGAAGCAACTAATGGATTTTGTTCTCCAGGTAATTCTAAAATCAATTGATCACCCCCTAGAGTTTGCAAGTTAGACTCAGAAACCCCTAAATTGTTAACACGTCTATCTATAACTGAATTAACTGCTTCAAGTTCATCCTTTGTTACCTTGCCTTCCTCTTTAATAATTTGTAGTGTAAGTTGAGAACCACCTTGTAAATCCAATCCCAACTGTAGGGGATAATTAATTAAAAGATAAATAGATAAAGTAAGTAGAAATATAATAAAAAAAAGCCAACCTTGCCTTTTTTTCATTGCTTATAAACTCCCAATAATTAAATCTTCAACTTTTTCAACTATTTGATGTGGCTGGATTATTGTCAAATTCTCAAGATTTCCGTTATAGGGAGTTGGTATGTCCTGGCTAGATAATCTAATTGGTCTGGCATCAAGATCATCGAAACACTCTTCTGTTACCAAGGCAATTAATTCTGCACCAATACCTCCAGTCTTCATGCATTCTTCAACAATAATTACTTTATTTGTTTTTCTTATTGATTTTGAAATTGTTTCCATATCAAATGGTTTTAAACTTATTAAATCAATTAATTCAACATCTATTCCTTTTTTTTCTAATTCTTCAACAGCTTTAAGGCAGTGATGTCTCATTCTTGAATAAGTCAGTATTGTAATATCTTTACCTTCTTTTACAACGTCAGCCTGATCTAAAGCGCAAGTATAATCACCCTCTGGTAATTCTTCAGACAAGTTGTATAGAAGAACATGTTCGAAAAATAGAACCGGATTATCATCTCTTATAGCTGCTTTCATTAAACCTTTAGCATTTGTAGGTGTACTGCATGCAACAATCTTTATACCAGGAACTGCATGAAAATATGCTTCAAGTCTTTGACTGTGTTCAGCACCAAGTTGACGGCCAACTCCTCCAGGTCCTCGAACTACTGCTGGAATTTTATAATTTCCTCCGCTCGTATACCTAAGCATACCCATATTATTTGATATCTGATTAAAAGCTAAAAGCAAAAAACCCATATTCATTCCTTCTACTATTGGTCTTAACCCAGTCATTGCTGCACCCACAGCCATACCCGTAAAACTATTCTCTGCAATTGGAGTATCTAAGACTCTTAACTCTCCATATTTTTCATACAAATCCTTTGTTACCTTATAAGATCCTCCATATTGACCAACATCTTCCCCCATAACACAAACATTTACATCATTTGTCATTTCTTCATCAATTGCCTCTTTCAAAGCATTAAATAATAATGTTCCAGCCACAATTAATTACCTAATTAATCACATATATAATCCTACCACTTTGATTAAATCAACCTCCTTCAGCAAAGGTTATAAGTAGTAATATTGACAATATCATTCCTGGTGAAAGCAAAAGTATTAAAAGTCCTAGGTCATGTAAAGACATTCAAAGAAAGTATTTTCTTAATAATATTCGCAAATCAATTTTTCTTAAGAAAAAAACTGCGAATAAATACAATAAAAAGTCCTATACCTATAAAAGCAAAAGAAAAAGTTAGCAAAAAAGATAATCCAATTATTAAGGTATTAATACTAGAAGAAATATTTTGGACTATTTCAGAAGAATTAGATGGTTTATGTATTGAAAAATAAATTGCAATTTTATTACTTAAAAAATAAAAAAATATAAATAATAAAAAACTGGTTAATGATCCAATAATAAAATTTAATGGTCCTTTTTCGGGAATATTTTTTTCAATATTCTCATTACTATTATCAGCCACAATAAATTTTTTATTAAAAAATTTAAATGAATGTTATTCCCTTTTCAAGGAAACTGCAAACCCATGAATCGTAACCCTTATCTTTAAATAATTTATAATTTGCAGTTAATTCTTTTTTAGCAGTCTCTATATCTTTAAAAAGTGCAAAGCATGTAGGGCCTGATCCACTCATTGAAAAAGTCAAACAATTTTCTAATTTAGAAAGTAAATATAATGCCTGCTTTACAGAACCATTTTCATTTTCAACAACTAGCTGCAAATCATTTTTTATAGTTATGTGTTGATTATCAAAATTTAAATTATTTAAACCATTATCTCTTAAATTTGTTCTTATGTTCTCAATCATTTCTAAATTAGTAAGATATTGATCACAAAATCTATTACTATATTTTTTATAAGTTTCAGCAGTAGATACTGATACATTTGGATTTTTTAAAAGAATTACTCCATATTCAAAGGTTGAATCTAATTTCTCCAAAATTTCGCCTCTTCCAAAACATAATTGAATACCACCATTTATAAAAAAGGGAGTATCAGATCCTAAAATTGATGCTAATGAACATAATGTTTCTTGATCTAAGTTCAAATCCCATAACTTATTAAGACCAATTAATGTTGCTGCTGCATTACTGGATCCACCAGCTAATCCTGCACCAATCGGAATATTTTTTCTTAAAAATATATTCACACCGAAATCTATATTTGATTTTTTCCTTAATAGATTTGCCGATTTAACAATTAAGTTATCATTAGATAAGCTTAAATCATTACAATCAGATTCAAGTTTAATTAAACCTTCATAATTAATTTGAAATTCTAAATAATCAGAAAGATCAATATTTTGCATAATCATTGCTAACTCATGGAATCCATCAACTCTTTTGCCGATAACTTCAAGGTGCAAATTTATTTTGGCAGGAGATTTTATAATAATTTTCGATTTAGCTATATCTTCCATATACTTAAATTTTTTATTCTTTAATTTTAATACAATTTTCTGCAAGCTTAATCCATTGGTCAATTGAAATATCTTGTGGTCTTAAATTAAAACAAACTTTTGAAGATTCAGATAATTCATTTATTTCTTCATTTGAAAGTATTGAATTAAGAGTATTTCTAAGCATCTTTCTTCTGGAATTAAATGAAATTCGAAGAAGTTTATCTATATATTTTTCTAAGCTAATGTCTAACCTTAAATCATTTTTAATTGGTTCGAAAACTACTATAGAAGAAAAAACTTTTGGAGGCGGACTAAATGATGAAGGCGGTACATCGCAAATTCTTTTTATTTTTGATAGCAGTTGCATTCTTATACTGAGCGCACCAGCATTGGGACTCCCTTCTTTTGACAAAATCCTATCTACAACATCTTTCTGCATTAAAAAAATTATTTTTTCGTAATTATGTTTTCTTATAATGCCCAATCTTCCTATGAAAATATCTAATATTGGCCCAGTTATATTGTAAGGAATATTTGCAATCACTTTTGTAATCTCCTTATTTATCGAATCTAAATTTACAGAAAGAATATCCCCCTGCTGAAGTGAAAACTTATCATTATTATTGAATTTATCATCTAATAAATTTATTAAATCTTTATCTAATTCAATCGCATGGAGTTTTTTAATTTCTGAATCTAATAACTTAGATGTTAAAGCTCCTTTACCTGGACCAATTTCTAAAACAAAGTCATTTTCATTAAGAACAGCAATTTCTTTAATTTTTTCTAATATTTT
>CACAXS010000025.1 GCA_902536545.1 uncultured Prochlorococcus sp. | reverse complement strand
AAAAATTATTAAAAACACAAAAAATCTTATTCCTGCCTCAAAGTTCATATGAGTATTAAGCTTTATTCTAATTTGACAATTACTAATTAAAAATCAATCGGTATTTATATCTAATTAAAACGTCTATTAAAATTTTTTTTTGATTTTACTGTATAAAAAATACATAAAAAAATTAATATTAAAATTGCACTAAAGCTTCCGATTGGATTTGGAATATTTTGTGTAAAAGGCCCTGCTAAAAAAGAAGGTGTATTTTCTTTGAATTCTATTAATCCGTTATTTAATAAAAACCAAATACCCACAAGTCCTCCATGAATTCCTACGCAATTCCATAAAGAACCTTTATCTCTAATTTTTACTAATGATAGAAATATCCCAAGTAAAATAAATCCCAAACGTAATCCTAATATGTTCCAAAAGATCTCATTTGATAAATTATGAACGAAGCTAAAAATTATAGCTTGTAAAGCTATTGATATTTTTGTACCATATTCAAATTTTAATTCTTCTAGTAACCAGCCTCTAAAAATTATTTCCTCTGCGAATCCAACACCTAATCCCAGTACAATAGAATTTAATAATATTATTGGCGAGAATTCACCTATCCAAGAAATATAATTTTTTTGCAATAGTGGTACCAAAATTAGAATTATTAGAACTAAAGCAAATAAAATACCTTGCGAAAAATTGATAAAGTTTTTTAAGAATTTGTCTTTTGTTATCCCAATAAGTATCCAAGCACTTGATTTATTTCGTTTGATATAAAACCAATATGGGAGTAAAAAGATAAAAAGTAAAAAAGTAAAAATAGTACCAATTAAGGATAAATTTTCTTTTTCAAAATTAAACAATAAAAGTGGCTGAGATAATGCCCAACCAATGCCATAAAGAATAGGAATAAAAAATATAGTGGATAAAAATCTTGGTCTTAAAAGAAAAAAACTTCTAATTAGTATCATTACATTTTCCATTTTAGTTTGAATATTAATTAACCCCAACCTTTGCCTTTTATTATTCTAACTGCTTGTTCAAAAAGTTTTAGCTTTTTCTTTTTACTATAGTTTTTGTTTTTTGAAACATTAGATAAATCTTTATAAAATTGCCGAGTAATTTTATCTTCTTTATCACTAGGCCATAGTAAGTCTGAGCCCTCTTCATATTCTTCTTTATATCTTTCTTGAATCAAATGTTTTTTTATATCGTAATAATTTAAATTTTACTTATTGCAAATGCTTAAAAGTGATGTTTATTAAATTTGTGTATTTATTTTAAATTTATGCTGATTAATCTTTCAACTTTAATTTTTACATTATTATCTCCATTGCTTATTTTTGCAGTAGTAGTATCTATTTACTTATTTCATTAGGAAGTATTTATCAAATAAACTTAATTAATTTAAGGGTGTATTATGCCTACTTTTTCTAATGCAAATGACAAAACTGCAACAACAGCCATTAGTGTTAAGATCTTGTTCTTTTTGATGAAATCCATAATGAATATTAATAATCTATTTATTAAATTCTTATATAGTAAAAAATAATTAAAATCATTATATCAATTACGATGGAGCCAATATATTTAGGAGATTTAATTCCCCCAAAAGCTTCTTCCAAAAAGATTATTGATAAATATGATAAAGGTATAAAGGAAGGGGAATTTTATGAAGAACCTATTGGCCGAGATTTTAATTACCCTGATTGGTAAATGCTTACTACAAAAATAACTTTTGCCTTGGCAGATTGGATTAGAGAGTGGCGTAATTGCCGGGATAAGAATCCTTCTATTGATGAGTGTGTAAAATTTGTTGAGTGGAAATTGGAAGATTATAAACTTTCTGATAGTGATAAAAGAATAATTGAATCTATTTTGCTCTATGAATCTGAATAACAAAGTATTATAGACTTTAATTTTTATATTTTATTTACAAAAAACAAAGGATCATTAAAATCCTCTTACAAATTAAGAAAAAAGTAAATCAGCATATTTACGGATTTACTAAAAATATAAAAAGGAGTAATTTATAAATATTGAGTTCGGAGGCAATCTAAATGATTGATAGTCCGCCTGAAATTTAGCAAATTCCAAAATATAGGAAGCGTATTCCTGATAATGGGATTATTCGAAAATTCAAGTTCAATCAATTAGTCTGATAAGACTTCGCTTTATAATTACTAGCGACATTAGGGACTGCAATTATCGAGAGAAATCCCCGAATTCACGTATTCTAGGTTTATGAGTAAATAGACTTTAAAATATGTAATATTATATCCTGTCAGAAGGAAATCAAATATCAAAAAGGACTGTACCACCAGTCCTTTTTTTTAACAAACTACTTCTAAACTAGACTTCTTTTTGGATAATATGATTTTATTAAGTGTTTAAAAATATTTCACAATGAAAGATCAAGTCTTGTTTCCTAAAATTAAAGTTCGTGAAAAGGGTTTTTTACAAGTAAGTGATATTCATACAATTTATTGGGAAAGATCTGGTAATCCAAAAGGTAAAAAAATACTAGTTATTCATGGAGGTCCGGGAGGAGGAAGTCAGCCAAGATATAGAAGATACTTTGATCCAGATAAATTCGATATCATACAATTTGACCAAAGAGGTTGCGGCTCTTCAACTCCTTTCTCCGAATTAAAAGAAAATACGACTAATCATTTAATTGATGATATTGAAAAATTAAGGATTCTATTAAAAATAGATAGTTGGCATTTGTTTGGTGGATCTTGGGGCTCAACACTTTCACTTATATATGCAATTAAAAATCCCTCAAGAGTTATGAGCTTAACTTTGCGAGGAATATTTTTATGTAGAAAGTTTGAATTATTGTGGTTCTATCAATATGGTGCAAGTGAGATATTCCCTGATGAATTTGAAGAATATATTTCTGTAATACCAAAAGAAGAAAGAAATGATTTGATAAGTTCTTTTTATAAATATTTAACATCATCAGATGCAAATCTTAGATCAAAAGCAGCAGCATCTTGGACAAAATGGGAACTCTCAACTAGTCATTTAATAAATAAAAAATTCGATTTTGATAAGTCCCAAGTTAATTCTTTTTCAGACGCATTTGCAAGGATCGAATGTCATTATTTTGTTAATAATATTTTCTTAGAAGATGATTTTATTTTGAAAAATATAAAAATAATAGAATCGATTCCAACAAAAATAATTCAAGGGAGGTACGACGTAGTATGTCCTGTTAGGAGTGCTTGGGATCTAAATAAGAAATTAAAAAATTCTGAATTAATTATTGTTAATGATGCTGGGCATTCAATGAGTGAAAAAGGTATTAGTATCGAATTAATAAAAGCTGTGAAAGGAATTCAAAATCTCTAAAAGAGAGAATATTCTTTTAAAAATTAAAGGCCATTATCTTCAATATTTTGTGCAATGCTCCTAAGAAGTTCGACGATATCAGAATCTTCGCATTGAGTATCTTCTTTAAGCAAAATACACTCGTCTCTAATGCTTACATTAGTACTCCACCATATACCTGAGCTATTGGTATCGTCCCATTCAAATCTTTCAGACATAATTAATAAAATCTAATAAATACATTAAAGCTTGCATTAATTCATCGTGGATTAATATATTTAATTTCAAAATTTTAAAAACTTTCCTATGGACTAAAAGGAATCTAGAAATTTCTGAAAATAAAATTTAGAAATCTAATTTTAATTCGTATTGTATTTCCTTTCCCTTAGAAACAATTTTTTTATTATTTATATTTTTTCTAAGCCTTTTTCTAGAGCCATGTTTTAAATAAATTTCTTTTGAGATATCCCAATATCCATCCTTTTTAGTGATTTCCTGAATTTTCCTCTTTGCAGTTTTAGTGCTATTTGGGATGTCAATTATTGGTCTTATGTAATTAATTTGTTCATATTCTTCTTTATTAAATCTAGATAATAGCCATGGTTCATGAATGAAGTTAAGTGATATATCCTTTAATTCTGGTATCCATTTTTTTATAAATTTTCCTTGAGGATCATGATCTTTTCCCTGTTTAATAGGATTATAAATTCTATTAGTATTTATAGATGTAGTTCCAGATTGCATTTGGCATTGGTTCCAATGTATTCCAGGCTCATAATCTACAAATTTATTTGCTAACTCAGAACCTGAATCTTGCCATGGAAGCCATAAATTATAGCTAGCAAAAGACATTAACATAGCTCGCATCCTGAAATTAATCCATCCATTGAAATTTAATGAGCGCATACATGCATCTATAAAAGGAAAGCCTGTATTACCTGAACTCCATAAATATAAGAATTCATTATTTTTTTCTCTAATATTTTTAAAAAAAGGATGGAATTCCCTAAACTCTAGTTCCGGTTCACTTTCAAGTTTCTGGATAAAATGACAATGCCAAGTTAATCTACTTTTTAACATCCTTGAATTATTTTTTTTTGATATATTTGCCTCATTAAAAATTTCTTTTAATGAAATGCATCCCCAACAAATATATGGGGATAGTCTTGAACAACTATCAAATGATTTTTCTGGGCTAGAAATATCTTTTGAATAAGAATCTAATTTATTACTAAAGAAGTATTGCATTCTCTCTAAACCTTTCTTTCTTCCACCTTGCATTCTTCCTGGACAAGTTTCTTTTTTAAAGGAAAAAACTCCATCTAAAGGTATTTCTCCTACATCAAACTTAATAGAATTTATTCTCAATGGAGCTTTAAAAAAGTTTTTTTCGGAATTTTTTTTCCACTTTTTAGACCAATTATTCCTATCAAAATTTCCTCTAAAAACTGAAAATTGTAGAAATTCCTTCCAAATAATATTTTTGCTTAAAGCCCAATCTCTTACTTTTTGATCTCTTTTGTAAGTAAGCCAATCTCCTGTTTCTTGATGGCTATATATGCCCTTGATTAAAAATTTTGAACTAATTTCATCAAAAATATTAATAACATTGCCAGTCCTAATAATTAATGGTTGTCCAATCTCAGCAAGTGCATTTCTTAAATCTATTAAACTTTCTTTACAAAATTGCCATTGTCTATATGAATGAGTAATTTGGCTCCAAATATCTAACTCAATAATGTAAATAGGTAAAATATCATTATCTTTTATAGCCTCACAGAGAGCTTCGTTATCAAATATTCTTAAATCTTTCTTAAACCATAAGATATTTATTTCTTTCATGATTTTTTCTTTTAATCTTAGAAAAATAAGATTAAGTTTGTAGGAAAAATCATAAAAAATTTTTGAATAACTAAAAATCAAAAAAATGAAAATAACAAAAAAACTTTGGGATGATAATTATGAGATTGCTTTACTAAGTTTAAATACAAAATTTGTTCAAGGTTTAAAGAATGGAAATCTCCCTAAAAACATATTTCAAGAATATTTAGCTCAAGATTATTTCTTTTTAGAGACTTTTGCTAAGGCATATGGTCTTGCAGTTTCTAAATCAAAAGATAAGTACTCAATAAGAAAGTTGAGTGAACTTTTAATGGGCGTTTCAGAGGAGTTAATACTTCATGAAACTTATGCAAAAGAATGGGATATTGATTTATCTAATAACTATATAAAAAAAGCTACTAAAAATTATACAGATTTTCTTGATGATACTTCCAAAAGACTTAGCTCCGTGGAAATTATGTTTGCAATGACTCCATGTATGCGACTTTACTCTTGGATAGGTAAAAGTTTGTATAAGGTGGATTTTGACATTAAATATAAAGAATGGATAATTACTTACTCTGATGAGAGTTTTGAAAAGCTAGCAAATTCACTTGAAAATCTTATTGATACTAATAAAGAAAAATATGATATTAATCAGGCCAAATATTTATACAGGAGAGCTATGGAATTGGAGTTAGATTTTTTTAATGCATATTCAGATTTCTAATTTTAATTAGAATTTATTTATAGTACTTTCAAAGACGAATTAATAAATCATGTATTCAAAAATTGCACTTTCAATAGGCGGTAGTGACTCTGGGGGTGGAGCAGGTATACAGGCTGACTTGAGAACTTTTATGGCCCTTAAAGTACATGGATGTTCTGTTATTACATGTATTACTGCACAAAATAGTTTAGAGGTCACATGCGTTGAACCTGTAGAGAAGAATACTTTATTAAGTCAGTTAGATACTTTATTTGCTGATTTTGATATTGATGCCTTAAAAACTGGAATGTTATTAAATGAAAGGATAATTAATGATACTGCTTCAAAATTAAATACATATAAAATAACCAAAATTATTGACCCTGTAATGGTTACAAGAACTGGTTCTAAGTTATTGGAAGATTCTGCGATTAATGCTTATAAAAAACTTTTATTACCAATTGCGGATTTGGTAACTCCAAATATTTATGAAGCAAATCTACTTTCTGGTTTAGAAATAAGGAGTAAAGAAGATATCGAAAATTCCGCAAGAAAAATTATTGGTCTTGGAGCTAAAGCGGTACTTATAAAAGGTGGCGGTTTAAAAAATATGAAAGGAAAGGATTTTTTTCTTGATTTAAATGGTAGAGAAGAGTGGATCTTTAATAATTTTATAAATACAAATAATACCCACGGAAGCGGTTGTACTTTGAGTGCTGCTATTTGTGGTTACAAAGCTTTAGGTTTTGAACTACTTGATTCTATACAAAAAGCGAAATTATTTGTTGAGCAATCTTTAGAAAATTCTTACAAAATAGGATCTGGCCCTGGTCCATTAGGCCATAATTAATTATTTATAAAAGTGGAGTTAGAACCACCATTTTCTGTAGGGCTTTTTTAAAAATAAGATTTCTTCTGTCTCCCATCCTCCCTCCAACCATTCTAGATGCTCAAGCAATAAAGACTCACTTTCCCTTTTGCTTAATTGCCCAATTCTATCAGCGATACCATCAAACCTTACTTTCATCAATTCCTCAATCTTGATGTTATTCATAGGTTAAATAATAAATTTTTTCTACTCTTACTTGGATAGATTTTCTTGTCAACGATTTAATATTATTTGTTTACTAGTAGTTCTTCAATATGTATTAAATACAACTTTTTGCAATAGATAGTAATTAAGACTTATTCACATAGATTTAATTAAAGACTAATTTACATAAAAATACTCTTACTATGATTAAAAAAGAAACAGAAAAGCAAACAACTATTTTAAATGTAGGCTATTGTGAAACTACCTCTGAATGGCTCAATAGAATCATTACTGAACTGGCAGATGAAGATAAAAATTTTGTAGATTTGTCAGTTATTTGTGCTTAAGTTTTTAGAAAATATATTTATTTTGTTTTATTTTTAGGTATTTAAATACTGTAAGAGAAATTTTAAAGATATTTTTTTGAAGTGAATCCTAAACAACAAAATATAGAAATAATTAAACAATTTAATTTATCTCCTCATCCTGAGGGTGGATGGTTTAGAGAGATAGTAAGGAGTAAAAATTCTCTAATAAGGGAAGATGGCCAAAGTAGAAACTTTATTACGGGAATTTATTATCTTTTGGAGAGAGACGTAAAAAGTGCTTGGCATAGAGTAAAAAATGCAGATGAAATTTGGATTTATCTAAGGGGCGATCCTCTGAATTTATGGTGCCTAGATAATGATAATAAGTTAATAAGAAATTTAATTTTAGATTCCAATAATCCAGTAGAAATGATCCCATCTGGATATTGGCAAGCTGCAAAAAGTACAGGCGAATTTACCTTGGTGAGTTGTTGTGTTGGCCCTGGCTTTGATTTTAAGGATTTTGAATTGCTCAGAAATACAAATCATACTTCTAGATTAGATAAAGCAATTAATGATCTTATTTGAGACATTTTTTCGTTTATATTTTTAAAATTATCCTTTATATTTATAGGGCTACTTAATCAATCTACATTTAATGAATCAAAATTCTGTCAAAACAATTGGTATTAAAGATGAATCAAGAAAAGATTCATACCAAGTAAATGTAAATCAGGCTGATGGATTAAAAAACATCTTTAAAAGGGATTTTGATGAATGGTCGAATTTTGATAGTTGGGAAAGTATTTCAGTTCAGCAATGGATTTTTTCTAGGGCTCTGGAGGTTTTTAGAGGTATGAAAATTGATATTAAATGCGATTGTTGTGAACATAATGATTTAATCCCAAATGATTTTGAGAGTATTAAAAAAGAAAAATGCTTTGGTAAAAAAAGTGCTTACATGATTGAAAAAGTTGTAGATGAAATTGTATTAGCTAAGGCAAGAAGAGAAAGCGATGGAACCTATTCTGCGTAAGATTCATAAATATTTATTTAATGAAAAATCTTTTACTTACCAGTGAAAATTATCAGAAGAACCAATCGTTAAATTTCTAGTGGACATCTTATGAAACTTAAAGTGCACCGAATCACTGAACTCCTTTTCATCTGAGTAATTCAGAAGATCCACTGGGTCGATGTTTTCATCGAACCATGCATCATATTCAATATGGTTTGGTTCAGCAAAATAACTCATATCCAATTAATAGCTTTCAAAAAACATATAAACGGTACATGCGATACCAAATTAACATTCTTAATTTTTAGATAATCTATATTTTTAACTCGTTCATAGAGATTAGTTGATATAAAGATAGAAGAAATATCTATAAATTAATGTCTCTTGATACAACCATGGTTTCTATTCATCCCCACTTCACAATCAAGGATGGGAAGATGGACCAGTGCATAGCTCTTTTAGAAGAAATTTTGGTACTGACAAAAGCTAATGAACCCGACTGCCTTTTTTTTAATATCACTACTTGCGGGTTAGATAAGGCTTATGTAAGAGAGGCATATAAAGATGGTGCAGCCGCTTTATTTCATCTCAAAAATATGGGACATATGATTCCCAAACTTTTTGAAGTTTCAGATATTAATGTGCAGGTCCAAGGCCCTGCCAAGGAGATTGAACCCTTGAAGGAAATACTGCCCGACGCTGATTTCTATGAAGCAATATCTGGATTCTGATTTAGATTTTATATATTGACAGTCGATCGCTTGGGGCTTTTAGCCCCCTTTTTTTTATTTAGGAATTCAAAATAAATTAATCTTCACTTTACTTTTATCAAGTAGCTTTATTATCAGCACAAAAATTATTTTTATGGCATCAACTTTTTATATTGTTCATCATGAATTTAAGGCAGGAAAAGCTGAAAAATGGTGGGAAACAGCTTATGCGGCAATGTCACCAGGTGGTGGATGGGATGATGCGGTATCAGCTAATAAAGAAAAAGGATTTTTTAACCATTCTGCAAATGCTGTAACTAAAACTGGTCCTGTATATTGTTTTTGGGAAGTAAAAGAGGGTATTTCTGCTGAAGATTTTCAGGAGTTTATAGATGGACCCTCTGGTCCAGGGTTCGGACAAGATGCATTGATTAATATCTGTAAACCAATTGATACATCATTAATGAATGGACAAACACCTTATC
>CACAXS010000024.1 GCA_902536545.1 uncultured Prochlorococcus sp. | reverse complement strand
AGGTATATCTCTCCTAATTATGATCATACTCTTGAAGTCTTGGATTGGAGCAATACCAATGGCTGCTCTAGTAGCAATCATGATTACAATCGCGATAAGTACGGCAGATTTAAATGGATTAAAAAATATTAGAAAGATACCTAAAAGTGATACTGCAGTCATGCTTATGACTTTTGCAGTTACTATGCTAACAAAACCTCATAATCTTGCACTTGGAGTTATTGCTGGAGTTGCATTAGCTGCAATTCTTTTCAGTAGAAAAGTCGCAAAAGTTATAACTGTCTCAAGAGTCAAAGAAAATAATTTGACTACCTACCAAGTAAAAGGGCAATTATTCTTTGTGAGTAAAATTTATTTTTTACAAGGATTTGATATTCATGAACACCCAGAAAATATTGCAATTGATATGTCTTCAGCTCATATTTGGGATCAAAGTGGCGTTGTTGCTCTTGAGCAAATTATTAGAAAATTCCAGAATGGGGGTTCTAAAGTTGAAATTGTAGGATTAAATAAAGAAAGTCTTAACTTATTTGAGAGACTTAGTGGTACAGAAAGAGCTCATTAAAAAGAGTTAATTAAGACTAACTTGTTGATAACAAAACCAAAGCCATTGCTGAAAAAGCAAATTTCTATGAGATCTCCAAGCAGTTTTTGAACTATTTAGATCAAAATTTTCAGGAGGAGGAACATCTCCTTTTTCTTTGTCTCTTTCAATTTCACTAATAATTCTATGCACCGTATATTCAGGATGACCTAAATGCATGAGTTGTTTTTGATCAATAGATTCAAATATTGTATATCCGACGTTTTCTCCATAAGCCAACAAATTTAATTTCCCTTCTTTTTGGGCCTTCTCCATTTCCAAATCTGGTAATCCTGCAAATCTACTTTGAGGACAAATAAATTCATCATCTTGTGTACCCATCAAAGGATGGCCAGGAACAAGACTTTTTAAAGGGAATACCCCAAATAATTTCCTATCAAAAACTTTCTTATCAACCCCTGCTAAATAAGCCAGTGCAAAGCCAGCCCAACATAATCCAAGAGTACTTGCACAAGAATTTCTGGCTTCATCAACAATTTTCACAAATTCATCCCAATACTTAACATCTTCAAAGGCTAAGTGCTCAATAGGTGCTCCAGTAATAATTATTCCATCTAATGGTTCTGGATTATTTGCTTCTTCCCAAGTTATATATAGATTATTTAGATGATTAAGATCCCATGTTTTATAAGAGTGAGTTTTTAGCTTTATCCAAACTGGCTCAATTTGAAGAGGAGATAAACCAAGTGGATGTAGTAAGTTAAATTCATACTGCTTGCCAAGAGGCATGATATTTAGGATGCCAATCCTAAGAGGGCGTATATCTTGTCTTTTTGCCAATTCTGGTTCGATCCAAGATATATGATTTTTCTCAACATCACTAATCTTGTGATAATTACTAGGAATTATTAAAGCCAATAAATCTCCTTTATCTATGTTATTTGTGAAAGTGCTTGTTCGAAATCTGCTTTTATATCATCAATATGCTCAATTCCTACAGAAACTCTTACCATCGTGGGAGTAACACCTGCAGATAATTGCTCTTCTTCAGATAATTGTTGATGAGTTGTTGAAGCAGGATGAATCACTAAAGTTTTTGAATCTCCTACGTTAGCAAGGTGGCTCGCTAATTTTAAGGAATCGATAAATTTTACTGCATTTTCGAAACCTCCATTGAGAGAGAACATAAGCATGCATCCCATTCCCCTCCCAGTAGTATATTTCTTGGCACTTGAGTAATAAGGATCAGATTCTAGGCCAGGATAATTAACACTACTTACATTAGAATTTGAATCTAACCATTTTGCTAATTCAAGAGCATTAGAAGTTTGTCTTTCTATCCTTAAACTTAGAGTTTCCAAACCCTGCAATAACAAAAACGAATTAAAAGGACTTTGAGCTGATCCCCAGTCTCTCAGGCATTCTAGTCTTGCTCTTAACGCAAAAGCTATATTTCTATTATCAGGTACTCCCAAAGATTTACAGATATCACTACCGAAACCAAAAGCGTCCCAATGAACTAGTCCATGATAAGCAGCGCTTGGTTCACTCATTAGTGGGAATTTACCATTTCCCCAATCAAAGGTTCCTGCATCAACAATAACCCCTCCAATACTTGTTCCATGTCCACCTATCCATTTCGTCGCACTTTCTACAACAACATCAGCTCCAAAATCAATTGGTCTTATCAAAGCACCACCAGCGCCAAGGGTATTATCCACTATTAAAGGAATTCCATTTTCCTTCGCCAATGCAGAGAGTCCCTCAAAATCTGGGATGTTGAACCGAGGATTTCCCATTGATTCGACATATATTGCTTTGGTTTTATCATCAATTTTATTTCTAAAACTATCGATACTATCACCATCAGCAAATTTAACCTCTATTCCTAATCTTGGAAATTGCACTTTAAATTGATTGTAGGTCCCACCATAAAGAAAAGATGTAGAAACAAAATTATCCCCTGCTGTCATACAGTTCACGATTGCCAAGAATTGAGCAGCTTGACCCGAGGATGTTGCAAGTGCTGCCATACCTCCCTCCAAGGCTGCCATCCTTTTTTCGAAGACATCTGTGGTGGGGTTCATAAGTCGAGTATAAATATTTCCAAATTCTTTTAATCCAAAAAGATTCGCTCCATGCTCGGCATTATCAAAGACATAGGAACTAGTTTGATAAATAGGTACTGCTCTAGAATTTGTAGTTGGATCAGGCACTTGGCCTGCATGTAACTGAAGAGTCTCAAACTTTTGGTTGCTCAAAATTTTTAAATAATCCTATTATCTATTTAACTTAAAAAAGTCCAAAAAAAAAACAAAAAAAAGATAAATATTTATAAATCCTTTTTTAAAGAAACGTAATTATCATTCATATATAAACTTAAATCTTCTCTTATCTTAGACCTAAGTTTTTCAATATTTGAAGAATCAATTATTGGAAAAGTGTTATTAGCCTCAGGATCTTTTTCAGTTATTGATTTCCAATTCTTGCCCACATCTTTTTCAGAATTATTTAGAACCTCATCAAAATTGAAAACCTTATCGTTGTTTTCAGCATCAAATTCGCTAAAAGCTTTATTTATGAGCGCTTTTCTATTTTCGAATAGATTCTTGGCTTTTAAAGTATCTGGAAGACCCATAACTGGTTTTAATTCCTTAAGAAGTTTTATTTCCTCTTCAATTAATAGAGTCCAAACACCATATTTATTTTTTGGAAGATTAGAATTACTAAAAATATTAATTTTATCAAGATAAAAATTTAACCATAAATAATATGATTTTTCTTCAATAGTTTTTTTAACGGATATCTTTTTATTTTGGATCTTTGGAAGTAACTTTTCTGCTTTCTTTAAAAACTGTCTGTCTTCTCTTTCTAAATTTATTAATCCCCATCTTTGACTGTAGTCCCATAAATCTTCGTATCTTGTTAAGTCTTCTTGATTCCAACCAAGAGCTTTTAGTTCATGAGAACGATGTGATAATTCCTTTTTCAAAAAAACCTTTTAAAACCATAATAATTCTAACCCCGCAATCAAGATTAGTAAATAAATGAAGAACTTAGCTTTTTAGTAAATTAAATAAATAATCAATTATTAAAATAATTATTGATAATTTTCAATACATTGATGTAGCTTGGATATTTTTTAGAAATTTGATTACTATATTCATCTTTTTTAATATCATTTTCCTCTTTGTTAATAAATAATTTATTGTAAAGGTTTTTAATATCATTAAAAAGATAATCTCCTTTTAATTTTTCATTTAGTTCTAAAGATAATTCAGATTTCACAGATTCTTGGCAAAAATTAGTGATCTCTTCTGAACTAATTAAAACCTTATAAATTTCTTTTTTTTCTTCTGAATTAGCATTAAAGCATAAATAAATAAGATTAATCATTGAACAATTATTATTTTTAATTTTGAATTCTTTATAAATGTCTGGCCAAAATTTTAAAGATTTTAAACCTTCTAAACCTCCTTGACTTAAAGAGTATTTATTACACCAATCTACAAATTCTGAGACATCTTTAGGACATCTATTGAGTTGCAAAAGCATATCTGATAAAACTTGTCCTGCTTGAAAATTCCGTGTTGGTTTTCCTTCAGTTGGTAGAGTCATACTCCCTAAGACATCAGCCTTAACAGCATTTAATTGAGAAAAAGTATAATCGCCTTTTTCACAAAATTTATCATTAATTATTTCCTTTGCACTAATTATTTCTTCACCATAACCAAGTTCTTTTAATGAAAGATATTTATTTTCTAATTTATTTTCTTTTCTGACTTTTAATGATACTGATGCGGCCTGATCTAAACATTGAGTTAACAAAATCGTATTAATGCTAGGAAGCATTCCTGGCTTATCGGAATGAAAGTTATTTACATAACCTGCAAATATGGATGAGATATTTTTTATTGATTTTATATATTGACATTCAATATTATGAACTCCGGGAGAAACTTGTATTTTCGGGGACAATTGATTCAAAATGCGAGCACCTATTAAAGCAGTTAAGGCATCAGGATGGCAGAAATTTGCAGTAAAACTATCATTAGGATTTCGTAAAGCTCCGTGACGATGAAATCCTGTAAAAAAAGCTAAATTTGGATATTTATTACAGAGAATAAAAGGGTTTTTACTTTTATTGTCAACGCAAAAAGAACCGACGAGACAGCCAAGAACCACATTTTCTCTTTTTAAAGTTTTTCTGAGTTCTAAAGCATGTTTAACATCATCTTTTATGTGATTACTGTTTGAAGCAAGAATAACTATCTCACATTCCAAGAGAAGATCTTTTAGATCAAAAGACTTTATTTTCCCCTCTGAAGAATAATGTCCCATTCTTTTAATCTTTTCAATAATCTCATTATCCATATCAGAAAGAGCATCATTTGAGAAAGCACCTAACAAATCTCTATCTTCCCTAGGAGCTAAGAGAATATTATTTAAATTTCCATGCATAGCACAGTTGTATGCTAATGATGCAGGATATAAACCAACGCTGTAGAATCCAACTTTGCTGTTCTCTATATCTTCAATCAATGAGTAAAAATATTTTTCATCATTTATGTTTTCTATGAAATTATTCTTCATTTTTGGAAATTCTTGATAATTTTTTTAATTTCTTACCCTTAACAACATTTTTCTACATTAAAGCAATTTTTGACCATAGCAAATTATTTATTGTAAATATTGAATTTTTTAATTTATAATTTCTAAAAAAAAAAAATTAATAAAAGGAGAAATAATTATAAACATGGAATATATGGCAAGTAATTTAAAGGTACAAAAACAATTAATTTCTTCTAAAAATATCTTATTTATTCAAGACATTGACGGAGTTTGTATCCCTTTAGTTAAAGATCCAATGACTAGAGAGTTAGAATCAAAATATATTTATGCAGTAAAAAAATTTGCCGAGGAATTCTTTGTATTAACATGTGGTGAACATGAAGGTCCAAGAGGAGTTAACAGAATAATTGAAAGGAGTTTAGGGAGCACTTCTAAGCCTAAAAACAAAGAGCTATATTTAAGAGGTTTAGCTGCCTGTGGAGTAGAGTATCAAGACAACAACGGTGAAATAAGTTTTGCAGGAGTTTCAGAAAAAGAATTAAATTTTTTATCAAAAGTACCTAGTTTAATCAGACCAAATTTTAATTTCATAGTTAAGAATATTTTTCCTGAACTTAGCCAAGAAGATATCAATTTTCACGCAGTAAAATCAATATGTGAAACACGCTTCTCGCCAACTATTAACTTTAATAGTCTATTTGATTTAGTACAAAAAGATTCTGACAAAAGAAAGCTTATTCAAATAAGTTTTGAAAAAATGATGAATGAAATCATCTTAAAAGCCCAATCCGAAGGCCTCAAAAACTCATTTTTCCTTCATATTTCACCAAATTTAGGTAATAAAAATGGTAGAGAAACAATTAAACTCTCTTCTAAAGATGATATTGGATCAACAGACATACAATTACTTATCAAAGGAGCAGTTAAAGATTCTGGAGTTTTATTTCTTTTAAATAAATTTATTGAGATTAAAACTGGCAGAGCTCCCTTTGGAACTAATTTTAATTTTAGAAATTCGCCAAAATCTTTCAGAGAAAAGATTGATTTATGCAAAAGATCTATTAACGTTGATGATATGCCTTTAATAGTGGGAGTAGGGGACACAGTAACATCAAAAAAAAATAATGATGAGGAAAGTTATTTAAGAGGAGGAAGTGATAGGTCTTTTTTAGAATTTATACAAATATTAGGTAATGAATTTGGTATTAATAATAAAATCATTTTTGTGGATAGTAGTTCTGGTGAAGTTGAGAGACCTTCTACAAAAAAAACTGGTTTAATAGGAATTAGTGATATTTATGACAACTTAAAGTTTGATATAGTTTTTAAAAATGGTCCCAAAGAATATATAAGTTGGTTCATTGAACTTGCTAATAAGAGATCAAACTTTAAAAAAAATAGTTGAATTTTTAGTTTTCGAATTAAAATTTATAAATTATGTATATGAAAGAAAAATTCCCCTCAATATATAAAGAACCTATAGAAACATTGCAAATTAATATAGGTTATAAATGCAATCAGGCTTGTAAGCATTGTCATGTCAATTCAAGTCCCCTAAGGACAGAAAAGATGTCAAATGAAATCATATCTCTTATCCCAAAAATAATTGAAAAATACAAAATCAAGACTTTAGATATTACTGGTGGTGCGCCAGAACTTCATCCAGAGTTTAAAAACCTTATAAATAGTTTGCGCACAAAACAAGTTGATATTATTGATAGGTGTAATTTGACAATTTTTTTTGAAGAAGGTTATGAAGATCTTCCTCAATTTCTTGCAAAGAATAAAGTAATAGTTACGGCTTCGCTACCATGTTATGAAAAAAATAATGTTGAGTTCCAAAGGGGTGCTGGGGTTTTTGAAAAAAGTATTAATGCCATTAAAATTCTTAATGATTTAGGCTATGGGAAGAAAGAAAATGGATTACAATTAAATCTAGTTTATAATCCAGTAAGTCCAATTCTTCCTCCTTCTCAGGAAATATTGGAGAAGGATTATAAAAAAATACTTTTCGAAAAATATAATATCGTTTTTAATAATTTATACACAATAACTAATATGCCGATAAATAGATATGAAGAATCTCTAAAAAGAGCAGGGGAATTAAATTCTTATTACAAATTACTAAAAGAAAATTTTAATGAAAAAAACTTAGAAAATCTTATGTGTAAAAAGACTATTAGCGTAAATTGGCTAGGAGAAATTTATGATTGTGACTTTAACCAACAGATAAATTTTCGAGAGAATGAAGGACCAAAGACACTTTTTGATCTATTGGATGAATCATTTATTTTTGACTACGGGGTAGCGGTAAAAGAGCATTGTTTTGCTTGCACTGCAGGAGCAGGGTCTAGTTGTGGAGGGACTTTAAGTTAAAACCTGCTATATGCAATTAGGACAAATAGCTCTTACATTCAAAGAGGATTCAATTAGTTTAAAACCATTAGCTTTTGCTGCAACTTTGCCTGCTTCTAAAACTTCTTCATTTTCGAATTCCTCTGTTCTTCCACACCTAATACAAATCAAATGATGATGATCTGGAGTATCATTACTAAGCAATTCATATCTATGTCCACCCTCACTGAGTTCTAATTCATGAAGCAAACCCATTTGTACTAAAAGTCTTAGAGTTCTATAAATTGTTGCTAGTGAAACTTTGGAGCTTGTTTTAACTAACTTTTCATGAACCTCCTCAGCACTAAGATGCTTTCCAGAGCCAATATTTTCAAATAAATTAAGCACCCTTAACCTCTGAGGAGTTAACCTCTTCCCATCTTTATGTAAACCATCGCCAAGAGGAGATGTAATGACATTGTATTGCGAGGATAATGACAAAATTAACCCATGGCTATTCTCAATAATAACCCTAGATGAGAGTAAAACAACTTTTTGATTTAAAATGTTTACTAAAGTTCTTCAAAATATTATGTTAAATGTATCCTTAATATTTAAATGATGAATGATCAAGAAATCTCTTCAGATAAACTATCATCCAAAGTAAACGCATTGCTAATTATTGATGTTCAGGAAAAAATAATAAGACCAATTTTTAATAAGAATTCAATAATCAAAAACATCAAAAAGCTCATAGACGCATACCAAATTTTAGAAGAAAACATATTTATATCTGAACAGAACCCATTCAAATTGGGTACAACAATCTCTGAATTATTGCCCAAAAATGGATTTAAAAAAATTGAGAAAATGGAATTTAGCTTAGCTAACATACAAGAATTTTTAAAAGAACTTAAAAATAAGAAAATTACAAATTTGATAGTTTGTGGTATCGAAACGCATATTTGTATTCAACAAACAGTCTTAGATTGTTTACAAAAAGGATTTGAAGTTATTCTCGTATCAGATGCTATGAGCAGTCGAAATAGGGTAGATCATGAAATAGCATTAAAGAGAATGATTCAGAAGGGAGCAATATTAACAACTACTGAATCAATAATTTTTGAATTATGCAAAACTGCCGATAGAAAAGAATTTAAAGAAATTAGAAATATAATTATTAGATAAATAAAAATTAAGACTGGTTTGTTATATTGAGATAATTTAAAATTTATTTAAAGATAAATTTTAAATTTTATTTAAATATGAAATTTGTTACTGAAAACCTCCTTCTAGCGATATCTATTTTTTTTATCGGAATTTTATTGTCGATAATAATTTCTAAACTTTCAAAAATATTCTTCAAAAAGATTTCCAAACGTACAAAAACAAATTTTGATGATTTTATTTTTGAGGTCACTTCTGGAATTATTAAACCTATAGGTTTTCTCCTCTCATTTTATTTTTCAATTGACTATTTTTTTGCTGATGAAATAACTTTTATTTCTGTATTATTGAATATTTTAAAATTATTTATATTGATAATCATAATAAAAGCTCTCAATAAAGTTTTAATAAGATCTTTAACAGAATCGACATCGAAAATTAACGATTCCTCAATCAGTTCAATGATATCTTCACTTACTCCTTTAATAAAAGCATTAACATGGACAATTGGTTCAATATTTTTCTTACAAAATATAGGTGTTCAAATGACTGCTATTTGGGCTTTACTCAGTGCAGGGGGTATTGGGGCAGGATTAGCTTTGAAAGATCCAGTTCAGGAGTTTTTTGAATACATAACAATTTTGCTTGATAAACCTTTTCAAAAAGGTGAGTTTATAAAATCTGATGGGGTCTTGGGAATGGTTGAGAGGGTCGGAGTAAGGTCCTCAAGGATAAGAAGTATCAATGGAGAAGTAATAGTAATGAGCAACAGTGCCCTTACAAATGGAATAATTTCAAATTACGCACAAATGGAAAAAAGAAGGTTAGTGCATAAATTAGGAGTTGTTTATGAAACCTCTCCAAAACTCATGAAATTGATTCCAATAATAATAAAAAAAATAATTGAAGAGACAAAAGATGCGTCTTTTGATAGATGTCATTTCACAGATTTTGGCGACTTCAGTCTTAATTTCGAACTTGTTTATTACATACCAACAAATAATTATCTTGCTGCAATGGAAGCTCAGCAATCTATAAATTTAAAAATAATTGAGGAATTCGCTGTTAATAATATTGAGTTTGCATTCCCAACACAAACCTTAAATATTGAAAGTAACAAAGCCAAATGATCTGCAAATATCTTCACTTAAAATCCAGAGTTTAGAAGCTAACTCAGCACTATTTGCTTCATTACTAACATTACTTTCAACTAATTTATGTTTTTTAAAAATTATAAGTTTGTTACTTAAATGTATGAAACCAATATTATTATAATTCGAATCAAGGACAATCTTAGAAAGTATCTTTCCAGCATTTTCTATACTTTCAGAAATTCCTAAAATATTTTTTGCAGCTTTAGAAAAAATTAAATATCCAAACAGATTAAAACGTTTACTATATCTAAAAAAACCCGAATCATCATTTGGTATTACGAGACCAGGAGCCCAAGTAATTACAGAAATCTTATTAGATGACATTTTTAATTTTTTTTCAAGTTCTTTAGCAAACAAAATATTACATAACTTACTATTTTTATAAGCTTCATCAGCATTAAAATTTAAAAATTGCCCAGTTACTTTTTTTCTAAAATCAACGAGGTTATTAAGTCCCGCTTTCTTTCCTATGTTGCCACCCGAACTTTTGGGGTCGTGAACATCTGATGATGTAATAATAATTCTAGATTCTTCTTTATCTTTAACGAAATCTTTTAGGATATTTATCAGGTAAAAATGTGCAAGATGATTAACCGCAAAAGTTAGTTCTATGCCTTGTTTTGATACTTTAGGGTAAAAAGAGCCTGTATA
>CACAXS010000023.1 GCA_902536545.1 uncultured Prochlorococcus sp. | reverse complement strand
AAGTAGCCGTTATTCTTACTATCGCCTCCTTTATAAAATAACTTCGATAATATCTCATTATTAATATTTTTTAAAAATTTTATTTTATCTTCTCGATATTTAAGCAAATTAGTAGTCAAAGGTTTTGAAGTAAAGGAAAACTCATATAAACACATTGCAGTACCAACGAAAATAATATGATTTTTAACTTCAGATTTTTTTCTAAGAATATTAAATTTTGAAAGTAATGGGGAGGGCATTTTAAAAATAGAATTCACCAAGTTTCCATGTGATTTCCAACCCCAAGATATAAAAAAGCCGATTAGGTATTCCCTAAATTCAGCCTTACCCATAATTAATCTTGTTCCATATGTAAGCCCATGCTGAAAATTTATTAATTTTTCGCCTTTATTAGCAGCAACCATATTAAACAAATTATATCTATCATTATTTGAATATGTATTTATTAATCTTGAATAGCCACTTCTGTATATAGGCAATATAGAAAATAAATAGAAGTCATTATAGAGATTAGAATAAAAATATTCAGGTAAAAATTGATTAATAATTTCAGAAAAAATTTCATTAAATTTTTGAGGAATTTCGATATTCTTAACGGTGGTTATATCTTTTTCATTTGGGTAATAAAAACTAGTTCTTTTAACCTTTTTTATCCACAAAAAAATACCCAACACAAAAGAACTAAACATATCAAATTGTTCATTACTACATCTTGAAAGTCCTAAAAAAGTTCTCGTTAGAAAATTAATTTTTTCTTCCTTTGGCATTGTTATATTTTCGATAATATTTTCTTTAAAAATAATTTGCCATGAAGATGGACACATTTTTAGAAAGAATTTATATGCTAATAAATCAATAAAATTTACGTTATGTGATAAGGAATGTAATTCAAAAGACGATTTTGGTCTTTGAAAAGTCTGAAACTTTGTTGGTAATATTATTTCTAATTCTTTATTCTCATATTTCTCTAATATCCTTGTAAAGACAAGGAAAATGAACCAAGATAAATTAGTTAAACTAATTAATCCATCAGACAAAAAAAATGTCGCATCAATTTTTCTTTTATTTTTAGAAGCTATTTTTTCGATCTTTTTTTTTAATATATTATTTAAAATATTTTTTATCTTATCTCGATTTTTAATTACATCTTTATTTTTTATACCAAATATTTCTTTGTTTTCTGCATTCAGAATATTACCTAAATCCTTTTCAAAGAGATCATTTCTATAAATAGAAAAGAATAAATCTTCATTAAAATTAAATTTTACTTTATGCTTTCCTAAAAAAATTCTCTTAATCATATTTGGGAAATTTTTTTATAAATTCATAAATAGTCCTAGCATTCTTAAAATTCTCAATATTTAATTCTTGGGCTTCAATTTTAATCTGAAAAATATTTTCCAAATCGAAAATTAACTGTATTATTGCAAAAGAATCAATAATATTTGAGGTAATTATTTCAGTATTTTCATTAATATTTTTCACTTCACTATATTTTTCAATCAACTCTAATATTTTTTTAATTGATCTATTATCATCCATTAAATTGCTTAATTAACCAAGAAAAAAGGATCTTCTTTTACAAATGGATCAATACTTTTTATAATTTCAGAAGACTTGTAACATGATAGCAAAACACCATTAAGATTTTTAAATTTAATTTTATCTTTATTAATATAATTAAATAATTTACTGAAATTATTTTCAAAATTACATTCATTTTTTCTTGCAAATAATTTTTCAGATAGAAAGTAATTTTTATTTTCTCTTATTACAGTTCCCTCTTTAAGTATATTTTCTCTGTAAGTAATTAATTCTCTATTAAGCCACTCTAATCGATGAGGAAAACTATTTTGTGTTGGATTCAAACCAACCATTATTAAAGTTGCATCATTATTTTCAATCCATTCAAGAACAGAATTTAGTCCCCAAACATATTCTGGAGATAATGAAAGTATTTCTTCTTTTAATGGACCAAGATATAAATAGGAGAAATAAGCACTTAAGGTTCTTATTACTTTATTATTTTTCCTAAAAGTATCACTAAGTACTCCACTGTTACTTTTCTCATTATCCAAGTTACAAATATTTTTTTTGTCATATCCATTTGTGAAGCTTGGCATTAAAATTCCTCTATCACCATAATGATCAATTAAAAAATCTAAAAATTGATCAATAATTTCTTTATCTACAAAATTTAAGGCTTTAAAAATAGGTAGAAAAGATGAATAAATTACTACAGGTGATTTTTTGTCAATATCTATTTTTCTTATTGAATTAAATAAATCTAAAACAAATAATTTTTTTTTTAATTGATCCATATCAAAGTTATTTTATAAATTAATTATTGTTAATGAAATTAAAATGTGAAATATTATTTCTTTCAAAAAATTTATTTACTTTATCTTCAATATCTGCTTTTTTATTAAGTACACTTTTAATTACTTTCAAAGCTTCATATATTCTCTCTTCACTTTCGGTACCTATAGATATTCTAAGAAACCTTTCAGTACTTATTCCATAAGCTGATCCTGGAACTGTTGAAATTTTGTGATAATAAAGTAGAAAAAGTGATAGATAATAAGAAGAATTTGGATAATCTTTTATATTTATAAAAAAATAAAAAGTAGCACTTCCTGGTAAAACATCTAAACCAATTTTATCTATTAGTGACATAATTCTATTCCTTTTAGAAAGGGTATCTCTAGCCTGTGGTAATGTTATAGACAAAATATCATCAAAATATTTGATCAAATAGAGTTGTAGAATAGTAGGTGCACAAGTAATTAAGTGTTGATTTAACTTTAGGATTTCCCTGATTAAATTTTTATGAGCAATAACATAGCCAATTCTCCAACCTGACATACCCATATTTTTAGATAACGAGTTAACAACTATTGTTGTTTCCATTGACTTATCAAAAGAAAGGGCGGATTTAAATAAACCAGGCTCTAGAAAATCACTATAAGCTTCATCTACTAATAACCAAACTCCATTTTTTTTACAAATATCATTTAAAGTCCGCAATTCTTCATTTGTATAAAGCCTTCCCACTGGATTATTAGGATTGTTTATAACAAGCAATGAGGTTTTATTTGTAAAAAAATCTTCAAAATCAGAAATCAAACAATCAAAAGGTATGAATTTTGGTATTCCATCAACTAACCTTATTTGCTCTTGATAACTTAACCAAGCAGGTTCATGAATTAAAACCTCAGAACCCTGTTGAACAGTTGCAATAATCGCAAGATAAATAGCTATTTTTGATCCTGCTGTTATAAGAATATCTTCATTCCCATTAAAACTAAATTTAAAATTATCCCTATAATAATTTAAAATATTATTTCTAAGTTTTGGAAGTCCTTGACTATCAGAATAATGATATCCTTTAACAAAATCAATTGCTGAAAAATCAAATTTTGGTATATCAAAAAAAGCTTCTCCTAAAGACAGAGTAGTCAAATCAATACCTTTTCTTTTTTGATCAAAAACTAATTCATTAATATAAATAGATAAAGCCTCTGGGATAGATTCTGATCTTGGCGAGAAATGACTAATGGAAGTTTTCATACTTATATAAGTCCTTTTTTTATAATTTTTCCACTACTAGTTTTAGGGAATTCTTCAATCAACTCAATTTCCTCAGGCCATTTATATTTTGCTAAATTATCATAAATATAATCTCTTATCTGATTAATATTTACTTTGTCTAAATTTTGGTTGAATTTTATAAATAACTTGTAAGATTCTCCATAAAATTTGTGATCAACTTTAACAGCCGCAGATTCGATGATACCTGGATATTTTTCAGTAATTATTTCTATCTCTCTTAAGGAGATTAGGTAACCACCTTTCTTAATAATTTCTTTTTCTCTTCCAGTAATTACTAAATCATTATTGTTATTAAGATAGCCTATATCACCGGTATCCAAAAATCCTTCTTTATCTTTTGGTAAGGCAATTGTTTGGTCTTGCGTTAGATACCCCTCCATTAGAAAAGGTGTTTTAACTAATAATTTATAACCCACAATTTCAGCTTCAATCTTCTTAAATTTTATTTCCACATAATCTAGTATTTTTCCAGAAGATTTAGAAATATTATCATTTTCACCAAATTTAAATTCAGATGAAATAAAAGTAGTTTCTGATAAAGCAAAATTTTCAAGGAGTCTAATATTGAAAATATTCAAAAATTGATTTTTTAATTCTTCCTCTATTGGAGCTGTACCCAAAAAAGCGATATTAATTTTATTAAAAACATTTTTATTCTTTCTTTTTATCCTTTCTCCTATAGTTACTAACCCCTTTACTATTGGAGGAACCAACCACAATGCATTAATATTGCATCTTTCTATTGTTTGCCAAAAGCTTAGGAAATTCTTACCAGTAAAATTATCATCAATTACAATAGTTCCTCCTATTGAAAAAGGTATTAAACATAAATTAAAAAGACCACCTAAATAAGCATGCGATAAATAATTCCAAATTTTAAAGTCACTATTGAAATCAAGTTTATGTAATCTTAAAAAATAATATCCTGAAGACCAAAGTTTATTAATATCATGTATTATTGCTTTTTGTTTTCCAGTTGTGCCGCTTGAAAAAATATATAGCTTGCCAGAATTTATAGATAATTTATTTTTTATTTTTGTCTCAATATTTTCTATAAGATCTAAAGATAAATTACAACAATTTATTTTGCTGGTTTCTAAAAAGTTTAAAATATCCTCATCAAAATAATTTCCATAAAATATATATTCTGGATTTAAAAATTCAACCCATTCCTTAACTTCACTAAGTGTTGAGTTGGAATGGATAGGTGCATATTGATATCCCCCTTGCATACACGATAAAAATAAGATGATGGACTCTATACTATTAGGTAAAATTGAACAAATTATCGCATTTTGATTTATCTTAAATTCTGAGAAAAGGCTTAAGGTCTTTTTAATTAATTTATCTAAATCATTATATGTAACAGTTAATTCTTCCCCGTTTATCACTTCACAGGCTATCCTTTCAGGATACAAATTCAAAATTGAATTAAAATCTTCATTAAAATTTCTAATTTGTTGCATTCTATAATTCACTTAAATTGCCCCTTTCTATTATCTTAAAACCATCAATAAATAAATCAGGCTTTTTAATAACAAAATCTAAATGAAATGGCACATCATTCTTTCCTCCAACTGTAATATTTGATCCAAATCCAAAATGTATACATCCAAAAGCACCTTCATCAGTAAGCATATTACCAGTAAGTTTTGACATTGGATTAAGGCCAATGCCACATTCAGCTAGATAGTATGCCTTTGGATTTTTAATATTTGAAAATATTTTCTCAATATTCTTTTTAATTATCTGATCTTTACTTTTGAAACTTTTTATTTTTCCATCTATTATTTCTAGTTCAACAGGAGTTTTCAGTAACCCAATTGATTCAACTGTAATTGAACCATCAACTATAATTTTTCCATTGGAATCTTCTTCAATTGGAGATATATTTGTCTCAATATCAGGGGGAGATCCTAACAAATGATTCTTATCCACAAATCCAGGACAGCAATTTGCCTTTCTACCTTTGATATTCATTTTCAAAGATGTACCTAAACTACTTCTTACTTCTAAATGGTCTGACTTACTAAGGATATTTGTTATTTTTTTAGTTATTTGAAGTTGCGATTTAAAATCAAAAAGAATACTAGGGTGTGAAAACATTCCAAAATTATAATCTGGCAGACTTAAAAAACGTCCTCCTATTGAGTTGAAGTGCATTCTTGCTTTGGTATGAGCAATTGACTTTTTTAACAAGGCCATTACTAAATCATTTCTATTCATTTTTGAAGAAAGATAACTATTAATTTCACTTCCATGATTTTTTAATAATGAAACTTCAAGAAAACTCAAATTAATGTTTAAATCTTCTGAAGCCTTGTTAAAAAAATATAAAAGATCTTTTGTCGTTTTATCGTATAGTATTAAAACATTTTCTCCATCTTCTACACTTCCAGCATTTATGAATAAATGTTTAGCGATAAATAAAAATTTATTATTTAATTCTTCCATCTTTAAATATTCTCGAATTTACTATAGTTGCTCTAGAAGATTTTTAGATTTTAAAATTTTTGCGATTATTAATAGTTCTTTGAATTCAACTTTTACTTCTCTAGAAATTGATAATAAATCTTTAGTTCCATCACAATAAAACATTAACCACAATATGTTGCTTATATAGTCTGAGTTTTTGTTATTAGGTATCAAAGAACCTCCTATTTTTGGATAAAGATCATACTTTGAAAGCATTGGTTCGCAAAACATATTTTGACTTTTAAAAAAAACTAATTCTTCTAACTTATTTATAATTTTTTTATATAGCTCGAATGTTTCATTAATCTGCTCACCGTTAACTAATTCCAAATTATCTAAGGATGAATGATAAGCATCATATTCATAGTATTTATCTTTAAAAAGACTGCTCATATTAATCCTAAATCCTGGAGATGAAAATTGCCTCTCATCACTTCCATGAATATCAAATGGATGAACAACAAAATCTTTTTTTTCCTCTTTAAGAACTTCTTCTATTACTTTATTAATTACATGATCTTTTTCCCAAGATTGTTTATAACTAAATGACCCAGGCCCTCCTACAGTTGTAATAACTAAGCCCATTAAAATATCCTTAAGTTTATTTTTATTTAAATAACAATATGCTATCGCTCCAATTGTTTCAGGCACAAATATAAATCTATAAGTCCAATATTGATTACTAAAAGATTTAATATGATCTGCTAAAAAAGCAGCCAATAATACTCCACTAAGACTATCATTTGCCATTGAAGGATGACATATGTAGCAAGAAATAAGAATCTCTTTTTTTGATTTTCCTTTTATTATTAGTTCGCCATATGAAAGGGAGCCATCTTTTAATTCGCTTCCTATATTAATTTGATAATCTCCTTGCAATGATTCAAGCAATTCAAATTGTTTATGTGTTACACAGAATCCCCAGTCCTTTTTATAGTAGGTAGTCCTGTATGGTATTGCATCGCTAATTTCTTTATGTAAATGTAAATGTTTTTTTAATTCTGGCCATGAAATAATTTTCTTTATTGGAATGCTGTAACTTACTAAATGCAAATTATTCTCATTGAAGTCTATGATTTTATTTCCTTTACTATCTTTTATCCAAGCTTCTTTTATATTCCATTCAAGAGGAATTTCCCAATCAAAAACTTTAGTTTTACTTTCTATCTCTTTAATTTTTAAAGGAATTATTTCTTGTAATATTTTTAATGTTTTTCTATTCATTTCCCCACTTAAACTTCTACACAATGGAAATAATTTTCTTAAAAATTTGTCAAAACTATGAATTGATTTTTTTTTCATTTTACTGAACTCGCTATTCTCATTATTTCCTCGGCTGTCGAGAAAAGTTCCACTCCATTCAAGACTAAATAATTAATATAACTTAAATCTTTTTCATCATTTATATCAAAACTATACTCAGGATAAGCAAGACTTTTTGGGGCTTTAATTGCATGTATTCTATATTTTTTTTGATTATCCCAAATATAAGAAGTAACATGCTCCCTATGACTTGGGGTTAAGTTATCTTTTTTAAAAGATTTTAAAATTTTTCTACTTAAAATCTCAGCTCCAAATCCATCAGCATATAAATTATTCAACTTATTCATATGATTGCATACATAATCATATTCGTTCTTTTTATAGAAATCCACTAATTTATCTATTTCATAAGGATCAACAAATGGATTGTCTCCGCATATTCTTATTATTTTTTCAACCTTATAATATTCTGAGGCTTTTATAAATCGATCATAAACATTCGTTTCACTGCCACTGTAAGCAAGTAAACCCTCTTGGATAGCTGTTTCAAATAAATTCATGTCGTCTTGCAAGTTGGAAGTTGCCAAAATAATTCCATCCAAATTTTTACACTTTTTAGTTCTTTTTAAGACCCATTCAATAAGTGAATAATCACCAATTCTTGATAACATTTTTCTGGGAAATCTTTTGGAGCCTAATCTAGCTTGTATTATTGCAAAATAATTATTACCCATTATTTAAATGAAGTCAGACCAATCAAGAATATGATCTGCAGATAAATCAACTTTTAAACTCCTTCCAATAACTTCGTCCCAATGTAAAGGACTTATACCTGTCCCTGGTCTTTTATAAGTAATATTTTCTTCTTTTATAGTATGACCCTTTTTTAAGTCTTCCTTGATAACTATACTTCTCCTTGCATTTTTTCTTGATTGGAATTCACATCCCACGGGCTTTTTATAATCATTTTGACCTAGAAGTATATTTATTTTAGATAGAGTTTCATTAAAATTTCTTAGATCATGAACATCCATAGCATGATAATGATCATTACCTGGTAACTTTTTATTATCAGTAAAGTGTTTTTCTATTACAGTGGCACCCAATATATATGAAGAAACTAGAGTAGTCATATTTTTATCAGGTAATGTGTGATCTGAATAGCCTATAATATGTTCTGGGAAAACTCTCTTCAAACTACTAATCATTGACAAATTAGCATCGTTATCTAATGTTGGGTAACTCAAAATACAATGCATTAAAACTGCATTAGAACTGTTTATTTGTTTAATAGTATTTAATGCTATTTCTATTTCAGACAGTGTTGATGCACCAGTTGAAATAATAATAGGTTTATTTTTAGTTGCTATTTTCTTTAAAAATGGAATATTTGTAATATCTGCAGAAGCTATCTTAAAAAATGGAACAAGTGGATCTAAAAACTCTATAGATTCATCATCAAAAGGAGTTGATAAAAAGTCGATTGATTTGTCTCTGCAGTATTCAGATAAACTCTGATAATCTTTAACATTAAAAGAATCATATTTCTTGAACAATTTATATTGACTAGTAGTAGGTTCTTTTTTTAGATCCCAATAACTTGGAGAATTTTTTGATGCTAAGGTAGATGCCTTATAACTTTGAAATTTTGCTGCATGAGCGCCACCTTCTTTTGCAAGGTCAATTAATTCTTTAGCTTTTTCAATTGAACCTTCATGGTTTACCCCAATTTCGGCAATAATGTAAGGTTTTTTATCTTCATCAATGACAAATTGAGATTTATTACTTATCGATTTCATAACTTTAATTAGTTCTTTTTTAACTAACTTATATTGTGTTTTTCAATTAATTTTTTTGTATATTCTTCCATTTTTAATTTGTCATTTGTAATGTTATCGGCATGTCTCCTATATCTATATAGAGGAATTGCTAACCTTTTAATCGAATATTTTTTTAAGTAACGTAATCGAAGTTCAACTTCCTCGTTGTATAAAAAAGATTCATCATAGAGTCCAATATCTATTAATGTTTCTTTCCTGAAAAGTATTCCACAAGCAATAGGATCTTTATCACTCTCCATTCTCTCTATTACTTTTTCATCCTCTGATATCAAATAATAATCACAAGATATTGCATTCGATTCAGGGTTAGTGTCAAGGTAAAAACTCAGAAATTGTAAAAAATTAAAATTCACAAAATCATCAGAATCAACTCTTACAATATATTTTCCTTTAGAAGCATTAATTCCCTTATTAAGAGAAGTTGGCAAGCCCAAGTTTTCTTTATTGGTAATTACTTGTATCAAATCTTCCTTGGGTGAATTAAAAAGTTCAAGAGCATATGCTGTTTTATCAAAACTTCCATCATTTATAACTATAATCTCATATTCATCCCGATTCAAAGATTGATTAAGAAGTGACCTTAAGCATCTACCGATATACTTTTCTTGATTAAAAGCTGAAACGATAACAGATAGTTTTATTTCTTTCATAAGATTTAATTTATTGTTTTTAATACAGCATTTTTAATATATTGTGGCACATTTTTATTCATATTTACTCCAATAGGAACTGATACTGCTTTTGAAAGAATATCTCTTGAGGGATTAAGGTCATCTACTAATTTTGGATTTTCTTCAAAGATTTCCTTTATATGGGTCCAAGTTGCTGCAAAATGCCAAGTATATGCTTCAGGTAAGATTTTTGTACCTAATCCTTGCTTTAATAATTCTTCCCTACAATTATTAGCACGTTCTTTAGAATCCAAAAAAAATATCAATGCATCAGCTGTTTCATATGAGCCTTTAGGTATATCTCTAAAAGAAATGTCATCAATTTTTTCAAGTTCATTCTTTATAAGAAATTTATTTAATCTTTGATTTTCAATAACATGAGATAGTTTTTTTAGTTGAGCTATTCCAACTGCACCCTGCAATTCTGTCATTCTGAAGTTAAAACCAGAAGATTGCCTAGTATCTGCCCATCTTGGAACAGATGGATTGTTTTCATGACCATGGTCATGCCATGCGGAGGCCTTTTCAAAGACTTTTTTGTCTTTAAAAACTAGCATTCCACCTTCTCCAGTTGTAATAGTTTTTGCGAAGTCAAAACTGTAAGTTCCGATATCACCAAAAGTTCCAAGTTTTTTATTATTGACGCTACCACCACAACCCCAAGCAGTGTCCTCTATAAGAAAAATATTATTATTATCGCAAATTTTTTTTATCTCTTTAATATTTGCTGGCACTCCAAGCATATGAACTGCAATAACAGCTTTAGTTCTAGGATTTATCAGATCTTTAAGATTATCTGGATCCATATTTAATGATTTATTGATATTACAAATTACAGGTGTTGCTCTTGATTCAACAATCGCCTCTACAGTTGCTACGAATGTGAAACTTTGAGTTATTACTTCATCTCCTTCAGAAATATCTAAAGCAGCTAAAGCAACTCTTAAAGCAGCAGTGCCTGAACTTACTGCTAATGCATTCTCAACAGACATTAATAATGCAAAATCATTCTCAAACTTCTTAACTTTATATCTATTATTTCTTAAATTATCGAAACCTGATCTAAATAAAACTGAGCCATTCTGAAAAATATCTTGTATCTCTTCAAATTCTTCTTTTCCTATTACTTCATTTCCCGGCATGAATTTTTTCCAATACTCTTGTAAATACTAG
>CACAXS010000022.1 GCA_902536545.1 uncultured Prochlorococcus sp. | reverse complement strand
TTAGCATTGACTTTCTTTAGCCATTCCCTTACTTCTTCTGAATATCCACATCTATTTAAAATCTCGATTTTATCAGCTATCGCTTTTTTATATTCATCTTCACTTAAGGGGAATGATTCTTGTCCAAGAAATCCCCACATCATTTGAAAATAGACAAATTTTCCTCTTCTAAAGAGTCTAAAATCATATTTTTTCCCCCAGCGATGAATCAAATAATGTATAACTTCATCTACTAGCAATGGGTTCATTTAAATCAATTAATTAAGACTTCCTAAACTTTTACTTTAAATTATTAAAAGTCCTATCTATTTGCAACAGAAATTGAACAATTTGCACCATAATAACTAATAAATAACAGAACCAAGTAGCGAATGACTCAATTAAGTTCCAATGATGTCCCTTCAATGGGTCGAAGGCAATTTATGAATCTTCTTACATTTGGTACTGCAACTGGTGTAGCGTTAGGAGCCCTTTACCCTGTAGCGAATTATTTCATGCCTTTAAGAGCAGGCGGTGGTGGAGGCGGAACTTCTGCTAAAGATGAATTAGGGAATCCAGTAACTAAGACAGGTTGGTTAGCTACCCATCAAGCAGGAGACAGAAGTCTAGTGCAGGGTTTAAAGGGAGATCCAACTTATTTAATAGTTAATGAGGGTGGGGAAATAGGAGAATTTGGTTTAAATGCAATTTGTACTCATTTAGGTTGCGTTGTCCCATGGGATAGTGGTGCTAATAAATTCATATGTCCTTGTCATGGCAGTCAGTACGATACTAATGGAAAGGTAGTAAGAGGGCCTGCTCCTTTATCTTTAGCTCTAGCGCATGTCGATATTGAAGATGATGCTGTACTCGTCAAACAATGGGCAGAAACTGATTTTAGAACTAATGATAATCCATGGTGGGCATAAAAAAATGAAAGGTCTTAAAAATCAAATCATGAAAAAAACAAGTTTATTTATCTGTACTCTGCTTTTCATTTCGAGCATTGTATTTTATCCAAAGATCACTTTTGCTTATCCATTTTGGGCTCAGCAAAACTATGAATCCCCAAGAGAAGCCACAGGAAAAATAGTCTGTGCTAATTGTCATCTAGCTCAGATGCCTACAATTGCAGAGGTTCCACAATCTGTTGGAGCAGACAGTGTTTTCAAAGCTGTAGTCAAAATACCATACAAAAATGACTTAAAAGAGATCGGTGCTGATGGTTCTGAAGTCCCATTACAAGTTGGTGCAGTTGTAATGCTGCCTGATGGGTTTAAACTTGCTCCACAAGAAAGATGGACCGAAGAAATCAAAGAGGAGACAGAAGGGGTGTATTTCACTAATTACAGTGAAGAGAAAGATAACATAATTATTGTAGGACCTTTACCTGGCGATACTAATAAAGAAATCGTTTTTCCTGTACTTTCCCCTGATCCATCTACTAATAAAGAATATCACTATGGGAAATACTCGTTACATATCGGAGGCAATAGAGGTAGAGGTCAGGTATACCCAAATGGAGACAAAAGCAATAATGTAATTTTCACTTCTTCCACCTCAGGAACTATAAATTCAATAGAAACAATTGAAGATGGTAGCTATAAGATCAATATAGAAAACGATAATGGTGAGATAACAACTGAAGCAGTGCCTGTTGGTCCCCAACTTATCGTAAAAGCACAAGACAAAATTAATTCAGGTGATCCTCTTACTAATGATCCTAACGTTGGCGGCTTTGGGCAATTAGATGCTGAGGTTGTACTTCAGAGCCCTTATAGAGTAATTGGATTGATTGCATTCTTCATTGGTGTAGGCCTTACACAAATACTTTTAGTATTAAAGAAAAAACAAGTAGAAAAAGTACAAGCAGCAGAGGGTATCTAACTTTCTTTAAATGCTTATACTTCAAGCTTTTATACAATCTCCAGGAGAAACTTTTTTAAATTTAGGATTTATAACTATTAGATGGTACGGTCTGCTTATTTCGGTTTCAGTTTTAATAGGCTTATTTGTTTCTAAAAAACTAGCAAAGGCAAGAAATATTAACCCAGAGTACATTGGTGAAATACTTCCATCATTAATAATCTCTTCAATAATTGGAGCAAGAGCTTATTACGTAATTTTTGAGTGGAGGCAATATAGCGGAGAGAACTTTTTTACTTCTTTTGAACTATTCAGTAACATCATTCAAATACCCTCTTTTCTTGCAGTTTGGGAAGGAGGCATAGCATTACATGGAGGTCTAATTGGAGGATTAATTTCTATTATCTATTTCTGTAAGTCGAAAAAAATTAATTTGAAAACTTTTATAGATATATTAATACCCTCGATTATTCTTGGACAATCAATAGGAAGATGGGGGAATTTTTTCAATAATGAAGCCTTTGGAGTTCCTACAAATTTGCCTTGGAAATTATTTATACCTATCCAAAATAGGCCTTTAGAATTTCTTAATTATGAATTTTTTCATCCTACATTTCTCTATGAGTCATTGTGGAATCTTTTAATTTTCATCTTACTTCTTATTAACTTTAATAAACAAAATAAAACAGATTCTTTTAGGCCTGGCATTATTAGCTGTCTTTATTTAATAAGTTATAGCTTTGGAAGATTCTGGATTGAAGGTTTAAGAACTGACCCACTATGCATTGGTGGACTTCCACCTTTCTGTGATGGCGGTATAAGAATGGCTCAATTTATAAGTATTTTTCTTTTTTCTTCTGGATTAATTGGAATATTTTTTTTAAGATTTAGAACATATAGTGGGAAAAATAGAAAGAATGGATAATAAAATATCCTTTATTGGTGCTGGTCCCGGAGATCCAGAATTATTAACTCTAAAAGCATTAAAAAAAATAAAAATTGCAGATGTCATTATTTGGACTGATTCTCTAATTCCTGAAAAGATTATAGATTTTGCTAAAGAAGGTTCTGAAAAAATAAAAACGAGTTCGCTCAACTTAGAGCAAATCACCTCAATTATGATAGAAAAATTTCAGGCAGGGAAAACTGTTGTAAGGTTGCATGATGGAGACCCTTGCCTTTTTGGAGCAATTAGAGAGCAAATCGAAATTTTAAAAAAAGAAAAAATTGAAATCGAGGTTGTTCCCGGAGTAAGTGCTTTTCAAGTTGCTGCAGCATATCATGAAGCTGAGTTGACCATCCCTGACGTAACGCAAACAATAATTTTAACTAGAGCAGGAGGGCGAACAGGGATGCCCGAAAAAGAATCTCTTAAAGATCTTGCGAAACACAATTCCTCTATATGTCTTTATCTAAGTGCTAGGCATGTGAAAAGGTCTCAAGAAACTCTACTGGAGTTTTACCCTCCAGAGACTAAAGTGATTGTTGGATTTAGAGTATCTTGGGATGATGGTTGGACATCATTAATAGAATTAAAAGATATGGAAAAATTTTCTATTGAGAAAAAACTTATTAGAACAACCATTTACATAATTAGCCCAGCAATTAGTAATTCTCAAAAAAGATCTAATCTTTATAATCCGTCTTATAGGCATCTCTTTAGGAATAAATAATCTTAAAGTTGATAGAAAAATATTAATTACTATAATTAGTAAAAATTAATTTGCTTTGAAAGAAATAAAATCTGTTTCGGGAAACAACAATAAAGGAGAAAACTCCTCTTTAAAGAGAATTGGAAATTTCATTAAAGAGGCTAGGTTAAGTAGAAATCAATCTATTGAAGAATTAGCTTCTGTTTTGAAAATCGGATCTCATCAACTTGAAGCCATAGAAGAAGGTAATGAAGACAAGCTACCTGAGAAAGTATTTGTCAAAGCAATGATTAGACGGATTTCACAGAAGCTCAAACTTGATACAGAATACATAATGGATGAATTAAAGACAGAGAGGGAAGAAGTGAAAATTGAAGAAATAGTTGAAGAGGTTTCCAAAAAAAATTACAAATCTAGGCAATCTAAGAATTTTAATCCAGAAGCGTTCCTATTATTTATTTTAATTTCAGGCTTTCTCGGACTAATCGCCTCGTCCTTAATTTTCAATTTATTTTCAGACTCTTCTCAGAATCAAACTCCAAAACAAGAACTTATTAAAAAAACTAAATAACTTTTAAATCCAAATTCTTTAGTTCTTTTATTACATTGCTGCATAATTCTAAGTTCCATTTTTCAAGAAGAAGATCATGGTTTTTACTTAAAGGTAAAAGTTCAAATGTAAGAATATTTTCCTTCAATTTTATTTGAACTGAGGATATCACCTTGTCAGGTCTTTGATCAAGAGATGCTGCTAGTCTCAGGATTAATGACATTTCAAGAACTAATGTTTTATCTTCTTTGGATATTAAATTTTGCCAAGACTCATGTCTTTTCTTGGGTAGAGTCTTTCTATGGTATCTAGCAATTGAAGCAATAATATTTGTTTCTGCTTCAGAATATCCCAACAACTCACAATTTTTTATTAAGTACCAAGAGTGTTTGTGATATGAACCAACATTCACGTATTTCCCACAATTATAAAGACTCGAAGCTGCCCAAAGAAGTTCTTTAGCTTTAGGGTCATTATCGCTATGAAAGATATTTTTAGTCTGATCATAGATTTGAAAGGCAATATCAATAACTTTCTCAGCTCTTATATTATCAACTCCAAACTTTCTAGCCTGATGAACTATAGTTGTTTTTCTAATATTGCTTTGAATATTTAACTCGTTTTTAATTATCCCTTTGCGAAGCATCCAATCTACAACCAAACCCTCTCGAAGCGCCCTCTCACTTATTATTAATTCGTTAAAGTCCAACATCTCCATTGCGGTGTTTAATATCAATGCTCCTGGAATAATTATTTCTGCTCTTCTCTCACTTATTGAAGGTATTTTCTTGATTTCCGAAACTGGCAATTTAATTAGTTTTTCCAATATATTTTGTAAATTTTCCCTTTTAAATTTATAACCATGCAACTTTTGTTTAGATTCTCCTAAATCATCTGAAATCAAATTTCCTAATGAGATTGCAGTGCCACTGGTTGCAATCAAAGATAAAGGTTTATCTCCTTTAGATCTACTCTTTATTTTTCGAACAGATGGTTCTAAAGATCCTTTAATAAAAGTTGTTAGAAAACTCGATCTTTCTGAATTTATAGACTCTTTATTTAAAAAATCATTTTTAAGTCTTACCGCACCAATTCTCGAACTAGTAAGAGCTATAGCATCTTTTTTATCTGCAAGTATTAATTCTGTAGATCCTCCTCCAATATCAATGATTACAAAAGACTGATCTTCAAAAGCCATACCAGAAAGAACACCAAGGTAAATTAATCTGGCTTCCTCAGAACCACTTATCATTTCTATTTGAATATCAGTTTCATCGAGAACTCTTCTAATGAAATCTTGACCGTTTGGAGCTTCCCTAACTGCACTTGTTGCTGCTGTTACTATTTGTTTTACTCCATTACTTTTACAATATTCCTTAAATCGCTTAAGAGTAACTAATGCTCTTTGGATTGATTCTTCAGTAAGTTTACCCTCCTCATCTCTTTCTCCAAGACGAGTGGTTGATTTATCAGTGAATTTTATTGAAAATGATTTTAATTCTAGATTAATTTCTGCTACCAAGAGATGTGTAGAGTTAGTTCCAATATCTATAGAAGCTACAAAAATTTGCTTTTCTTGAAAATATCTTAAATCTTGTTTCTTTATCATTTCTTTTTATAAGATTCAGATATCTTTAATCCAATAATAAATATACCCAAGATTGATTATTAAATAATAGAAATCATTTTATCCTAGTAAGGTTATTTAAAGTTATGAAATATACAATAGGTCATATGCAAAATAAAAATCGGCAAATTAAATTAAGTACTTTTTTTGAATTATTAAGGTGGAATAAGCCGACTGGAAGAATGATCTTACTTATTCCTGCTGGATGGAGTTTATATTTAACCCCAGAGGCTAATCCATCATTTTTAATGTTGCTAAGAATAATACTGGGAGGACTACTAGTAAGTGGATTAGGCTGCGTGGTTAATGATATTTGGGACAAAAAAATTGATCAAAGAGTTGTTAGGACAAAAAATAGACCTCTAGCTGCAAATAAAATCGGTCTTAAAACAGCTTATTCAATTCTTTTCTTTTTAATTTTATGTAGCTTCTTTTTAACCTTGTCACTACCTCAGCCTGGAAGAATCCTTTCCATTTCACTTGCTTTTTTAGCTTTACCAATTATTTTAATTTATCCTTCTGCCAAAAGATGGTTTAAATATCCTCAATTAATCTTATCCATATGCTGGGGTTTTGCTGTATTAATTCCCTGGGCCGCAAATGAAGGAAATTTAAATAGTATCGTTTTATTATTTTGCTGGCTAGCTACCATTTTTTGGACTTTTGGCTTTGACACGATTTATGCTTTAGCAGATAAAAAATATGATATCAAAATTGGAATAAATAGTTCAGCTGTTAACCTCCAGAACAATACAAGAATAACTATTCAAATTTGTTATTTTTTAACTTCTTGTTTTCTCGCATTATGCGGAATTATTAATCAAATGGATTTTATTTTTTGGCCAATTTGGCTTACAACGTCAATCTTAATGCAGAGAGATATACTAAAAGTATTTCCTGAGGAAAAGCAATCAATAAAAAATATTGGGAATCACTTCAAAAATCAATCAATTTATGGAGGAGTCCTTTTATTAGGAATTATTATTGCCTCATAAAGTCTAAATATGGTTTTTAGATTAAAAAAAGGGGATTTAATAGATATTCTGGCACCAGGTTCCTTTATTGATGAAGACGAAAATTTTCAAAAAGGCATAGAAATTTTAAAAAATTGGGGCTTGGAAATTAATGAAAATAATTCTCTATCAAAAAAATTTGGTTATTTTGCAGGTGATGATCTAACTAGATTTGAAGAACTGGAAAAAGCACAAAATAGTAAGCTAATCATTTTTGCAAAAGGAGGCTGGGGTTCAGCAAGACTTTTAGAAAAAGAACCTTCTTGGCAGCATGGTTTAATGCTTGGATTCTCAGATACATGTTCTTTATTATTATCTAAATATTCTCAAGGATTTACAGGTTCTATTCATGGCCCAATGGTTACTGGCCTTTTCAAAGAGCCAGAGTGGAGTCTTGAGAGATTAAGAAATTTACTTTTTGAGGGATATGTTGAGGACATAAGAGGAATTCCTTTAAGAGCTGGAAAAGCTAAAGGAGAAATTATCGTTTCTAACTTAACTATTGCTTCTTTTTTAATTGGTACTAATCACTTTCCAGATTGCAAAGGGAAAATAATAATTTTTGAAGATATTAATGAAGATATTTATAAAATTGATCGCATGTTGACTTACCTCAGAATGACTAAAACACTTTCTGAAATTGCTGGTATTGGATTCGGAAGTTTTTCTAATGATTCCTGCGACCTTGAATGGAAAGATTTACTAAAAAACTGCATTATCGAAAGACTCCAGGAGTTTGATTTTCCTATTCTTTTTGACCTCCCAATAGGCCACATATCGGGAAATGCTTGCATTCCTTTTGGATACGAAGCCACCTTAAACGGTGATAATGGCATTCTTAGTATCGATAAACCTTTTTAACTAGGAGTTCTTCACAAAAAGTTTTGCTATTTTCAAATCTATAGGGGATGTAATTTTTATATTTGAATAAGTTCCTTCAATAATCTTCACTTTCCAATTAAGCATTTCGAATAGAGAGGCATCATCTGTGACTTCCCAGTTTTTATTAATTGCCATCTTATGAGCTTTTTTTAATCTATCTACTAAAAAGCCCTGAGGAGTTTGTGCTGCCCATAAATAATTTCTATCTAGTGTTTCTTTAATAAAACCTTCATTATCTACAATCTTTATAGTGTCAGTTACCTTAGTAGCTAAAATTACAGCTTCATTTTCATCTAATTGCTTCACACAAAGGTCTATCAATTCGGAATTAATTAGACATCTAGCACCATCATGTATTAAAACTTTTTCAGCATCTTTTGGTAACGCTTTTAAACCATTAAAAACTGACTGTTGTCTGGTTTCACCACCATTAATCCAATGAACTTTATTGGCAAAATCCTTTGCTGAATTTAATAATAAATTTTTATCTTTCGGTTGTCCAATTATTCCAACCCAATTTGTTGAGCTTGCAGAAAATACAGATTTAAGTGTCCAATAAATCAAAGACTCTCCCTCTAAATCAATAAGTAATTTATTTTTTCCAGCTTTCATTCTGCTACCGCTCCCTGCAGCTGGTATTAAAAAGTGCACAATAGAAGGTCTTAATATTTTCTAGACAATTATAAATAAAAGCAATATCTTTACACAAATAGTACTACGATTGAACATTATAAAATTTCATAATGTCCAATACAGATTCATTATCAGGCAAAGTTGCTTTAATCACTGGAGCTAGCAGAGGAATTGGTAAAGAAATTGCTTTAGAACTAAGCCGATTTGGAGCAGAAGTTTTTATTAATTACTCTTCTTCTGATGAAAAAGCAGAAGAAGTTGTAAATTTAATAAAAAATTCAGGAGGTAAAGCTCATAAATTAAAATTTGATGTTTCAAAAGAGGATTCTGTCAGTTCAGCTTTTGAAGAAATAATCAAAATTAATGGCACCATTGATATCCTCATTAACAATGCTGGAATTACTAGAGATGGACTATTGATGAGAATGAAATTGGAACAATGGGACGATGTACTAAATACAAACTTAAAAGGAGTTTTTCTTTGTACAAAATATGCTTCAAAATTTATGATGAAAAAAAGAAGTGGTAGCATCGTAAATATTTCATCTGTTGTTGGAATAATTGGTAATCCTGGTCAAGCAAATTATTCTGCAGCCAAAGCTGGAGTTATTGGATTTACCAAAACTTGCGCTAAAGAATTTGCCTCAAGAGGTATTAATGTTAATGCAATAGCTCCAGGTTTTATAGAAACAGAGATGACTGAAAAACTTAATACTGAAGAGATTCTAAAAGTTATTCCTTTAGGGAAATTAGGAAGTTGTACTCAAATTGCAAACTTAGTGTCATTCTTAGTTTCAAATGATGCAGGAAGTTACATTACAGGGCAAACAATCAGCATAGACGGGGGTATGAGTATTTAGTTATGTACTTTCATAAGGCTGGCCTAATTCATCTCTCAACCTTCTAATTTTTTGTAAAAGTTTTAGTCTTCGACTTCTAGCAGTTAATGTCAAGAAAAATCTTAAAGGAAAGTATATCAGTGTCATAGCAATCGCAAGGATTGCGGTAAGAGTAAAAATAAGATTATTTGTTTCTTCCATGACTTAAAGATACTCTTATTTGAGTTAATTTGTATCTCTAATTAAAAGAAATTCGGCTTTCCCCACTTAATTAAATATCCCTTAAAAATGATTCTATGGGAGATTAGAATAAGACTAAAGATCGATTAAACATGGCTAAACATTTAAGTTTTTCTAATGAATCAAGAGAAGCGCTAGAAAAAGGTGTAAATTTCGTAGCTAATGCGGTAAAGGTTACTATTGGGCCAAAAGCAAAAAACGTTGTAATAGAGAGAAAATTTGGTTCACCAGATATAGTTAGAGATGGGTCCACAGTTGCTAAAGAGATTGAGATTGATAATCCTATTGCTAATTTGGGTGCGAAATTAATAGAACAAGTTGCATCCAAGACAAAAGAGAGTGCAGGAGATGGAACAACAACAGCCACCATTTTGACTCAGAAGATGGTTCAAGAGGGATTAAAAAATATTGCTTCTGGTGCCAGTCCTATTGAGTTAAAAAAAGGTATGGAGGTAGGCCTAGCTTTTGTTCTAGAAAAATTAAGTTCCAAAAGTATTTCATTAAGTGGTTCTGATATCCAAAAAGTTGCAACAGTAAGTGCTGGAGGTGATGAAGAAATTGGATCTATAATTTCGAAGGCAATGGATATTGTTACTTCGGATGGTGTAATAACTGTTGAGGAATCTCAATCACTAGATACAGAACTAAATATAACTGAAGGAATGTCTTTTGATAGAGGCTATAGTTCTCCATATTTCGTAACAGACCAAGAAAGACAAGTTTGTGAACTTGAAAACCCTAAAATCCTAATAACCGATCAAAAAATTTCAACTTTAGTTGATCTGGTTCCAATACTTGAAGGAATTCAGAAATCAGGCTCACCTTTTCTAATTCTTGCTGAAGATATCGAAGGAGAGGCTTTAACCACATTGGTTTTGAATAAGAATAGTGGAGTGTTAAACGTAGCTTCCGTAAGAGCTCCGTTATTTGGCGAGAGAAGAAAAGCTGCCCTTGAAGATATTGCTATTCTTACTGGAGCTAAGTTAATTAGTGAAGATAAATCGATGACACTTGATAAAGTATCGATTAATGATTTAGGCAAAGCAAAAAAAATAACTATCACAAAGGACAAAACTACAATTGTTGCCTTCGAAGACACTAAAGAATTGGTTAAAGCGCGAGTAGAAAAATTAAAGAGAGAAGTTGAAATAACAGATTCAGAGTATGATCAGGACAAAATTAATGAAAGAATAGCGAAACTAGCTGGAGGAGTAGCACTTATCAAAGTTGGAGCTGCAACAGAAACAGAGATGAAGTACAAAAAGTTAAGAATTGAAGATTCCCTTAATGCTACGAAAGCTGCTATTGAAGAGGGAGTAGTTTCTGGAGGAGGACAAACTTTAATTGAAATATCAGATGACCTTTTAAATTTAAGTCAAACATCTTCAGATGATTTAAGAACAGGGATAAATATATTAAAAGAAGCCCTTTTGGAACCTACTAAACAAATAGCAAAAAATGCTGGTTTTAATGGTGATGTAGTTGTCGCTGAAATTAAAAGACTTAACAGAGGCTTCAATGCTAATTCAGGACAATATGAGGATTTAAAAGATTCAGGAATATTAGATCCAACCAAAGTAATAAGATTAGCTCTTCAAGATTCAGTATCTATTGCAGCTATGCTCCTCACAACAGAAGTTGCGATGGCTGACATTCCAGAGCCTGAAGCCGCAGCCCCAGGAGGACAAGGTGGAGATCCTATGGGAGGTATGGGTATGCCAGGTATGGGAGGTATGGGTATGCCAGGTATGGGAGGCATGGGTATGCCAGGTATGGGAGGTATGGGTATGCCAGGTATGGGTATGCCAGGCATGGGAGGCATGGGTATGCCAGGTATGATGTAAAAAGCTAACTAGCTTTTTTATCTTTATTAATCCATTTTCTTAAATTTTTAATATTAGGTAGTGGTAATTTTGGGGTTTTATTATATTGATTTATTTGATTAGAATCTTGTTTAGTATTAAAGATTTGATTATTTATAGAAATTTTTAAGTAATTTGATTCATAA
>CACAXS010000021.1 GCA_902536545.1 uncultured Prochlorococcus sp. | reverse complement strand
AAAAAAGGTGATATTTTTGCAGCGGCTAGATTTTCTGCAATAAATGGTGCAAAAAAAACCTCAGAACTTATTCCTCTCTGTCATAATTTATCATTAAATAAAATCGCAATTGATTTTGAAATTTGTGAATCAATGAAAGCAATTAAAATTATTGCTTTTTGCAAATCTCATTCTAAAACAGGTGTTGAGATGGAGGCTCTTACATCAGTTTCAATTGGTCTTCTCACTCTATATGACATGCTTAAAGCTTTAGATCCTTTTATGACTATTGATAATATTCGCCTTTTAGAAAAAAAAGGTGGTAAAAATGGAATATTAAAAAGAAGTTAAGTACTCACAATAATGGGAATTGATATCAATAATCAGGGTCTTTATTTAAATGATGCTATTAAAAAAATCTTGGAAGAGATAGATAATTTAATAGTGAATAATGAAATTTTACATAAGGAAGAGATCAATTTAAACGAAGCACTTGGAAAAGTTTCTATGGAGGAAATCTTATCTGAGGAAGATATACCAGGTTATAGATCTTCAGTTATGGATGGATATGCGGTAGGAGAATCAATTAAAGGGAATAAATGGAAAGTTATCGGAGATTCTTTTCCTGGAAAGCCATTTAATGACCTTCTTAAAAAAGGTGAAGCTGTAACGATTAGTACAGGTTCATTTGTGCCAGATAATTGTTTTTATGTTATACCTCAAGAACAAGTTTCTTTAGAACTTTTAAACGGAAATGAGTATATTTTTAAAAAAGAAAAATCATCTAATAACTCTTGGATTAGAGAAAAAAATGATCAAGTATTTAAAGGTGAAATATTAATCAAGAAAGGGGTAAAAATTACACCTGGAATTTTAAGTAAATTAGCAAGTTGTGGGATAAAAACTATAAAAGTTAGTAAAATTTCTAAATTGGGTTTACTAATTACTGGAGATGAACTTATCAAATCAGGAACTGCCAGAAAGAAAGGAGAAATATGGGAAAGTAATAGTATTTTGATAAAATCAATCGCAAAAAATCTTGGATTTGAAATTAATGAAATCCATATAGAAAAAGATAATTATCAAAATATAAAAAATTCTCTTAAAAATATTTCTGAACTTAATGATGTGGTTATTTCAGTTGGTGGGATATCAGTGGGTAAAAAAGATTTTTTAAAAGATATTATTAACGAGATAGGAGAGATTAAATTTTGGAAACTATTTTTAAAGCCAGGAAAACCCTTTGCTTTTGGATTTATAAATAAAAAAATACCTTATTTTGGATTACCGGGGAATCCCGTTTCAGCAGCTATTACTTTTATCCAACTTGTGTGGCCCGCGCTTCAGAAACTTGAAGGAATTACTAATATTGAATTCCCTCTTAGGATTAAGGTTAAGCTGAATTCTGATTTCAAAAGAAGAAAAGGGAGACCTGAATTGCTTAGAGGAAAACTTATTGTTAATAAAGAAGGCGAATTGATTGCAGATATTTCTGAAGAACAATCCTCATCAAAGATTAGTTCAATATCTAATTCAGATTTATTAATAGAAATACCTTCTGAAATTGATTTTTATCAAAAGGGAGATTTATTATGGGCACAACTTTTAAAAAATAATTTTTTATAATTTAGAGCCTAAGTCAGTATTCTTTTTTACCCATGAGGATCCTATGAAAGTCCATTCTTTTTTCCAAAAAGGAACTTTGTATTTTGTAAATTCAAGTATTTCTTGGAGATATTTATTTGCAATGCCTCTATGATTAGCACTTACTGCTATTAAAATAATAGGTTCATTAGGGTAAATGAAACCTATCCTGTGTAAGAGAAAAATACGTAAATCATACTGTTTTTCAGAAATGTTCACTAAATATCTTTTAATATAATTTTCGGTCATTCCTTTATAATGAACAATTTCTAGTTTCTTTAAATCATTTCCAAATTGATCAAAGGGCCTTACTCTTCCAATAAAAAGTGAGTTTGCTGAATTTTTATTGACCTTCTCCCAAAGTTCGAATTCTTTATAAGGATTAAAAGTTTCTTCTAGGATTTTAAATTGTATTCTTAAATTATCCACCTGTAAACATTGGCATAAATGCCACCTCATCATCCGGATTAATCTTCGCATCCATATCTGTAATTTCTTGATTAATAGAAACGATAATATTATCTTGAGGTAATTTAGAATTAACTAACTTCCATACAGAAAAAACCTTCATTTGAGAGTCTTCAATTGTAAGAAATTTTTCATTCCATCCTAGATCTTCAGCGATACTAGATAATAAAACAACCTTAATTTTGTTAGATTTTTCACTTTCCATATATAGTGATCTAGTAACTAATGGTTTAATTTTAAGTGGTTTCTATAGCTTTGCTTACTGTTTCTGATACTCGTAACACAAAAAATGATGAGAGTGGAAATTATCTCCTTCAAGAGGCTGAGAAATCAGGACATAATATCGTTGATAAGATAATTTGCAAAGATGATATTTATTTAATTAGAAAATATATAAGCGATTGGATCTCAGATCCAAATATTGATGTGATTATCACAACAGGTGGTACAGGAATTACAGCTAGGGACGTTACTCCTGAAGCTATTAGACCTTTGTTTGATAAAGAGATTGATGGTTTTGGAGAAACTTTTAGATTTTTATCATTTAAAAAAATAGGAACAAGTACTTTACAAAGTAGATGTATTGCGGGGTCTGCAAATGGTAAGTTTTTATTCGTTTTGCCTGGATCAAAGGATGCTGTGATGACAGGTTGGCAAGATATAATTGCTTATCAACTTAATGAAAATACAAAACCTTGCAATTTAATAAATCTCATTGATAAGTTAAAAAAATAATTCTCTAGTTTATTTATTTATTAGAAATTGATTTGAGATCACTTTTTGATTTTTTATGTATTTAAGTAGAGAAGGATCTTTTATTTCATTTTCTAATTTTGATAATTGTTCAAAACTATTATCATTCCAAATACTTCCTAAAGAAAATATTGCATATTTAGCGATTCCTAATTCCTTATTTAAAGAATATTTATAGAGCAATTTACAAACTATTTCGCTTTCTCTTCTTTTTAAGATAGAGATTATCTTGTAGTTAATTTTGAAATTATCGTAAATTTTTATTTGATCAATAAAATATAATAATTTTTCATCAGTTAATTGATGAGCTTTGAAATGGAGAATATTAAGGCCTGCAATCCAAAAATCTGTTTCGCAAATATCGAATATTTCTCTAATTAATTTAAGTTCGATTTCTCCTCCCCAGGGCTCTAAAGCATTAATTATATGAATATTTAACTTATTATTTTGATAAAGATTTTTTAGTAAAAGATCTTTTGCATTTTTTTCATTTGTTAATTTAAGGGCCTCAATAAATTCAACTTTAAGGCCAAATTTTTTTATCATCTTTTCAAGTAAAAAATATCCTTTCCTTTCTTGCATACCTATCTTTTCAGCAATAACTTTACGAATCTCAAAGGATAATTCCAATGAATAGTAGGAAAAAAGAATATCAAGATCTAATTTTTTTGAACCTAATCCATTTAAAACTTCTAATATTTCAGATTCACTTTTGCTCATTAATATATTTTTAGGTTTTTAACTTTGCATTAAACTTGTTGATTAAAATTTCTTTGATTAAATTATAAATTTCATGTTTACTAACTTTTTTAAATTCTGTTTCGCCTAAGGTTTGCAGGTGATCTTGTCTCCCTCCAATACTGACATTATATCCATCCTCAGTTCCACCCCCCTCTTTTTTTACCTTTGTACCAGTCATGCCAATACCACCCATATGAGCTTGTCCACAATTATTTGGACAACCTGTCCAATGGATTTTAACCTCCTCTGATAATTCAAGTTCTCGATCTAATTTTTCAGAAATATTCCTTGCTATATCTTTGGTATTTGCAAGAGCAAAGCTACAATAACTACTCCCTGTACATGAAACGGTACTCGCTGAAAAATGGGATGGATTTAATTTGAATTTATTAATAATTTCTTCATCACCAAATTCTTCTAAAATATTATTTTTCAGGCCAACAATAATTAGATTTTGATCTTCGGTTAGTCTTACTTCACTTTGTCCATATTTTTCACTTAATCTTGCAATTTCTTGTATGTCTTCTACAAATAATCTTCCTACAGGAATATGTAATCCAGCAAAGTAAAGATTGCTTTGTTTTTGTTTATTAATCCCAAATAAACTTCTTTGTTTTGCATTGAAAATTGAGCCTGGATCGTTCGACAAAGTTCCAAATTTTTCTTCTACAAGTTCTCTAAATTTTTCGATACCTATAGAGTTTAAATAATACCTAAATCTTCCTTTATTTCTTAGAAATCTATCTCCATTATCTCGCCAAAGGGAACAAATAATTCCAGTTATTTTGCATATATCTTTTTCTTCTACCCAGACATCTAGAGGTAGAGCATAAGCATTCAAAGTCGCTGACAATATTCCTCCTACCCAGACACCAAAGCCTAAAATTCCATTTTTAAAAACAGGATGAAAGATAAGATCATTATGTAGAAGAAAATTATCTTTTGCTCCTGCAACTGCAGTATTCCACTTCCTCGGCAAATTCGAGAATTCGGGGTTGCCATTACCAGAATTTGTTAAGTACTTTTCTAATTCAGAAGTATATTTTCTTGAATCTATAATTTCTTCAGGATCAATTCCCGCTAGTGGATTGCCAGTAACATTTCTTGGATTATCCATTCCAGACTGAACTGATGTAATATCAACTTCTCTAAGTCTTTTAATAATATCTGGTAGATCATTTATCAAAACCCCCCTTAATTGAATATTTTGCCTAGTTGTTATATCCGCAGAACCGTCTTCTCCATACCTAGCAACTATTGACGCGATTACTCTCAACTGATTAGAGTTTAAAATTCCATTGGGAACTCTAAGCCTCATCATAAATCTTCCAGGAGTTTTCGGTCTCCAAAAAAGGCCATACCACTTTAAGCGCATTTGCAAATCTACTTCATCCATTTCTTCCCACCCTTTAAGAGCGTAATCATCTAACTCTTCAAAAATTTTCAGACCGTCTTTCTCCGCCTTTTGCTTTTCAATCTTATTTAATTTTTTATCATTTAAATAATATTGCATTCTTATTTTTTATCTTTTATTCTTATGAAATTTTAGACAATTTAATGTTTCCTCATATACAAATGTCAATAAATTTTGATTATTTATTTTTGACAACTAATTCAATATTTTAGAAAACTCTTAAGCTCATGAAACATAAAGGCTTTTTCTTGGCCGGATCATTTATCCGTAATTTTGAGATACTTCTGTCCACCCTTTATGGTGAAGTTCGTGCCACTTTTCCCAAGCTGAATCTATGTTGAGTTTTTCAGAAGATTTGTACCCTCCAGGTTCTCCAAGGTGATTTGTGTAGAAAAGATGAGTATGAATTTTTAAATTTGGTTTAGGAGAATTTTTGCATTCTTCGAAAAAGATCATTCTGCTGCCTTCGGGATTTAGTAGACATCCGCTTGGCATGCTAGTGCTACAACCAAATGAGTAATTAGGCTTCATGCTTTCACCTTAATAGGCTATTTAATTTTAATACAGTTGTACTATAAATTATATTCTTTTTGTTTTCCTGTCAATCCTTTTAGGGTAATGTACTTATTTACTAATAATGATTTTGTTTTTTAATAAAAAAGATAATTTAGTTGAACTTATGAATTACCGGGAAGATTTAGAAATCAAACTACAAAAAGTAACACTTGCGATAAAGGAGGTTGTAGAGGATGTCTATAAAACTGAACAGGAGAAGCAAAAAATTATTGGCAACCTGATTGACTTTAAAGAAGCAATAATATCAAAAGGTATTGAACTTCATATTGAATTAGAAGAAGCCTAGAAATATTGCAAATCTCATGAATATTTAATAGCTTTTAGAATATTGGTATTTACAGAGAAGGTTAATTTATCAAATGCAGCCGGGAACTTTTGAATTATTGATTCTAGTATTTATCTTTTTAGGTCTTCAAGCTTGGTGGATTATCCCAATATTTATTAAGAATAATAAATTAAATAAGAGAGGTAAGGATTTAAGAGAGGAAATTAAGCAATTAGAAAAGTTATATAAAAAATAAATTTGTTTAATATTTTTGCAAACTACCTATTATTAGTGAAACTTAAATATCTAATGAAATTAAAAAGATTTATTCTATTATGCTCCCTTTTTTTTGGGACTTTAGCTTTACCATACCCAGCTTTTGCTGAAGAAAAGATTGAAGTTATATCCCTTATCCAAACTTCAAAAGGATTAAGTGGCAAAAACTTTAATTATCAAGAAGGTAAGCCTGAATTAAGACTTTTAAAAGTGATGATTCCAGCAGGGATAGAAACCCCAATCCATACGCACCCTTCCCCAATGTTAATTCATGTCACCAGAGGAAGATTAAAGCACGTTAGGGGTGAAGAAATTAATTTCTTTAAAGCAGGCGATGCATTTGTGGAGAGTAATAATGGGGGTGCTCACTATGTGAAAAATGTTGGAAAGAAGCCGGTTATACTTCATGTGGGTGTTATATCAGTAGTTGGAATGCCTACGACCATAAATAAATAATATTTTTCTGTAATTTGTTCAATCTGCATTTTAAGGATTGAACTTTTTATGAAGAGCAGCTGTAGTGAGATACCCCTCCATAGTTAAAGTACTTGCTTGGCTTTAGTCGATTATATTTTTGATCTATTTCTGAGGGTTGTTCTACATATGGATTACTAAAGACATCCTGTAACTCTTTTATTTTTTTGTAATTTCCTTTTTCAGCTTCTTCATATGCCGGAACGACCATCCATTCGCGCCAAGTATAAACTGGATTAAGAGATTTCATTGATGCTGATTTCGCTTTAATATTTCCCTCTATCTTCAAGATTGATTGCCAGTTTTCAAGCCATACTTCCCACCTTTTATTGAGCTCATCATTAATTGGTAAATAGAAACAGTCTTTTAAAGAATCTAAGTTTTCAGGTATTTCAGAGAGTTTACGGAACAAAATTGTATAGTCTGCTTTTGAAATGACAATGAGATTAAAAAATTCATTTATTAGAGTTTCGTTGTAATGTTCTAAGCCAAGCTTGTTTGCCCACATCTTCTTCAATTCTTTGTTCATCAATTCTGAAAAAGCCTTTTCGATTTGATCTAACTTTTCTTGATCTTGTTTGCTTTCTGAAAGTAACGGACTCAGAGAGGAACAGAATGTTTTAAAGTTGATTGCCGCAGCAGAAGGTTGATTAAAAAATGAGAAATGTTCACCTCCACCTGTCCAGGGTTGAAATCTTGGATCAAATAATTCACAGAATCCAAAGGGGCCATAATCCAAGGTATAACCTCCAGCAGCACAATTATCACTATTAAAATTACCTTGGCAATATCCAACTCGCATCCAGTTGGCTATAAGTGATATAAGTCTTGATCTGTATAAAGAAGCCAGTTTTATAACTTTACTTTCAATTGAAATCTCATATTCAATTTCATCTTTATAATTTCTATCAATAAGATGTTGAACTATCATTTTTAGTTCACTAAGAGCTTCACCATAAGCATTATTGCGAACTCGTCTTGCAAAAAGTTCAATCTGGCCTACACGTAAAAAAGATGGAGCGACTCTCGTAGTAATTGCCGCTAGATTCTCAATCATGATGTCAGGTTCAAAATACCTTGACCCTTTGGAATACCAAGGTCTTCTTACTATTTCTGAACGTGAGACATAAAGTGTTAAAGATCTTGAGGTAGGGATTCCCAAGGCATCCATTAATTCCTGTGCGAGAAATTCTCGAACGCTAGATCTTAAGACAGCTCTACCATCTGCTCCTCGACAATAGGGAGTTGGACCTCCTCCTTTTAGTTGCATTTCCATTCTTTTCCCATTGAATAAACCTTCAAAAACAGAAATTGCTCTGCCATCGCCATAACCATTGCCAGTTCCAAAAGGACATTGTTGAGTATATTCAGTCCCGTAAATTGATAATGCATAACCTGTTGCCCAACCAACAGGACTCATTGGATAATTAGCAACAGAAATATCCCCTGAGAAAAAACGACAAAAATCTTGGTCTTTAGTAAGATCTGAGCTCAGCCATAGTTCTTTAAAAAGTTTGTTGCTGTGGGAAATATATTCTGGTTCTGGAATAGCAGTTGGAACAACTGGTACGTAATGACCTGAATATACTGAACGCGGTTTATGATCATTTCCATCTTTTGTTGATTGAGGATCTGCTTTAAGAGAATTCATAAAAGAATAGTCAGATAATTTAGAAAATTCAGAAAAATTTTCTGTAAGCTTTCCTTTTAATGAATCAGATTTAGTTGACATCAAATTTGTTATTTATTCTTGTAGGCGTTCTAATTTCTTTAAATTAAACATCTAAATATATTTATTATAAATTCTAATAGGGATGGTTTTTGCCGAAACGTTTGAGATTACATAGTAGTTAAAATTTAATACTTCATTAAAAAAGGTTCTGCAGTATGTTTATCGTCTTGGAAAATCTTTTTTACTCTGAAAAATTTCAAAAGTAAATTTTTAATAATATTTAGCTTTTAATAAAAATCATTGCTAATAAATGTTTTTTTGATTAAATTTTTTTATTTTGCTCAAAATTCTCAAAAATCATGTAAGAAATTTAATAGCTTAAAACTTTGTACCTGCCCCCTATTTTTGCACTATATCGCAGTAAATTAATTCAATTTTATACATTATTATTTTTAATATATTTTTAACTTACCCAGCCTTTCAGCAAATCAAACACACTAATAAATAGTCCAAAACCAATAATTGGGGGCGCAACCCATTTTGTCATGAATTTCAAATAACGTGTCGTTTTGATTCCTACTTTTGAATCACTAAGTTCTTCATTAAACTTTCTAGGTACTACCCATCCCATAAAGAAAGTAACAAAGAATCCACCAAAGATAAGTAATACTCCTCCAAAAATCGAATCAATAGTTCCAAGAATGTTTAAGTTTAATGCAGAAGGAATGCCTGCTAAGAATAGGAAAAGAGTTATCAGCCAAACAGATTTTTCTCTTTTAAAACCAAATTTATCAATTAAAGAGGAAACTGGAACTTCCAATAATGAAACGGAGGAAGTTATTGCTGCAATATAAGCTAATGCAAAAAATGCAACAGCTACAATTCTTCCAACCGCTCCATATGAACCAAGGCCCGTAGGAATTGATATAAATAATGCACCAACTGTTGATTCAGAAATAGCATCACTTAAACCAAATGTTAAAACAATAGGAAAAGTTATAAGTCCTGCCATAAGACCCACCAAAGTATCCAATGATGCAACTCCAACACTTAGTTTTGGAAGATTACTCTTTTTATTTAAATAGGAAGCATAAGTCACCATAACTCCAATTCCTAAACTTAAAGAAAAGAAAGCTTGTGTAAAAGCATTTCTTATTGTTTGAGGGTTCCTTAATTCATCAAAGTCAATCTTAAACAAAAATGTTTTGTATCCTTCCCATGCGCCTGAAAGTGAGGTGGCCCATATTGCTAGCGATAGAAGAATTATAAAAAGTATAGGCATAAAGAATCGTGTCACCTTTTCGATTCCTTTTTTTATCCCTGATGAAACTATTATGGCTGTAAGAACGAGACTTAATAGGTGCCCCAATAAAACACTGCTACCACTACTAATTGAGCCAAAGAAAGCTTCTGCTTCACTTAAATTTTTTGGTAATCCAAAAAATAATGAATGGAATAAGGTATCTGCTGTCCACCCCATTATGACTGAATAATATGATGCTATTCCCAAGGGAGCTATAAAGAAAAGAATTCCTAATGGATACCAATTTTTTCCTGCTAACTTTACTGGTGCAAGCAATGTGCTGGCAGTAGCGTTTCTTCCTAAAGCCATTTCAGAAACAAATACCGGAAGGCATACAATTAAAACGATTAGTATGTATAAAAGTACAAAAGCAGCACCTCCACCTTGAGAGGCTCTGTAAGCGAAACCCCAAAGGTTACCGAGACCTACTGCGCTACCAGCAGCTGCAAGAATGAATCCCAACTTACTAGTCCATTGTTCTCTTGGAGAAATTTTTGAGTCCAAAATTAAAATCTGTTTTTTATAGTTGATTTATAACTCATAAATTAAAATTAGTTAATACACTACTTAATAAAAACTAATCTTAATTCAATTATTTTTTTTGCAAAAAGATTTAAAATCTTAAAAATAACTTATTATTACTATGACTATTGAAACGACTATTCTAGTTTTTCAACTAAATAATACGTTTGAACAATATGAATCTCATATGAATGCTGAGGAATAGAAGTCGATGTTTAAAGAAATGGGAGTTAAAACATTTTATATTGGTAAATCATTAGATGATCCTCAAAGGGCAACTCTGATTTTTCAAGGACCAAAAAATGTTTGTACGATATTTTTATGAATACTGAAACAAAACCTATTGTCGAAGCTTCAGGGCATATTTATTCGGGTACAAAAAAAACTCGGTGGATTTCTTGAAAAAATAAATCTTTTATGAATTATCAACTTTTAATTGAATCATATTCTTTTGGGACATCCCTTTCTGAGCAAGAAATAGAACTTTTAAGTCTAGAACTTGAAACTCAAATCATGAACATTAATATATCAACAGAATTTGGCTGTTTTAAATCGGCTCCCACACAGATTTGCGAAGGTCTAAATTTAAAAAAAGATACTTATTGGATTATGTGCCTTGCTGAAATATTAGATTTACATAAGCCTCCCAAATTTGGGAAAACGAAAAGTGTGGAGGTTTTCGATTTACTTCTTGAAAAAGGACTTGTTATTGGTTAATTATTTAATTATTTGAGTATTAAAAAATAAGTTGTTTTTTCTTTATTTTGATAGCATTAACCTAGGTTAGGATAAATAAATGAAAGATTCTAATGAATTGATTTTGGGAAATATTATTAAGCTAACGAGATCAAGTGAAAAAAAATTTAAACTAGGAAATTTTAAAGGGGCATTAGATGACAAAATGAAGGCTAATGCAATATTGAAATCCGAATCTTGTGATGAAAAAATTATTGAAAAATATAGAGAAGAATTATCTAGATTGTATTCCTCAAAGTTTGATCTTATATTCGATCATAAGCTGAAAATTGATGAAATAAAGAGAAATGAAATAGTAAAAATGCTGGAACAAAAAAGTAATGAAAAATTAAAAAGTCTTGATTATAAAGGAGCAATAAAAGCCTTTAGAAGGGCAGAAAAGTATTTTTCAAATTAAAATCAATCTAAATATCAGAGCTTTTATAATACAAATTAGATTTATAAGTTTGAAAATAAAGAATAATGAAAGGGTTGATTTTTTTTCAGAATTCGTTTCTCTTAAGATATATCATTTTTGGTAATACTAATGGTTATTCCCCAATCTACTTTGGAAAGCTTATTATTTTTTTTGATACTTTCTCTTCTTGCAACGTACATTGTTAATTTTAAGTATTGTTCAAAATTAAAAATACAAAAGTAGTTTTTTTATTTATCTTTTGTCTTAATTAGATTTATTTATTTGGATCATTCCAAGTATCTTTGTATAGCCAACTCAAAAATGTAAGAGTAAATATATTACCAAATGCATAAAGTATTCCAATTAATGGGTCATAAACATTAGCAATAATTGTCGAAACAATAAAGATTATTAACCCTGAAACAACCAAATCCTGAATAGGCAAATCTTTTAAATTAACAGAATTAATCATTTTATTATCATAAACAATAGATTGGCAATTATAAACCTAGATAGAGAGTTATTTACTAATTGATTTTTACTTACTTTGAAGAGTTTTTAGAGAAGGATTAGATGATTATCCTATTTAAAAACCTTTATTTATTAAAAACTTCAAATAAATATAGAAATTAAATAAACATTTTATACATGAGAATGATTTATTAATATCAATTTGAGATTCGAAAAAAGGATATAGTTTTTAGAGTTTGTTTTTAAATTATTGGAAAAATTTAGTTATTATGAATATCTTAATTCGATCTCGTTTCATCCACCGGTGATGATAATAATTACATTAGTTTTCTTTTATATAAGAAGAAAAATTCTATTGAAGGGTGAAAAGCATTAGAAATTTATTAGATACCTGTATTTTTTAAAGAGTCGAAAATAAAATAAAGGAAGCAAATCAAGAAAACAATTGCGTATATAGAATCCATTTAACTAATCGATGTAATAGAACTACTTAATCCATAAGTGAGAAATATAAAACTTGCAAATGCTACGCTAATCATTACTGTTGTATAGAGTTTATTTAATGTCAAATTATTGCTTAATGAAAAATCTGCCACTACTAAATTTTTCATTGAATATTTATCCCTACTTTTGAAATTGTTACTTTTAATCAAGCTGCCTATAATGGGTTCGGTTGAGACATTCAATTCTTGATTGATAACTGAATTTAAACCTTTATCTTCATTAAAGAATTTTGGGAACATATAAGTATGCCACAATGCTATGACTGCAACCCAAAAAACAACAC
>CACAXS010000020.1 GCA_902536545.1 uncultured Prochlorococcus sp. | reverse complement strand
CCTTCCATAGATGCTAAATATTTTTGCATGGTATAATCACCAGCTAAGAAAAAGTTTTTTATTGGGGATTTTTGACTAGGTCTGAACTCTTGACATCCAGGAACTGCTTTATATACAGATCTTGGAGTTTTAACTACTTTGTATTTTCTTAATTTTGTCTTGTCTTCACCCATAAAATGTGATGGGAATAATTTTTTCAACTCTTCCATAGTTGCATCAACGATGTCTTGATCACTTCTATTAATCCAATCTTTTGCTGGTGCGAAGACTAATTCAAGCATTGATCTAGATGGATCTTCATATTCTTTACAAGTAATACTCATATCTGCGTAAACACTGAGAAGTGATGATCTGCTAAATAGTAGATGGTCGATATCTGTTAATTTTTTGTCAAACCATAAATGGATATTAATAACTGGCACACCATTTAAACCGTCTAATTTAGAAAATGCATCTAATCCTTTCCATTGTTTAGGGATCATTAATTTAAAGGGAACATTAAATCAGAATTAGACTCAGTTCTATTAGATACGATCGAAAAATATCCACAAAGTATTCAACCTTATCTAGACATGATAGATGGCCAGAGAATGGATCTTAATAAATTTAGATATAAAGATTTCGATGAATTAAAACTCTATTGTTATAGAGTTGCAGGGACTGTTGGTTTAATGACTCAAAACGTGATGGGAATTGATAGCGCTTATACATCAGCCCCATGGAGTGCTATGCCTGACCCCTCCGAAGCAGCTATAGCTCTTGGAATTGCAAATCAATTAACAAATATCTTGAGGGATGTAGGAGAAGATAGACAGAGAGGAAGAATTTATATCCCACAAGCGGATATTGATAAATTTAATTATTCTGAAGAAGAACTTTTAAAAGGAAAAATAAACAAACAGTGGAAATCACTGATGAACTTTCAATTAACAAGGGCTCGCGAATGGTTCCAAAAGTCTGAAGATGGTATTAAGTGGCTATCTTCTGACGCAAGATGGCCAGTATGGACGTCTTTACGTCTTTATAGAGGCATATTAGATTCTATTGAAAGATTAGATTATGATGTCTTTAACAATAGAGCTTTTGTAAAAAATTCAGTCAAAGCTCTTGAAATTCCAATATCTTTTTTGATTTCCCGAATTAAATAATTAAACAGGTGTTTTCTGATTAGCCAACAAATCTTTTAATTTAGATAATTCTCCAGCCCATCTTGGGTCAGGAGCTTCCAAATTAGGAGCATCACTATGAACAATTTTTTTAAAGTCTTTCCTCTTCTTATTCTTGTTTAATTTTCCATTATTTCTTTTGTTTGAAGCAGAATCCTTCTTTTCTGATAGCTCTACTCTTAATTTAGAACCATTAAATTCAAAACCGTTTAACTTTTGAATTAATAAATTAGCATTATCTTCATTATTAGTTGTCGCAAAGCCAAACCCTCTACATTCCTTAGTATCCTTATCTAGAACTGCTTTAAATCTAATCGAATCAGAAACGGACTTTAAAAGAGTATCAAATTCTTTTGGATTAAATCCTTGTGCTAAGTTGCCAATGTAAATGCGAATGCTCATAAATTTTTTAAAAATGATTTTGAAGTCTGAACTTCTAAACAAAACTAAACTATGTGTATTTAATCACATTTTGGCGCATTTTGTTCAATCCATCGCTTTGCTTTATAAATAGCTTCATCAAAATTATTTAATCTTTTATATGCAAGTTCCTTAGAAAGATAATTTAAAAGCTCTCCTAAGATAGGTCCATCCTTTATCTTCAAATTTTTTTTGATTTCGTCACCATTAAGTAAGTTTGAAGGATGAAATAATTTATCCTCGTTGTCACGCCATCTATGAAGCCAATCTAATCGTAAGTTTTCAGGTAAATAGAAAATAAAAGCTGGAAGAAACATCTCTAATTCTTTGTGTAACGCAAATCTATCTGTTTCAGTTAATCGAGCGATATTTTTTTTCTCCAACAAAAAGTGCCATTTTCGTAATAACTTAGTTTTTATAATTTCAGCTTTACTAAATTTAAGTTTTTCTAGAGAAATAACATCTAAAATTTGAGCAATAAAAAATGATGGTAAAAATTTTTCTTTTTCTTTTTGATTAAGTTCTGCATAATTAATTTTCTCTAAATCCAAAAAAAAAGAATCTTCAGATAAATTGTTAGTACCAAATATATTTAATTTTTTTATCAACAATACTGCATCAAGAGCATTTGCTCCCTGTACTATTTTCTGTATTTCATAATTAATTCTCTCTTTAGCAACAAGATATAATTTCCCTTTATTTTTTTTAATGAGGGAAATTAAATTAATATCAACTTTAAAATTCAATTCTGAAACAAATCGAAAACATCTTAATATTCGTAAAGGATCATTCAGTAAATTGTTTTCAGAATGAGTTCTAAGCAGAGAAATCTTTATATCTTTAAGACCATTTAATGGATCAATCAAACACTTCTTATCAAATAAAAAAGCAATTGAATTAATCGAAAAGTCTCTAGAAAACAAATCTCCATCTATCGTAGATGAAACCTGATTGGCAATATCAATATAGATATGATTAAGAGTAATTCTTACTACTTCTCTTTTTTCATCTAAAATTATAAATTTTGATCCGATATTATCTGCAATCTTTTTCCCAATTTTTATTGCATTTAAAGGTACCACAATATCAAAATCTACCTTTTCAGTTTTTCTTCCCAAAATAATATCTCTGATGTAACCACCAACCAAATATGATCCTTTAGGTAAAAAACCTAATATAAAATCCAAATTATGAAATTTTATACTTTTTTCTAATTCATCAATAATTAGTGTATGATCTGGGTGAAAGTTACTTTTCATTTTATTTATTAATTATGTGCATTTGCATCAACTGTAAATGGGTTGATAGATGTATCACATATCATGATGTTGAGAATAATCATGGTGTTGATCATATTTCTGATCTGCCTGATTTTAAAGCAAAAAAACCATTCATTCATGTCAATATAGTTAAAGATAATAATGGTGATTATAAAACTGATTGGGATGTTCAATCTTGTGAAAGTTTTGAAATTGAATTTGGTAAATGGTCAAAATGTAATCCAGGTATGGAATTACCTGTTTAAAGGTAATAGATGAAAAATAAACTCAAACAACGAGAAAATTACCCTACATTAGTGATTCATAGCACAGACAATTCTTTTTGCTTTGGGTATAGAAAAAACAATACCATTGAATCTGATAAATTATTTATCAAAAAATTTGATAATGACCTTTGCAACAACTTAATTAATGATCTTAACAAATTCATTTCCAAAGAAAATTTACAAAAAATAAATAAGTTATCTGTCAGCATAGGGCCAGCAAATTTTAATGCTTCACGACTTATTGTAGTTTTAGCAAGAACTATCTCACAACAAATAAATTGTCCTCTAAACAGTTTTAGTTCATTTGAAATAATGGCAAAAAGAATCGCATCAAAAAATAATATCTTTACAAACAAAAAATCATTCTGGATTTACAAAAAATTAAAACGAAAGGGTTTTATTGCAGGTAGATACGAAATTTGTCATAAAGAAAAAAACTCCTCAGATCTAGTTATTCGGGAAACAGTGTTACCAAAAGTTGTCAAAGAACTTGACAGTACAGAACTTACTTTTGAGGCTAATTATAATGATAAAGAAGATTTAAAAGAACTATTAGACTTGGCAAATAAAAATTTATTAAATTCAAATGTAGATTCATGGAGAAAAGTTTTGCCTCTTTACCCTATTTCACCAATTAATTAAATATTCATCCAATCAAATTATTAATCTTATCTTGAAGATGCATTGTTACAGAATTTAGATCATCCCTTGATGAACTCTGGGGAGGTTGAACGGGTTTTCCCACTTTAATAACTATTTTTGAAAGCAAAGGAATAAAGAATTTAAATCTTATTAGTCTATGAGAATTAACTATTGCAACAGGCAATAATAATTTTTGATTTTTAAATGCTAATAATGCTGCTCCTTGTTTGGGCCTATTCACTCGTCCATTTTTTTGACGAGTGCCATCAATAAATATTCCAATACAATTATCATTTGATAATTTTTTACATGCTGTTTTAATGGTATTTTTATCAACAATTCCTCTTTTCACAGGATAAGCTCCACAAGCCTTGATAATAAACCCAAGTAAAGGTATTTTAAATAGCTCTGCCTTGGCCATGAAAGATATATTACGTCCAAGAGCATGTCCTAACAAAGGAGGGTCAAGCAGAGAACCATGATTAGAGACCATTATAAAAGCATTTTTTTGCGGAATATTTTCTATACCTATTAAATGTCCTCTTAATACAAATTTATAAATTGGTAATACAAAAATTTTGCTAACTAATTGATAGATTAGTTTCTGAAAAGCATCATTTTTCATAATTTATTAATAAGTTATTTGATTAGAAGATGAAACTTGAGAAATTTTTAAATCTTTAATATGTCTTTTTGCTAAACCGCTAAGCACATTTGATGGGCCAACTTCAACAAAATGAAGATAATTATCTTTTGCCATTAAATCCATAGTTTCTCGCCACCTTACGCCATTACACATTTGATTTTCCAATCTAATTTTAAGCTCATCTGGATCGTCACATAATGAAGGGTCATAATTACTTATCACTGGGAAAGAAGGATTTTTAAACTTAATCTGTTTTAAATACTCAGAAAATTTAACTGCAGGGTTATCCATGAATGGTGAATGGAATGCACCTGAAACATTTAATTTTAGAAATCTTTTACAAGAAATTTTTTTCGATAAATTGTCTAACTCTTCTTTAGATCCTGATAAGACAACTTGGGAAGAGCTATTATCATTAGCAATTACAACATCTTCACTGTTTTTGACTAATAAATCAAGTTCATTCCTATCAAAACCAATTACTGCTGCCATAGATCCTTGCTCAGCATTTACCATCAATTGAGATCTTACTTTTATTAGTGATACGCAGTCTTCGAATGAAAAAACATCTGCACAATATAATGCAGTTATTTCTCCCAGACTATGCCCAGCAACATAAGTTGGTTTAAAACCATTTTCTTTTAAGGCATCTAATAAAATTGATTCAACCAAAAAAAGACAGATTTGTGTATTCCTTGTATTGTTCAAATCACTTAGAGGATTTGTTGGATCAGAATTTAACTCGCAAATTTCAAATAAATTCCTCTCAAATATCTCAGAAGCATAACTAAACCTATCTTTTGTGCTCGGCAAATTTTCAATTTGTTTTGCCATTCCAATTTTTTGCGAACCCTGTCCAGGAAATACCCATGCAACTGTCATAATGTTCCTATTTGGTTTTTAACCCCATTTAATTAGGGCTGCACCCCAACTTAGCCCAGCACCGAAACCACTTATAGCAATAATATCATTTTGTTTAATTCTATAATCTCTTACAGCCTCATCCATCATTAGTGGAATAGTTGCTGCTGACGTATTGCCATATTTTTCTAAATTACTAAGAATTTTTTCTCTGGGAATTTTTAACCTTTCTCCTACAGAATCCAATATTCTTTGATTAGCTTGATGCAGCAAGAGCCAATCAACTTGATCAGAATTATATTTCATTTTTTTCAACAACTTTTCAAGAATTATGGGAACTTCTTTTACTGCGAATTTATAAACTTCCTGACCATTCATTTGAATTGGAGAAAAACCTCCACTTAAAAAGTCAATTTCATCAACTATTGAATCCTTATTATTTGTTGATGGAAGATTAAGAAAAGAACCCCTCCCCCCATCAGTTCTCATATCAAAACCTATAAAATTATCAAATTCATTTGTGGCTTCAATTGCTAATGCACCGGCACCATCTCCAAAGAGAATACAACTTCTTCTATCGTTCCAATCAACAAAACTTGATAATTGATCTGCTCCAATAACAATAGCCCTTTTAAAATTGCCCCCTTTTAAAAATTGTGACGCTGTTACTAAGGCAAATAAAAAACCACTACAAGCTGCAGTTAAATCGAAAGCTACAGCATTAGCTGCCCCTAATTTAGCTTGAATGGATGGCGCTGATCCAAATAAATCATGCGGAGTAGAAGTTGCTAAAACAATCAAATCAATCGTTTTAATATCCCAATTAGCCATTTCTATAGCAGTTAGAGCAGCCTTATAACCCATCTCAGTAACATTATCTTCTAAACTAGAGATTCTTCTCTCAGAAATGCCAGTTCTAGATTTTATCCATTCATTGCTTGTATCAACCCTTTGACTAATTTTTTGATTAGTTAGGATTTGATCAGGTACATAACTTCCGCTTCCCTTGAATGACACCCCAATCTGATTACAATTTATTCCTTCCAAAAGAGTTTTTTAGTTACTTATATTAGTCAAACATAAATTTGACTCAATATGTTTTATGAATTTAAAACTTGAAGCTTTTGCAGACGATTTAAATTATCCATAACACCATGATTCACTGCAGAGTGAGCCAAGCGAAGAGCACTAACTACTGATAAAGATTTGCTACTTCCATGACCAATAACGCAAATACCATTCACCCCAAGTAATAAAGCTCCTCCATGTTCAGCATGATCTAACCTTTTCTTAATTCTGAGAAGATTACTTTTTAAAAAAGCTGAACCAACTTTCCCCCGCCTTCCACGTGGCAGCTCAGATCTCAAAATATCTAATAAAACTCCTCCCACAGATTCAAGAAATTTCAATAATATATTTCCCGTAAATCCATCACAAACTACTACGTCAAAACTACCTGATAATACATCTCGCCCTTCGCAATTACCTCCAAAGTCAAAACTTTTTTCAGAAGATAATAACTCAAATGTTTTTAGGGATAAATCATTACCTTTACATTCTTCTTCTCCGATATTTAAAAGACCAATTCTTGGTTTTTGTACTTGTAGGACGTCCTTTGCATAAATATTTCCTAAAAGAGCAAATTGATGGAGATAAGATGGCTTACAATCAGTATTTGCACCGACATCTAAAACTAATACCGGACGAGTTTGATCCCTTGTTGGAAACAATGCCCCTATAGCTGGTCTATCAATCCCCTTCAATCTCCCAATTCTAAATATGGCAGAAGCCATCATGGCACCTGAATTACCCGCTGAGTAGACAGCTTCAGCTTTATTATTTCTAACTAAATCCATTGCAACGTTTATACTTGCATTTTTCCTTTTTCTAACTGCGGTAGCTTCTTCATTCATCCCAATAGGCTCTCCACTATCAATTAATTCGAGACGATTATTATCTATTTCATTTTCTAATAATTCTGCTAAACCAGTTTTTCTTGCTGCATCTTTAACTTTTTCAATTTTGCCGACAAACTTTATATTTATTGGAAATCTACTAATTGCTTCTAAGCAACCCTCAAGAATTGGACCAGGAGCATAATCTCCACCCATCCCATCAACTGCGATCCAGATTCTTTTAGATTGAGATTTCTCTACCCTATCTAAAATATTATCGTTATTTTGCAATCTTTTTAATGGATCAAAAACTAATGGCTGTAATGTATTTTTAGCTATTGTACTAGCATTTGAAACTACACTACTAGCAGTATTAACAACAGATTCAGCACTTGAAACCACATTACCTGCAACATTACTTGCAACGTTACTAGCTGTGGTTACTACTGATCCAGCACTTGAAACTACATTACCCGCAACGTTACTAGCCGTTGCTGCAGAACTTGCAGCAGTATCAACTATAGAAGTCACAGCTGAATTTCTTTTATACCAAATAACTAATCTTCTAATAGCTCTAGACTTGTTAATTTTTTGCGCTGTTTCTTTCCCCATTTATTTACCATCAAAAGGAGCAATATCGACAATCCGTTGGAAAAGATACCCTGTGCCCCTTGCTGTCAAAATTAATTCAGGATTTGCTGGATCAGCCTCCAGTTTTGATCTTAATCTTGATATATGAACATCCACGACTCTTGTATCTACATGTCTCTCGGGGGTATATCCCCAAACTTCTTTCAAAATCTCTCCTCTACTGAATGGCTCTCCTGACCTACTGACCAAAAGCTCTAACAGACTAAATTCCATACCAGTTAATCTAATTCTCTCATCACTTTTAAAAACTTGTCTTCGATTTGTATCAATTTTTATATCCGTAACCAAAATTAATCCTGAATTAGGCATTCCAGGAATTTGCTCTTTGTCGATTCTTCTAAGAACGCACCTAATTCTAGCTTCTAACTCCTTTGGGCTAAATGGTTTTACTACGTAATCATCAGCCCCTAATTCTAAACCTGTTATCCTATCTGCAACATCTCCTAAAGCAGTTAACATAACAATTGGAACATCAGAATCTTTCCTTAACTCTTGACAAACTCCATAACCATCTAGCTTTGGCATCATGACGTCAAGCACTACTAAATCAGGTTCATAATCTTTAAATAACTTCAGTGCTTCTTTGCCATCACTTGCAGTTACAACTTTGTAGCCAATCATGGAGAGACGTGTCTCCAGAATTCTTCTAATACTTGCCTCGTCATCTGCGACAAGTATAGTTTCTTTAGTTTGACTAGATAGAGCCATTTGTTTCTATTAGCTAATCAGTAAGAGAATTTATTATTAACCTAATCTAACTTGTAGAGGGGCAATATCCCAAACATTCTAGTTCCATTACTTCATTCAGAGACTAAATGTCTAGCAAATTATCTACTTTTATTTGTCAGAATTGCGGATCTGAAACTTCTCAATACTTTGGTAGATGCCTTAATTGCAACTCATGGAATTCCATAGTTGAAGAAATAAAAAGTAAGAGATCTAAATATCAAGAAATAAAAAATATAAAAAATATTAAAAAATCTATTCCATTTAATGAGATTTCATCAAAAAAGATATCAAGATTTACAAGTGGTTTTAAAGAATTTGATCGAGTGCTTGGAGGTGGAATAGTACCCGGATCAGTTGTTTTACTAGGAGGAGAACCAGGTATAGGTAAAAGTACAATAGTTCTTCAATCAGCAGGCAAAATATCTCTTAATGAGAAAGTTTTATATATAACTGCAGAAGAATCTTTAGAACAAGTAAAAATTAGATGGGAAAGATTAAATCAAAAAAGTATTGATTTAAAAATTTTTGCAGAAACCAATTTATCCCTAATTATTGAAGAGATCAAACGTGTAAATCCAAGTTTCGCAATTATTGATAGTATTCAAGCCATACATAATCATGAAATGCAAAGTTCACCAGGATCGGTTTCTCAAGTTAGAGAATGTTCATCTGAATTGCAAAATCTTGCCAAAGATAATAATATTGCTCTTCTAATAATTGGTCATGTAACCAAAGATGGTGCTTTAGCTGGCCCTAAAACTTTGGAGCATTTAGTTGATACAGTAATAAACTTTGAGGGAGATAATATTTCCTCACATAGATTATTAAGAAGTATAAAAAATCGATTTGGATCGACCTTCGAGATTGGAATTTTTGAAATGTTTGAAGAGGGTTTACGAGAGATAAAAAACCCAAGTTCAATTTTTACAAATAAAGAAAATATTTCAGGAGTAACAACTACGATTACAAATGAAGGTACTCGACCACTAGCAGTTGATATACAAGCACTGGTAAACAAAACTTTCTACAGTAACCCAAGACGTACTACAACTGGAATAAGCATAAATAGATTGCATCAAATTCTTGCTGTTATTGAAAAACACGTAGGGGTAAAATTATCTGAATTTGATTGTTATATAGCTACTGGTGGGGGTTTTGATATTAATGATCCATCATCTGACTTAGGTGTAGCAATATCAATTTTATCAAGTTTGAAAAATATTCCTCCTTTGGCGAGTAGCTCATTTATCGGGGAATTGGGTTTGAGCGGTCAGGTTAGAAAATCGAATAACCTTCGGACAAAGATAGAAGAAGCTGTAAGACTAGGGATCAAAAATATCGTAGTGCCAAAACTAGAGGAGGAACTAAATAATAATTTTCAAAATTTAATAAATATCAAAGAGATATCCAATATTAAAGAAGCGATTGATTATTCTTTATCAAAATAAAAAAATCAAAGGTACATATCAATTGAGCTTCTGCCTGAGTTTTTCAACCAATTCTCTATATCTAAATAACCGCCCGGATAAAGTCTCACTGCTTTAGACCAGACTTCAGCAGCTTTGTCAAACCAAATATCTCTCTGATCTAAATCACCATTTTGCTCAGCATATCTTCCCCTTTTTTCATAAATTAAACCTATATTTTTCAAGCATGATGGTTGTTTGGGATTTTCTACTAATGCTTTTTCATAAGTTTCAATAGACAAATCCTCTTCACCGTTACTCATATATATAATTGCCATATTTTTTAAAGTCTCACCCCTATCAATTTTATTTTCTTCAAGCAGTAAGCTCTCTTTGTAATACTCTAATGCTTCCGAATAATCCCCATTATTTTGTGCAGCTAAGCCATCTCTATAATAAATATATGCCTTTTTTTCCTTCTCAGCGATAGGCATTATTTTTACAATAGATTCAGCAATTACAGTAAAAGCTTTATCAATAAAATTGTCTCTGTTTTGATTACTAGGCACTGCTCAAAGTCTAATAAAATTAATATAGCAATTTAAAAAATAACTATTTAAAAAGTTTATTACATTTATTATTATAGTTAAATATAAAGTCAAGCATTAGTTTGCTTCTAACGTGAAAAATATGGAGAGCATTCAATTAAGCATTACAGGAATGAAGTGCGGAGGTTGTGTTAGTACTGTTGAAAAAATATTGAATAATTCTGATGGTATTGAAAATGTTTCTGTTAACTTGCTTACTGAAAGTGCTTATTTTGAAATTACCCAAAAACATATAGAAATAAAATCAGTTCTCGAAAATCTAAAAGAGAATGGTTTCCCATCAAAGATTTACATAAATGATTTTTCAAAAAAAATAAATAAAGCAGAATTAGAAAAAAAAAAGAAGTGGAATAATCAATGGAAAAAACTAACTTTTGCCCTATTACTTTTATTATTTTCAGGATTAGGTCATCTGGCAGAAGGAAGATATCTAAATTTTCCAATATTAGGTAATATATTTTTTCACGCTTCATTAGCAACATTAGCTTTATTATTTCCTGGCAGAGGAATAATTATCAATGGATTTAAATCATTTATTAATAACCATCCGGATATGGATTCTTTAGTAGCTCTTGGAGTAATTAGCGCATTTACAACAAGTCTTCTATCCTTATTATTTCCTGATACTGGTTTTCCTTGTTTTTTTAATGAACCAGTTATGCTGTTAGGCTTCATACTGATTGGGCGTTATCTAGAAGAAAGAGCAAGATATCAAACTGGTTCATCCATTGGAGAATTATTAGATCTTCAACCTGAAATGGCAAATATCTACACAGAAGACAATCAAATAAAGTCAATAAGAGTAAACACTTTAAGACCTGATCAAGAAATTCAAGTTTTAGCAGGAGACAGAATACCTGCTGACTGCATTGTTACCAGAGGTACTTCATATGTTGATGTTTCACATATTACTGGAGAATCCAAACCTATAGAAGTAAAAGAAGGCGAAAATCTATCTAGTGGGTCTTTAAATCTTAATTCAACTCTTAGACTTAAAGTACAAAAGGTCGGAGGAGATTCTTCTCTTGCAAAACTAGTACATCTTATTGAGTCTGTAAACGCTAGAAAACCTCGCATTCAAAGCATTGCTGATGAAATTGCAGGTAAATTTACTTACTTTGTACTTATTTTTGCTACTTTAACCTTCTTCTTTTGGTGGAAGGCGGCAAGAAACATATGGCCTGATTTATTGAGTCATAATCATGAATTAATCACTCACTCAAGCCATACACTTCATAGTTCGCTTGGAAGTAATGCTGAGAATTTTCTGAGTTTAGCAATTCAATTGTCAATTGCCGTTTTAGTGATAGCTTGTCCTTGTGCACTAGGTTTAGCCACCCCAACTGTAATCACTGTCGCATCAGGTAAAGCAGCAAAAAAAGGGGTTTTATTTAAAGGCGGGGATAAAATAGAAATGGCTTCAAAAATTAATCACATTATTTTTGACAAGACAGGTACCTTAACAAAAGGTAAGCCTTTTATTGTTGATTACATAAATAATGAAGATCATTCATTTTTATTAAAAATAGCTGCCAGTTTAGAAAAAGAAAGCAGACATCCAATCGCAGATGCCTTAATTCAAGAGGCAAAAAAGCAAAATTTAAGTTTATTTCCAATAAAAAAAATTCTCACTCATTCAGGGCGAGGTATTTCTGGAGAACTTGAGTCAATTGATGGACTGATTAATATTGGGAATATTGAATGGCTACTAAGCAAAGGAATAATTATTGATAGTGATGCAAAAAAACTCATCGAAAATGAAGAAACAAAAACAAATACTATCATTGGAGTAAGTATCAAAGATAAATTATTAGGCTCTATTTTGCTCGGAGATTTACTCAGAGATGATTCAATTAAAACAGTTCAAAATTTGAGAGAAAAAAATTTTAAAATTAACATTTTTAGCGGCGATAGGAAACAAACAGTTTTAGCTTTAGCAAAAAAAATTGGTTGTAAAGAAACAGAAGTAAAATGGGATCTTCTTCCTGAAATGAAGCTAAAGACTATAGAAAATTTAAAAATTAATAATAAAGTGGCAATGATAGGTGATGGTATTAATGATGTACCAGCCTTAGCATCCTCAGACTTAGGAATTGCGGTAGGATCAGGGACTCAAATAGCCAAGGCAAATGCAGATGTAGTATTAATGGGAGATCAACTCAATGGATTACCCTACGCCTTAAATCTTGCAAAAAAAACTATAAGAAAAATAAAGCAAAATCTAACATGGGCTTTTGGTTACAACTTACTAGCTATACCTCTAGCCGCCGGAATATTATACCCTAAATACGGTATTCTTCTTACTCCCTCAATAGCAGCATTATTGATGGCTATAAGCTCTATTACAGTTGTAATTAATGCTTTATCTTTGGATTAAATGAAAGGAAAATTTATCGTTATTGAGGGTATTGATGGATGTGGTAAAACTACTCAAATAGAAGAACTATCTGAATGGCTCCCTAATAGTGGTCTAATAAAGAAAGGGTCTAAATTAATCACAACAAGAGAGCCTGGAGGCAGTCTTTTAGGCAAAAAACTAAGAGGACTTATTCTTGATAATAATGAAAATAACAAGCCTTCATCTCTTGCAGAATTATTACTTTACTCAGCGGATAGAGCTGAACACGTTTCCAAAATTATTTCTCCTGCTTTAAATAACAAA
>CACAXS010000019.1 GCA_902536545.1 uncultured Prochlorococcus sp. | reverse complement strand
TTATTTTTCGTTTTTAGTAAATTAATGATTGCAAAAAGCCCTATACCTGAATTACCTCCAGTAATTAAAATATTTTTAATCATTTAACTTGCTATATGTTGTTTTATAATAAAAAAATTTTTAAGTATTTTTTATTTTGTAATCTTATAAATTATTGTTAAAACACTGAAAACTTAGTCACTAGTAATTAAGTAATTTGATTATTATTAGTCTACTCTCATTACAAGTATTGGATGAAATATATAGTCCTAAGCTCAGAAGTAATAATTTGTTCCATAAATTTCTTTAATCATAAGATTTATATTTAATGTTAAAAGAAAATATGCCAGATGTTCTTGTTTTGGGTGCAGGGCCTGCAGGTATGGCAATTGCATCAGCTTTAGGAAAGGAAAAATTAGATGTTGAAGTTCTTTCTCCTAATGGACCAGATGAACCTTGGCCAAACACATATGGCATTTGGGGGGAAGAAGTTGATCAACTCGGACTTCAAGATTTACTTGAATATAGATGGAAGAATACTGTAAGTTTTTTTGGGCATGGCGCTTTAGAAGAACAGGACGACGAGAATAAAGCCACTGAACATTCACTAGATTATGGACTATTTGATAAGAAGAAACTCCACAATTATTGGTTTAATGAATGCAATAAGTCTCTTATTAAATGGCATCAAGGCTTTGCAAACAAAATACATTTTGAGAAATACAAAAGTACAGTAACTACAAAAGATGGTAAGACTTACTCTGCAAGATTAGTAGTAGATGCAACAGGATATGATCCTATTTTTCTTAAATTAAAATCGTGTGGTCCCTTAGCAGTCCAAACTTGTTATGGGATAGTTGGAAATTTTAGTAAACCTCCACTTAAGAAAGGGCAGTTTGTATTAATGGACTATAGAAATGACCATCTTAACGATCAGCAAAAAAAAGAACCGCCCACTTTTCTTTATGCTATGGATATGGGGGATGGGAAATATTTTCTTGAGGAGACATCTCTTGGTTTAGTAAATCCTCTAACAATGGAAAATTTAAAAGAGAGACTAGAGAAGAGGCTTTCTTATCGAAATATATCAATCACAAGCATGCAACATGAAGAGCTTGGCTTATTTCTCCCTATGAATATGCCAATACCAGATTTCAAACAACAAATACTTGGATATGGTGGTGCTGCTTCAATGGTTCATCCTGCATCTGGATATTTAATTGGTAATGTTTTAAGAAGAGCTCCACTTGTTGCCAAGGCAGTATCAGAATCAATTAAAAACAAAAATCTTAGTACTTATCATATTGCAAGAAAAGGTTGGGAAACTTTATGGTCAAAAGAATTAATTAGAAAAAAATCACTTTATCAATTTGGATTAGAAAAACTCATGAGGTTTGACGAAAAACTATTGAGAGAATTTTTTGGCAGTTTTTTCCAACTACCTAAAAATCAATGGTATGGTTTTCTAACTGATACTCTCTCTTTAAGAGAGATTGTATATGCGATGTGCATAATGTTTATCAAGGCTCCATTGAGTGTAAAGAAAGGTCTGATGATTATGCATGGTAGAGAGTTAAAAATGTTACTTAGGATAATTTTCCCAAATATATAGTTTCAAAATGAGGACAATAATTATAAGTGGAGCGAGTAGAGGTATTGGATTAAATATTGCACATAAAGAATTAAAAGAAGGCAACAGAATTAGTGTTGGTATTAGAAATCTAGAATCACTAAAGGGAAGTGTTATTGATCCAAATAAATGGCCTGAAGGGAGAATTATAATTAACGAATATGATGCATTAAACAAAATATCAGCCGAAAATTGGATAAAAAATACTTTAGATGAATTTGGAGGATTTGATTCAGTAATAAATTGCTCTGGAGTATTATCGAAAGTTCCTTTTTTATTCAAAGATGGCGATGAAGAAGATATTTTAAATACACTAAATATCAACTTTTTGGCAATTTGGAATTTATGTAGGCTTTCTTGGGATCATTTATGCTCCTCAGGCAGAGGAAGAATTATTGTTTTAGTTTCAATGAGTGGAAAAAGATCTAAAGGAGATTTAGCAGCTTATTCTTCTTCAAAGTTTGCTTTGATGGGATTATGCCAAACAATGAAAAATAAAGGTTGGGATAAAAATATAAGGATTACAGCAATTTGCCCAAGTTGGGTTAATACTGAAATGGTCCAAAATATCTCTACCCTAGAGAAATCAAGCATGACACAACCTGAAGATATTGCTGAAATATGCTCAACGATTCTGAAGTTACCTACCCAATCAGTTCCATTTGAAATTGCCTTAAATTGTAATTATGAAATTTAACCTAATTTGAGAATTAAGTAAGCCATTGATAGCATTGCAATTGCTAAAAATAAACCTTTTATTCGATTAGTTAACAATGAAAAAAGAGATAAATCTTCAGAAAAGTATCCACCAAAACTACCAGTAATAAATAATACAACCATTGGTAGAGATGCCATTCCAAAAGAATAAGAAATAGTTTTAACAAATCCAAAATTTAAATAATTAAAAATAATTGAACTTAATGAAAACAATAAAAAAGATGCAAATAAAGTAATAGAAACTTCAGCATCTAGAGTGTGAGGCAAGCTTCCCTTTAATTCAAATTGTTTTTTGCATTCTCTAATTTGTCTTTTAGAAAGTTTTAAATACCCTGTTTCAGGAATTCTCTCGGACTTATATTTTCTTAGTAATCTTGCTTCAAGAGTTTCTGGCTCCTTTGTCATAATTGATGTTAACAATTCATCCGGTTTTAATTTCTTAATTTTCTTTTCAAGATTATCTGTTTTCCCAATTCTATAAAGGTCTCCTACTCTAATAAGGTAAACATATCCCGACATTTGCGTTGTAAGATTAATACTATTCCTAGTTAGATAATACTAAAAGAATCAAAGAAATTAAAAGTTTTTACAAAATGACAAATGATATTTTATATTCATTTCGAAGATGTCCATATGCAATTCGTGCTAGATGGGCCCTATTAATTTGTGGAATAAAGGTAGAGATAAGAGAAATTGATTTAAAAAATAAACCTCTAGATTTTCTTAATAAATCAAAGACAAAAACGATTCCAATACTTATTAAAAAAGATAATAAAGTTATTGAAGAAAGTCTTGAAATCATACTATGGGCACTCTCAGAGTCAAAAAAGGAAAACACAAAATTAATTTATTTACCTGATAATAAAAAGGAAGAAATTTTTGAAATAATTAATGAAAACGATAGCGAATTCAAATATCATTTAGATCGATTCAAATATTCCACAAGATATAAGGATTGCAATGAAGAATTTCATTTTACTAATGCGATTAAATTTATCAAGAAATGGAATGAACTACTTGTAGAAAACAAATACTTTTTTGGAGATAGCCCCACAATCGCAGATTGGTCTATTTGGCCTTTTGTAAGACAATTTAGAATCGCTTGTGAAAGTCAAAAAAGAACAAATTATTTTGAGCCCTCAATAAAAAACTGGTTAGATTCGTTTGAAAAAAATAGAGAGTTTAAATCCCTAATGTATAAATACGAATTATGGGAACCACATCATAGAAAGAATTATTTTCCATAAATTAACTTTCTAAAAACTTCCTTTTCTCAATTATTTTTGCTAATTCCAAAAAATATCCTGCAGTCCTAAATTTTCCTATATTTTTTTCCTTAAAATCAAGATCGCTTCTGATTTCTGCAGTTTCAGCCATAAGCAAATCCAAATCATTTGATCCAAGACTATACAATTCACCAAGTTCGATTTCCCTTCCGAGTAAATGACTCCTAAACCACTTACCTTTATTTTCTTGAGGTGGAATATCGTAGGGGATAAATGACATTAAAATAAAATTAACTCTAAAACCATTCTATGGTTATTATTGAAACTTTTTCATCTCTACTTTATTTAAAATCAATGAAATAAAAAGAATTACGAATGTAATTAGGGCACAAATTTCTGTCCAATAATCTAACCCAATTTTAGAAATCATTAATGGTGCAAGAACTGTAAATAGTCCCCCTGAAAGAATTAACTGAGCGAATAGCTGTTTTGAAGTAAAAATTGGTAAAGTCTTAGAAATATTTTTAGGATCTGCAAGCCTTAAAAGAAGTAACCCAGAGGCTACTACACCTGTAGAATTCCCGAACTCTATCAAACTTTTTTCAAACCAATAATCATCAAAAATAAAGTAAGCAAAATAAGCAATGCAAATTAAATTCCAAAATAACCCGAAAATAGTAAACACTAAAATAAGTAACCAATTATCAAAAACAACTGCAATATCTAAACTAGCCATAGCTGTAAAAATCAATAAGTCTGTTGATAGAATACCAATCTCCCTTTGCAGAATATTTGAAATGAATTCTGTATTTTTGGTTTTCTCTAAAATATATCTAATAAGGAGAGAGCCTATAAGGATAAAAGGGAATACTGGTAGTGAAAAAATAATTTCCTTCGAAAAATCACCAAAAGAACTTGAAATATACCTTAAAATTTTAAGTAGCAAAACACCAAAAGAAATTGCCAAACCAGAGAATCCAAGATTTATTATAAAAATTCTTAAATCTGCAAATATTCCTATCTTATTTTTTTCCTTTAGAGTATCTTTTTGTTCAAGAATTTCCTCAGTATCTGAAAGACCTAAAGTTCTACCAAGAAAAATAAATATACTACCCAATATTGAAGAGGATAAAAGACCCATGGTTGCCATAGCCAATCCAAGATCTAATCCATTTGGGAAACCTAGTTTATTAAAGCTTTCACCGATTATTGTTGCAGCTCCATGACCACCCTCAAAACCTACCTCTATTAAACAACCCATTAGAGGATTTGCATCCATAGAAGGAGGTAGAAAATATTTAACAACAAGTCCACCGACAAAAAATTGTCCGAAACCTAATGAAAGAGCTAATAGAAATTGATTCAAAATTGGTTTTACTAAACCATTTATATTGGGGATAGGTCTTCCCATCATTAAAGTTGCGAAGACTAATGATAAAAGAGGAGTAGGAAAATTACTCCAAACATTGATTGTTTCTTTTGACAAAAAGTGTATCGCTCCAAATGGGCCTATAGATATACCTAAAATTCCCGATATGACTGCTATCGGTAATCCAAATCTCTCGAGTTGAACAGCTAGTTTAAATTTTCTCCCAAAAATCAACAAAAAAAATATAATTAATAATCCCAAAAAACTTATCAATAGAGAATTTGAAAAAATATCTTTATTCTGTATCGAAAAAATATTCAATGATTTCAAAAACTTATAATTATAAATCTAAATTAATAAACAAAATTTTTCAAATAAAAAAGACCCTTTATAGGGCCTTTAGTATTAATGTTTAATTAAAGAATTTAATCCTTAAGAGTAATTGTGGCACTATCAATATTACTAATAGCATTAGTAACTCTCTTGAAATCAAAGCCTAAAGCTCTTAATGCATGCCATAGGTGACCCTGTATAAAGAAGAAACCAAAGTAGTAGTGTACATTTGCTAACCATGCCCTTGATGTAAACTCACCATCAGGAAGATCAACAGTATCAACCCAATAAGGTGAAATACTAAACTTCAACTCAAGTGGTTCACCAAAAAACTCAACTGGATAAACAGTTGTATTTGAAGCGCTCCAGAAAGCAGCAATAATTGCCATCCAACCTATACCTGCTAAAGACCATGAAAGTACGGCTTCTGCGGATAAAAGACCTTTGCCTTTGAATTTAGTAAATTCTCCAACTTGCTTGGTAGCAATATGCCATGCACCACCAGTTATTAAAACGAATGCTAGGAAAGCATGTCCACCCATAACATCTTCTAAACTATCAATCAGAAGAAAATCAGTCTGATGATTCCAAATTTCAGCTAGATTCAAGTCATATTCAACTTGCCTCACAGCTCCAATTGCTGGATCATAAACACCATGGACACGAGCCCATTCAACGAGAAGAATAACAGCAAATCCAAGAATTATTAAATGATGTCCTAGGATAAAAGTTAATTTATCTGGGTTATCCCACTCGATATTAAATTTTCTAGCTCTTGCAACTTCAGAATCTTCTAAATTCCCGGGAAGAAGTAAAGAATGTAAAAGTCCACCAGCAGCTAAAACCATAGAGGAGACGAGGTGTACTATTGCTATAGCGAGGACAGGCTTTGTATCTCCCATCATTACTCCATCAGCATCAAACCCAATTCCTAGGGTCGCCAAATGAGGAAGTGCGATAAGAGGTTGGTGTCCCATTGGAACACTTGGATCAAATCGTGAAAGTTCAAAAAGGGTGAAAGCACCAGCCCAGAAAACAATTAATCCTGCATGAGCTACATGAGCAGCGATAAATTTTCCTGAGCGATTTGCTACACCTGAATTTCCAGCCCACCACCCGTAAGTGGTATCTGGATTACCGTAGGTTTGCATTTAGGAAATGATTAGCTTAAACGTCTTGAGAATACTTTAATTTTCATCAAACAGTTGAATTCACAACAAAATTGTAAAAATTAGTAATCCTATAAAAAAAAAATAAAAAAATTCTAAAAAAAATCTTTTTGTATTGTAGTTAGATCTCAGCAGTAAAGTTATTGCTAGAGAATAGATTACATATCAAATAAAAAGATTTTTAAGTTTTATTTTTTTCTATTAAATTTCTTTTTGCTGACATTAAACGATGTTTTGTTTCATTAAACCATCCTATTTATTGCCTCATTCTCAAACAATTATTAAATATGGAATAAGACATCTAATATTATGACTACTTCTCAAGAGTCTTCTAGAAAATTTTCACTAGAAATGAAATCTGAAGTTCATTACAAAAAGGCTGCAAAATCATATAGAAAATCAAAACAGTATATAGATATGCTTAACTTATATCCAACCTTGCAAAACACTTTAATTGAGTGTAGAGATGAGAATCTAATAGAATAGGAATTTTATATATTTTTCAAATTAATAAAAAATTATTAGTTTTAGGCTGCAATATCATAGTTTTCTTCAGAATAAAATTTATTAATTATTTTTCTGCACATTTTTACATTGTAAAGCGCTTTGGGTTTCCAAGGTTTTTTCTGACCGAGTGGAGAGCTTTTCCAATGAATCCCAGGCTTGAGTATTCCATTTTCACGTAAAAATGAAAGTTTAACTTCATTTATTCCTAGTTTTTCCGCGGTCAACTCAGATGAGCTCCATATATCCCCTAACATTGAATTAAGTAAATATTATTTATCCTTAATAACGTTAATTTTATTTTTTTGAAAGGGGCAAAACTTTAAAATAATTATTAAGTAATAAAAACCCTAGTATTTATAAAGAAAAGAAATTTAAAAGATTTATGTCAAATTAAGAAATATTAAATAAAGAATCTTCATTAATAAATATCTCATCAATATCTTCCCCTTTGCTGATGGATTTATATTTAACGTATTCTTCTGTAATCGATTGAAGCTTTGGAAGATTGATCCAACCCTTGTGCCAATTGCCACTATTTATTAGTTCTTCATAAGTAGTTTTTATGTAAATTTCAGAATCAAGTACAGAAACCATTAAAAAAGTAATTTTTCCTTGTTCTTTAGTCTCATTTACTAAAACAAAATGCCTCAAACCATTTATTGTTTTATTATAAGTCCAGAAATTTTCCATAATTATTTTTTCTTAATGCTCCCATCAGAATTTTCTCTAGATATTTTTTTATATTCATTTCTAATTTCGTCTAATAAAATTTTTCTTTTATCCATATAGTTCAAAGAATCTTCTTTTAATAAGTCATATCTTTCTTTTTTAGTTAAATTCATCCAATTATAAAGATTTTTCTTATTGAAAGTTGTAATTTTTTTAGTCTTCAAAACTTTTTGTTTTCTATTTAATTTGAGAAAATTACTTAAATTAAAAAAAATAAATATAAAAAGAAAAATTATTACTAACTTTAAGAGCATCACTTTACAAGTAAGTTATTATTTATCCACTTTTCTAAGTCAATATCATTTTCAAAAGATATAACCTCTTCTTTATTCCCATTACTTGATTGATCAAATAGCCTTATGATGAATTCTCCATTGGCCGCCTCATCATCACCAATAACAATAATGCTTTTAGATTTTATTTTATTAGCCTTTTTAAATTGTTTAGAGAATGAGGCTCCACTTAAATCCAACTCGACTAATAAATCATAATTTCTTAATTTTCTGGATAAATTCATAGCTAATGATTCAGCGATTAAGCCTTGATTAATAATATAAATATCCGTATTTCTTGGAATTTCAAGCTGTTTTCCCGCTAGCAAGATTAATCTTTCTAAACCAATAGCGAATCCAATTGCAGGGGTATTTGGGCCTCCCATTTGTTTTATTAAATCGTCGTATCTTCCACCTCCGCAAACAGTAGCCTGGGAGCCTAGAGCTCCACTAGTAATTTCAAAGGCTGTATGGGTGTAATAATCTAAACCTCTTACTAGATTAAAATTTTCAATGTAAGGTATTTTTAAAACCTCTAATTGTCCCTTTAAATCTGAATATCTTTTATGACTTTTTTCAGACAAAAAATCGAATAATCTTGGGGCATTTTCAAGAACTTTTTTAGTTTGAATATTCTTAGAGTCCAAAATCCTCAAGGGATTTTTATTAATCCTATTTTGAGAATCTAAATCTAGAGAATCTTTATTTATTTCTAACCATTTTAAAAAAGATTTTTTAAAATTTGATCTATCATCAACATCACCCAAAGTATTTATTTCAAGATTAAGTTCTTTTATTCCTAATTTACCTAAGATATCCCAAGCTAAAGCAATAATTTCAACATCACTTCTAACTGAATCGTATCCTATAAACTCAACACCTAACTGATGAAACTGTCTTTGCCTTCCTGCTTGAGGTCTTTCATATCGAAACATAGGTCCCATGTACCAAAGTTTTTGAAGAGGATGATTAGACAATATTTCGTTTTGTATTAAAGCTCGTGCAACGGAGGCGGTTCCTTCAGGCCTAAGAGTGCAGGATCTCTCCCCTCTATCAATAAATGAATACATTTCCTTACTGACAACATCTGTTCCTTCGCCAATACCTCTTATAAATAATTCGGTCATTTCGAGTATTGGAGTTCTTATTTCATTGATAGATGCTCTTGCAAGCTGCTCTAATAAAATTTTCTCGACATTTTGCCACTTTATTAATTGATCAGGCAGCAAATCTACCGTTCCTCTAAGATTTTTTAAGTTATTCAAAGTTCTAGAAAATAATTTAAAATTTTTAATTCAAATTAGGAATTAATCTTTAATTGGTTGTTTTGTGGGACAATTTTAATTTAACATTTAGAAAAACTATTGGAAATTAATAAAAATAAAGAGAATCAGCATTGCGGTACAAAACCAAAAAAAATTGCTTTTGGAATAGCACCCCTTGGTATAGTTTCAGTAGGAATAGTGCCAATGGGAGTAATAAGTATTGGAGTAGTTCCAATGGGTGTATTCTCTTTTGGTGCAGTAGCAATGGGAATAGTAAATTTATCAGTCGTTGGGATGGGAATTATCTCTGCTGGTATAACTACTATGGGAATATGGGAGTATTCACCTAATTCTCAAAACAATCATCATAATCATTCTAAACAAATTTCAAATTCAAGCAAAGAAAATATAATGTCAGATCTATTTTATACTAAACAAGAAGCTGAAAAGTCTTCCTCAAAATACGAATGTATTGGAGCACATAAAATGGGTAATAAACGGATGCCTTGTAAAATGTAATAGATTTTTTTTAGTCAAAATTTATAAAATATTAATTCAAAATCTCTACTCTAAAATCAAGATTTTTTGCCTCATCAGAAGTTAATTTTCTTGACCAAGCTCCTTGCACAGGACTATTCCATCTGAACCCAGCATTTTTAGCTAGAGATCTGTCTTCGTAACTAATAAGCGCCTTGTATAAAAATCTTGGTTCGGCAGCTTTAAGTAAAAGTTCCTCTAATTTATCGCATTTTTTGAAAACCTCAGATAAATAATAGCAATCAGATAAAGCTCTATGTAAATTCCAAACTGGTATTGAAAAAGATAAAGCTAGATCAGTTACTGAGGGTCTATTTTTTAGTGATTTTTGAAAAGTCCAATTAATATCCTCTAAACTACATATCCATTTTTTATTAAGTTTAGGTAATCTTCCTTTTCCAAACCATTTCTTATCAAACTCTACATTATGCGCCACTATGAAATCCGAACAATCAACAAGTTTCAGAAAGAAATTCAATCCATCTTCCCATGGTTGAGAGATGTTAGTTACTTCAGCAGATATACCATTTACATGTTCGGCTGCATTATTATTAACTGGGAATAAAAATGAAACTTGTGAAAGCACGCACTTAAAAGATACATCAAACAAAATACAACCTATCTCTATCACTTCATCTTTATTTTCGTCTAAACCTGTTGTTTCAGTATCAAGAATTAAAATTTTTTCAATTTTTTTATTTTGATTAGCAACATTCTCTTCAGAGGGATAACTGATAACTTGATCCTGAAGAATATCCAATTGATTTAATTCTTTTTTTTTAGATAGTTCCAATTAGCTAAAAACTCTTTCATTTATCTTGACGCATTTAATAAAAATTTCTCTTAAATTAATATAAATTAAGATACATGGTTAGAAAATAATTTTTAAAACATTCTTAGTTTATGAAAGATGACTTTTACAAAATATCAATTTAATAATTTTTGTTATTGGCCTCCAAATCCTAAAAAAATTGTGGAATTTATTGGTGGAAGTTATCTAGCTTCTAAACCAGATTTAACTTATAAAAGATTTATAGAGAGTTTAATTAATAAAAACTATGCTGTGCATGCATATAAATACACTCCTCAATTTGATCACCAACAACTTGCTATTAAAGCATGGAGGGATTTCAAGAATTGTCGAATATCTTTATCCAAGAGAATAGGAGCATCAATTCCTTCAATAAGAATTGGTCATAGCCTAGGCTGCAAACTTCATCTAATTTCCCCTGATGGTGGAAGAAATTGCGAAAAATTTATATCGATAAGTTTTAATAACTTCAGTGCTAACAAATCTATTCCATTATTGAAACAAATTTCTCAAAAATTAGAATTCAAAAGTGAATTCAGCCCAAGCCCCGAAAGAACATTGCGATTAATTCAAAAAACATATAATCAAAAAAATAACTTCCTAATAAAATTCAACTCAGACGAATTAGATCAAACAGATAAATTATTTTCTTGTCTGAAAGCAAGAAAAGAAGATAATTCTAAGGGGGTAATTTTAAAAGGTACACACACTATAATTGCAAGCGCAGGACTAAGAGAAAATTTTTTGGGAGACTGGGCCGATGATGAATTCAAAAGAAATACTATAAAAAAAATTTCCAATTTAATTGATGAATCTGATTAGGATAATTCTTTCAGCTTTTCCAAAACAGAACTATCTTCAAGAGTGCTTATATCACCGCTAATTTGCTCTCCTGCAGCCAAAGATCTTAAAATTCGCCTCATAATTTTTCCACTACGTGTTTTCGGAAGAGAGTCAGAAATTATTATTTTTTCAGGCTTTGCAATAATTCCAATTTCATTAACAACATGTTTCTTTAGATTCTCTACTAATTCTGAAGTACCGTTCACATCTTTCTCTAGAGATACAAAAGCAACTATAACTTCGCCTTTTAAATCATCTTTTTTGCCAACGACTGCAGACTCTGCAACTGATTTATGACTTACCAAAGCAGATTCAATTTCCATTGTTCCTAACCGATGTCCTGAAACACTTATGACATCATCAACTCTTCCCATTATCCATATATATCCATCTTCATCAATGCGTGCTCCATCGCCAGCAAAATAAACATTTTTTTCTCCTTTAAAGGAAATATATTCCCAATAACTCTCCAAATATCTCTCGGAGTTTCCGTGAATTGTTCTCATCATTCCTGGCCAAGGTTTCTTAATAATTAAATAGCCACCCTCATTCTCCTTAACCTTATCTCCATTCTTATCGACAATTTCAACTTCGATTCCTGGCAGAGGGAAAGTAGCTGAACCTGGCTTTGTAGCAACCACTCCAGGCAAGGGACTTATCATCACTCCACCAGTCTCAGTTTGCCACCAAGTATCGACAATAGGGCATTTATCTTTACCAATAACATCCTTGTACCAAATCCATGCTTCAGGATTAATTGGTTCTCCAACTGTGCCCAAAAGTCTAAGACTATCCAAATTATATTTTTCAGGTATTTCTCGCCCAGACTTCATAAATGCTCTTATTGCAGTTGGCGCAGTGTAAAAAATAGAAACCTTATATTTTTGAACAATTTCCCAAAAAGCCCCTAAATTTGAGGGTCTTGGCACTCCCTCATACATTAAGGTTGTAGCACCGTTAGACAAAGGGCCATAAACTATGTAACTATGACCTGTAATCCAACCAACATCAGCAGTACACCAGTAAATATCGTCATCTTTTAAGTCAAAAATCCATTTAAATGTCAAATGGGACCAAAGATTGTAACCACCTGTAGTGTGAACTACACCTTTGGGCTTTCCAGTAGAACCTGAAGTATAAAGAATAAAAAGTCTATCTTCGCTATTCATTACTTCTGGTTCACAATGATCTTTTTGATCTTTTAATAATTCGTGCCACCAAAAATCTCTATCATCAACCATCGAAATATTTTTTTGGGATCGTTTAACAACAATTACTTTTTCAACAACTTTATCTCCCCCACTTTCAATGGCCGCATCAACTGCTTTTTTAAGTTCAATCACCTTATCTTTTCTAAATCCACCATCAGCAGTAATAATAAATCTTGCATTTCCATCAATTAACCTATCTTTTAAAGCTTCTGAAGAGAATCCTCCGAATACAACAGAATGAGGTGCGCCAATTCTGGCACAAGCTAACATCGCAAACATCGCTTCAGGAATCATCGGCATATAAATACATACCAAATCTCCTTTTTTTACACCAATTGCTTTTAATGCATTAGCTGCTTTACATACCTCTTTTAGAAGTTCTTCGTAAGTATATTTTTTGCTATCTCCTGGTTCGCCTTCCCATATAAGTGCAGTCTTTCCTCCAAGCCCACTCTTAATATGTCTATCTAAGCAGTTAAATGTAATATTGAGTTTCCCTTCTTTGAACCATTTAAAAAAGGGCGCATTTTCGTTATCTAATACAGTTTGAAATGGCTCAAACCAATCTAATTCAGATTTTGCAAAAGATTCCCAAAATTGAATAGGATTATCTGATGCTTGTTTTTTTAGACTTAGTAATTCTTCTTGGGTACTAATATTTGAGTTTTCTGCAAATTTATTTGATGGAGGGAAAATTCTTTTTTCTTCAAGTATGTTATTGATTGAATTTTTTTTATTTAATGTCATTAAATAAATCTATGCTTAATAAATTTA
>CACAXS010000018.1 GCA_902536545.1 uncultured Prochlorococcus sp. | reverse complement strand
TCTAGACCTGCAGAGGTTATCAAACTTTGGCTTGGGTTACGTTTTTTAGGTCTGAATGGAATAGAAAATATATTAAAATCATCAATTAAAAGAAAGGATTTTTTTATAAAAAATATTAGTAAAAATAAATTCGATATATACACAGGTCCTCTTCATATTGTTTCATTCTTACCAAATAAGCTTGAACCAAAAGATTCTGATGCATGGACTCAAACTAAAGTTAATGAACTAATTAACAAAAATTTTATGCTTTCTAGACCAAAATTTAAAGGTAAATATTTTTTACGGGTTGTCATGGGAAATTACAATACAAAAGAATCTCATATTGAAGAACTTTTGAAACTTTTAGATGCTTAACTAATGAATATGGGTAGACCAAAAATTATTGCAATAGTGACAGGGTTTATATCAATAGCTATTTGTATTGCTTATTTACTCCTAACAACTATCTTTGATTTTAGAACTTATTTAAATGATCAATTATCCAATTTCACATAGTAAATGGAGGCAAACTTTTATTTGATTTAAAATACTTTTTCATTTCAATTTTTGAAATAGCTTCTTTTACGAAGTTGTTTAAAATGTCTTCTCTCTTACTTATTCTATAGATCTTATCAACTACTTCTTGAATTCCTCCATCTCCCCAATCTTGCCCATTTTTAAAATATTCAATCAAACTTAGTCCTACTATTCTTATTAACCAGCCTGCTGTAACTGATTGTATAGATTTAGATAATATTATTTTAGTCAAGCTTGTAGCTAAAGCAGGTGAAAGAATGGCGAGACCCCCTTTTAGTATTCCTTGTTTAGCCAATGCGCTAAGCAATGATGTCGCTAAATCTTTTGCATCTTTTTTTGTAAGCTTTATTTCATATATTTTTGATAATTCCATTATCATTTGAAGGTTTACGGAGGTAGTAGTAAGGAAATCAACAGCTGGTAGCGGATTAACTAGTATTACTCCTCCTGTTATCCACATATATTTTTTAATCACTTTATTTGACATTAAATATCTTTGTTCTTGCAAGAAATTTTTACTTTTAAAACCTAACTTATTTGAGCGAAAAAGAATATTATCCGCCAATAACTCTTCACCATTATTATCGAGTGTTTCAATTATTTTTCTAAATAAACTTCCTACCTCTGGAAGTAAATTTAAAGCATCTAATTTTACATTGGGAGATTGTTGGCGTACTGCAATTGTTTGAACAACTGCAATTTTATTTTTTTTAGCGGCAGTTATAGAAATTATATTATCTTTGATAAGGTTATTTTCATCTCTAGATCTCAAATCACATTTATTTAGAACTATTATTATTTTTTTCCTTAATTTTAATAATTCCCAAATTAGATAGTTTTCGTATTTATTTATGTCCTGATCTAACACAAAAAGAACTAAGTCAGAATTTGACGCTTGTATAATTGTTGCTTTTTCTCTTTCTTCTCCTAATTTAGATGGTTCGAATAAACCCGGAGTATCAACTATGTTAATGTTTCTTTTTAAGATTGGGATACGAATTTTATAGCTATTAATTTGCTTTGTTGTACCTATTTTTGCTGAGGTTTGTCCGACAATATTTTTCAATAAAGATCTTGCTATAGATGTTTTTCCTGAGGAACCTGCTCCAAAAAGAGTAACTTTATAATCTCCTGTTTTTAATTGGGACTCTAGTTTATTTTTTTTGTAATTTAACAATTCGACTTTTACTTTATCGTTAATTTTTTTATTAATTTTCTCGACCCCTTCCAAACTTATCTTGGCAGCACCATATGTATTTTTGAATGAAAGTGTATTTTTTTTATTTTTATATATAACTTTATAAACTATTTTTTTAAATAATTTTTTATCAATATTATAAAAGATATAAATAATTACTATTAAAAATAAAAGGGTATAAATGTTTACTATTCTTATAAATATTGAAAATAAAATATATAGAAATAATATTAAAATAATATACTTTATATACTTTAATTTAAAGTAATTCATTTTATCGATTATTTTTAAAAATGTTAAAAAGTAAAAAAACGAAACCAATATTTATAGATATATCAGCAATATTAAATACTGGAAAATTTATTATATTTAAATTTATAAAATCAATTACATAACCCTTTAATATCCTATCAATACCATTACCAACAGTACCGCCAAGAATAAAGCTATATGAATATAGATCAAGTACATTTAAATTATTTTTCCTTAATATTAAATAAGTAAGTAATATTGAAAAAATAATACTTATTAAAGATAAAAATATTTGACTACCACTAAATATGTTGAATGCCGCCCCGTAATTTTTCACAAAGTCTAATTTGAATAAAATAAAATCTTTATTAATGAAAAATTTTTTATTATAAAACATAAAATATTTCGTAAATTGATCTATTAGAATAATAAAAATACTTAATGATAAAAAATATATTTTTGTTTGTATTTTATTAATCATTATTTGCTACGTTTTAAAAGTTCTATGGGTTTTATAAATAATAAAAGTGGAAAAAGCATTAAAAAATGATATCCAATCTTACCTAATGAGTATTTTCCTAAATTATATAAAAATAAATTAAATTGACTGTAGAATATAGTTTGTATGAAGTTGTAAAATATTCCAGTTAAATGCATAGCACCTATTGCAATAAATCCATTTTTTAAAAAGTTCCCAAAATTTATTTTATTTCTATTATTTAAATTATCAATTATTTTTATTAATGGATATAAACCTAATAAATAACCAAAATTTGGAGTGAGCAAATAGCCTATTGAACCTCCTTGATGAAAGACAGGAAATATAAATAACCCCATAATTAAATATATAGAAAATGCTCTGAAAACTACTTTTTTATGAAATATAAGTGTCAATAAAATTATGGTTGGAATTTGCAACGTGATAGGTAACTGAAAGTTATTACTTGATTTATAGATAAAAGGTAGTGGAAGATAAACAGGTAACATTGAGGTTATTACTAATGATTGAAGACTCACCAGTATCTCAATTAATTTATAAAAATTGAGCATTATTATAAATTCTATTTATAAACTTCTCAATGCAACAATTGGATCTAATTTAGAAGCTCTTTTTGCAGGTAAAACGCCAAAGATTAAACCTATTGATCCTGAAATGATCATAGTGGAAAAAGTAGTTGTAATTCCTACTGATGCAGGAAGTGGTGTTATCAGAGATAAAAGAAAAACACCTGATAATCCCGTTGTCGTTCCTATTAATCCTCCAATTGTAGATAAAATCAATGCCTCAATTAAAAATTGAATTAATATATCTGACTGTTTAGCTCCTATTGCTTTTCTAAGTCCAATTTCTTCAGTCCTTTCGCTTACAGAAACGAGCATAATATTCATAATTCCTATGCCTCCAACCACTAAAGATACTGCCCCAATACCAGCCAATAAAAACGTAAGTCCACTTGTTATGTTGGTTACTATATTCAATGCATCTTCTTGCGATCTAACCGCAAAGTCATCATCTCTGATTATTTTATGCCTTTGCCTTAATAAGTTAGTAATCTGAAATTTAGCGGCACTAGTTGCATTTTTATTGATCGCTTCAACACTAATGAAGCTTAAACTTACTCCGTATGTTGGGTCCTTCCCTGTAATCCTATTGACCATGGTGGTTAATGGAATATAAGCATTTTTGTCTTGATTGCTTCCAAATACAGCACCTTTTGGTTTTAATATTCCGATAATTTCATAAGTATGGTCTTTAATTCTGATTTTTTTTCCAAGTGATGAAGATTTATCTTTGAAAAATTCGTCTTTAAGATCGGGACCTATTACAACATAACTTCTTGCACTATTAACATCACTTTTTGATAAAAATCTACCCTTATCTACTTCAAAGCTTCTTACTTCAAGAAATTCAGGAGTAACTCCAGCAATTGATATATTTAAACTTTTAGAGTTTGATTGAACTATTTCGTTAGCAGAGATTTGAGGAGCTACTTTTTTAACTGTTGGTACTTGATTGCTTATTGCTTTTGCATCTTCTAAAACTAGGTTTTTAGGAAATGAAATTCCTCTTCTTCTTGTGTCATTATTTCCGGGAACAATGAATAAAACATTCGCACCTAAATTACTTAATTGGTTTTTTGCTAATGTTTGAGCACCTCTACCAAGTCCAACAAGTGTAATAACTGAAGCATTTCCTATAATTATCCCAAGCATTGTTAACGAACTTCTCAATTTGTTCGATACTAAAGTTTTTGTGGCCATGCCTAAGGCTTCTTTTATTGAGATATTCCTAGACATATTTATATTTATCTATTGCATTATCATCTTCAATTTGTCCCATGTATATAACACCTTCATTAAGCTGGAGTGTAATAAGGTCACCATTAGTAATTTGATGATTATCCATATTTTCTAAATTACAAATTGTAGAAATCTTTTTATTATTTTTGTTAAACAAAGCATAAACATCATTTACATTTTGGTTCGTAACAATACCGGCAATATTTTTGCTAAGTGGAATATTTTTCATTAATTCCTTCGGAACAAATAATATTTCTCCTGGACAAATTAATGATATATCAAGATTATTCTTAATTATTCTTGCTTTACCTGTAACACCGATTTCTCCTATTGAAATTCCTCTTGATACAATCTTTCTTACTAATCCAACTTTTATTAAATCTGTAGAGCCGCTAATTCCAGTTAATGTACCAGCGGTTTGAACTACCAAATCTCCTTGATTTAGGATCCCCATCTCCTGAGCAATTTGCATGGCTAAACTAAAAGTTTTTGCTGTTCTTTCATCATTATTAACTACTATTGGAGTAACTCCCCAAACAAGTTGCAATCTTCTCGCTACACTTTTCTCTGTAGTAGTTGCCAAGATAGGTGTTGGTGGTCTGAACTTACTTACATTTCGAGCGGTAGAACCTGATTTAGTTAGAGGGATTATAGCTCCTGCATCAAGTTGTCTAGCTATATTACTTACTGCTGCACTAATTGCATTTGGGATGGTACTAGGTAAGTGGCTCTCTATAGCTTTAAGTGGATAATCTCTTTCAATTCTTCTTGCTATGGTTGCCATCGTTTCAACTGCCTCCACAGGATAATCGCCAACTGCAGTTTCGTTTGAAAGCATTACAGCATCTGTACCATCCAGAATTGCATTTGCAACATCACTAACTTCGGCCCTAGTTGGTCTTGGATTAGAAGCCATAGAATCAAGCATTTGAGTCGCTGTAATTATTGGGATACCCAGTGTATTAGCTTTTCTTATTAATTCCTTTTGTAAAAGAGGAACTTCTTCAGCAGGCATTTCTACTCCCAAATCACCTCTTGCAACCATAACCCCATCACATAAGGGTAATACTGTATCGATCTGATCAATTGCTTCAAATTTTTCTATTTTTGCGACTACAGGAGTTGAATGCCCATTTTTGGTTATTAAATCTTTTATCTCATTTATATCGGATGGATTTCTTACGAAACTTAATGCTATCCAATCAACTCCTTCAGATAAACCGAATTTTAAATCCTCTTTATCTTTTTCAGTTAATGCTTTTACTGATAATTGAACATCCGGAAAATTAACACCTTTATTGTTTGAAAGAACCCCTCCTACAGTTACCATACATTCCAAATTATTAGCTTTTATATCAACTTTTTCTACAATCATTTCTATTTTTCCATCATCTAAGAGTATTCTTTTCCCTTGGCTAACTTCTTGAGAAAGTTTGTCATAGGTTACATTCGCAATTGTATTTGTACATTCGACTTCATTTGATGTCAGTGTGAATTTATCGCCTTTTTTAACTTTTACTGGTCCATCTTTAAAGCGTCCTAATCGTATTTTAGGTCCTTGAAGATCTTGTAATATTCCAATATCTATATCTAACTTTTTTGATACTTCTCTTATGGTTTTTATTCTCTCAGCATGATCTTTATGATCTCCATGTGAGAAATTTAACCTGAATGTTGTTACTCCAGCTTTAATTAAATTTGTTATTGTTTCTCCAGATTGAGTTGCAGGGCCAATAGTTGCTACTATTTTTGTTCTTCTTTTTAAATCAATATTCGACATATATAGATAATATTGCTAGATATAAATAAATTTACCATACCCAAAGTTAGTTATTTAAGTCATGGATTTTAAAACTTATCAGAAAAAAGCTAGAGAAACAGCACAATATCCAGATTTAGGCTCAAATAATATTTATCCAACTCTTGGTTTAGTTGGAGAGGCTGGTGAGGTGGCAGAAAAAGTAAAAAAGGTTATAAGAGATAAAAATGGAATATTTGATAACGAATCAAAATTAGGTATTAAAAAAGAGTTAGGAGATGTTTTGTGGTACTTATCAAATCTTTGTACAGAATTAAACTTCAATTTAGAGGATGTTGCATTACAAAACCTTGAAAAATTAAAATTAAGAGCTGCTAAAGGGAAGATAAGAGGTTCTGGAGATGATAGATAAAATTAGCCATAACCTATGCTTGCATACTGGAGATTTGTAATTAAATTTTGAATAACATTTAAAAGTAAAAAAGCTAATAAAGATGAAATATCAAATCCACCAATTGGAGGAATAATACCTCTAAAAATGTTTAAATAAGGATCTGTGATAGAAGTTAATGCAGATAAAACGCCGTTACTCCAATCAATACCTGGAAACCATGTAAGTAAAATTCTTATTATCAATATGAAAGAATAAATTGATAAAGTTTGGCCCAAAACTCCAAAAAACTCAGATAACATTATCTTGTCGTAATTTAATACATCCTAACATTTACTTATTATTGCTGCTTATTATTACTGCTTCCTATATTTGAGAGATATTCATTACTTACAGCAAATGTTTGAAAAAACTTTTCCGATAATGATAGCCAATATGATCTACCATCTTTTTGCTTCCTTTTGACGATAAATTTCTTTTCTAATAATTCTTTAATATGATCATAAGCACCTGAACCTCGAAGAAGTATAAGATCCGATTGCAGGATCTTTTTTTTGATCGCAATAGTTGCCAATGTCCTTAATTCAGATGTTTTCAAATCAGAAGGAAGTAAATCATCGACGAATTCATTAAGACTAGATTTTAATTCAAGAGAAAAACTGTTATTAACTGCATTTAATTCAATAGCTGAGTTGGGATTAGAGTATTTATTTTTTAGATCTTTAATTGCATCATTAATCGAGTTTATATCAGAATTAGTTATTTCTGAAAGATCCTTTTTTGTTATTGGTCTTCCTTTCAAATATAGAACAGCTTCAACTTTAGTAACAAGTTCTATATCAGATATTGGAGTGGTATTCCGATCAGATTGATTGATTTTTATTACCGAAATCTTTCCCAATTTACCTTAAATTTAATCCGATGCACCAAGGAATAATTTATATGTATCGTTTTGAGTTTCATCCCAGAATTTATAGCCTAGGATTCTTACAAATTTATTCCACTCAAAAATTTCATTTCTATCTATTAAAACTCCAATAACAATTTTCCCAACATCAGCTCCATAATTCCTATAGTGAAATACGCTTATAGACCAATTAGATTTCATATTATTTAAGAAGTTTATTAATGCGCCAGGCCTTTCAGGAAACTCAAACCTATATAAAAGCTCTACAAGGTTTCTATTACCCATTTCTTTAAAATTCTTTGGTAATCTCCCACCTACCATATGACGGAGATGATTTTTAGATAATTCATCTTCACTTATGTCAATAAATGAGTAATCCGAATTTTTAAATATATTTAAGAGATTTTTTTTATCTTTTAACCCATATACTTGAACTCCCACGAAGATCTGAGCATTCTTAGAATTCGACATCCTATAGCTAAATTCAGTTAAATTTCTATTATCAAGTAACTTACAAAAATCAATTAAACTACCAGCACGTTCAGGAATTTCAACGGCCATCATTACTTCTTTACACTCTCCAAGTTCTGCTCTTTCTGCTACAAATCTAAGTCTCTCAAAATTCATATTTGCGCCACATGCAATCGCAATCATTTTTCTATTTGAATGATTCGAATTTAAAATATCTTTTTTCATTCCTGCAATTGATAATGCTCCTGCAGGCTCTAGTATTGATCTAGTATCCTCAAAAACATCTTTTATAGCAGCGCATATTTCATCAGTATTAACTCTAATCATTTTATCTATATATTTTCTACCAATATCAAAAGTATTCTTACCAATTTTTTTAACCGCCACTCCATCTGCAAATTGACCGACAGAGGATAATTCAACAATTTTTTCTTCTTCCAATGATTTTGTCATAGCGTCTGCGTCTTCAGGTTCTACGCCAATTATTTTTACTTCAGGCCATATTTTTTTAGCGTATAAGGAAATTCCTGATATCAATCCACCACCACCTACAGCGATATAAATTGCATAAGGTTCGTCCTTAACCTGTTGTTCAAGTTCAATAGCTATAGTTCCTTGTCCTGCTATTACATCTGGATCATCAAAAGGATGAATAAAACATAAATTTCTTTCTTTGCTAATCCTTAATGCCTCTTTGTAAGTTTCGTCATAATTATCGCCAAATAATATAACTTTTGCCTTTAAATTTTTTACTGCATTAACTTTTACAAGAGGTGTTGTAATTGGCATTAATATGGTTGCCTGACAATTTAATTTGAGAGCACTAAGTGCAACACCCTGAGCATGATTTCCAGCACTTGAAGTAATTACTCCCTGAGTTAGCTGAGATTTACTAAGCTTACTCATCTTGTTGTATGCCCCTCTTATTTTGAATGAAAATACATCTTGAAGATCTTCTCTTTTCAGAAAAACTTCATTATTAAGTGTATTACTTAAATTATGTGCTTTCTCTAGCGGTGTTTTTTTAGCTACTTCATAGACTTCAGCTTGAAGTATTTTTTCAAAATATTCATTCATATATATATTTTTAGCATTAATTATTAATCTAATAAAACATTACATGATCTATTTCAAAAAAAATACTCATTTTGCCCCTCCACGTTTTAGATTATATAGATACCAATTTTTGTTAAATGCTTTTAAGTGAGTTAAGTCATCCAAACCAACTTCATGGCTTAACAGTTTCACAATTAGAGGAAATTGCCTGTCAAATTAGAGAAAGACATCTTCAAGTAGTTTCTACTAGTGGCGGGCATCTTGGTCCTGGATTAGGTGTAGTTGAACTTACATTGGCTTTATATCAAACTCTTGATCTTGACTTCGATAAAGTTGTTTGGGATGTAGGACATCAAGGTTATCCTCATAAGTTAATAACAGGACGTTTTAGTCAATTTGATTCCCTTAGACAACAAAATGGAGTGGCGGGATATCTTAAAAGAAGTGAAAGTAAATTTGATCATTTTGGAGCTGGACATGCAAGTACTTCTATTTCGGCTGCTCTAGGAATGGCAATAGCAAGAGATAGAAAAGGTGAAAATTATAAATGTGTCGCTGTTATTGGAGATGGAGCATTAACTGGAGGAATGGCATTAGAAGCTATAAATCATGCAGGTCACTTACCAAATACTCCTTTAGTTGTAGTACTAAACGACAACGATATGTCTATTTCACCTCCAGTTGGAGCTCTTTCATCTTACTTAAATAAAGTAAGAGTTAGTCCACAATTGCAATTTTTGTCCGATAGTGTTCAAGAAAGTGTAAAAAATATTCCATTAATTGGTAAAGATATTCCAGAAGAACTGAAAAATATTAAAGGAAGCGTTAGACGACTTTCAGTGCCTAAAGTTGGAGCTGTTTTTGAAGAACTTGGATTTACATATATGGGTCCAATTGATGGACATGACATTGGAAATTTAATTAATACTTTTAATGCTGCTCACAAACTTAAAAAACCTGTACTTGTTCATGTTGTCACAACAAAAGGTAAGGGTTATCCTTATGCAGAAGCTGATCAAGTTGGATATCATGCTCAGTCATCATTTGATCTAACAACTGGGAAATCTATTCCATCTAAGAAACCTAAACCTGTTAGTTATAGTAAAATATTTGGTCAAACCTTATTGAAAATATGTGAACAAGATAGCAAAGTTGTTGGTATTACAGCAGCAATGGCTACAGGGACTGGTTTAGATATATTGCAAAAAAATATTCCAGATCAATATATCGATGTAGGAATAGCTGAACAACATGCAGTTACTCTTGCGGCAGGAATGTCTTGTGATGGTCTTAAACCTGTTGTAGCTATTTATAGTACTTTTCTTCAGCGAGCATTTGATCAATTAATTCATGATGTTGGCATCCAAAATTTACCTGTATCGTTCGTACTTGATAGGGCTGGTATAGTTGGAGCTGACGGTCCTACTCACCAAGGTCAATACGATATCAGTTATATGAGATCTATACCTAATTTTGTTTTGATGGCCCCTAAAGATGAATCTGAGTTACAAAGAATGTTAATAACTTCAATTAACCATAATGGTCCTACAGCTCTAAGAATTCCAAGAGGTTCAGGATTAGGGGTGGCTGTAATGGATGAGGGTTGGGAGCCTTTGAATATAGGCGAAGCTGAAATACTCGAAGAAGGAGAAGATATTTTAATTATTGCTTATGGTTCAATGGTTTCATCAGCTATTGAAACAGCAATGATCCTAAAAAATATGAACATTAATGCATGTATTGTTAATGCAAGATTTGTGAAACCTCTTGATAAGAATCTTATTATGCCTTTAGCAAATAGGATTCAAAAAGTAGTAACTATGGAAGAAGGAACCTTAATAGGTGGATTTGGTTCTGCAATAATTGAATTACTTAACGATAATGAAATAAATATTCCTGTATACAGAATAGGTATACCCGATGTTTTAGTTGATCATGCTTCACCTGACCAGAGTAAAGAAAAATTAGGACTTATGCCTGATCAGATGGCAGATAAAATTGTTAAGAAATTTAAGTTAAATAATTAAAATTTAATAATTAAATTTTATAAAACACCACGTGAGGCTAATCCTAAGATTGCACCAATTCCGAAAATATGACCTAGGCAATTAGCACCTACAACTGATGCGTGACTTAAACCACCAAAGAATTTTGAATTAGGTATTTCAAAACCTTCATTAGGTTTTCTGATAGTTGCTCTAGCAATTGCATAAGCAAAAACATTACATGCAATCATAACAACGGCGCACTTTGGTGACCATTCGAATGTTGCTGGAGCAGAAGCAGCTGCAAATAATGTGGTAAACATAAAAAATCGTTATTTTTATATATTCTCTAATACTTTTACCTAAAAAACACAAAATTGTAAAAGGTCTTAAGAGTTGTTTACTTCTAAGTTATTTAAAATCTTTATGAAGCCCAACAAAATAATAAAATCGCTTAGGGTTAAGAAAAATTCTGCTAAACCATGTAAGAAGTCAACCTCAACTAGGGTTTTATCATAGAAATTTAATGTGTAGATAGAAATTACTATTGTTATAAAAACAAATAAAACTGTTAAAGAAAAACCTGTTTTTACTAACTTATTTACAGATTTAATCTTATATAAGTAAAACAAAAAGATTGCATATGGAAATATAGATGATGCGAACAAAGCTGTATTGTCAATTGAAGCTAATTTTTCAATAAAATTTATAAATAAATCATTCATATGTCTCTTTCTTTTTAAAAATAGTGAATGACGCAAGAGCTAATGTTGAATTTCCAATAAATGTAAATATCCCTTGAAGCGTTACTAACCCATACAATTCGTTTTGATTATCATAGATATGCCACGTTATAGCGCACATAGCTCCTATTAAGTTCGGGACCATAGCTAAGCTTAACCAAAAATATAGATTATATTTTTTATATTTAGAAATTTTTAATATGACAAAGATGGTAAAAATCCATTCAACTACTGAAGAGATATGAATTATCCAAGTTCCAAATGAAAGTTCGTGCAAAATTTATATTTTTTTCTTTAGTACATTAATTACTTCCTTGGCATGATTTATAGGTAAAACACTTATCCATCTATAAGAAATTTCCCCTTTTGGAGAAATCAAAAAAGTATTTCTATCTGAAAATGGAGGAATCCAAGAACCATATTTATCGCTAATAATTCCTTCAGGATCAGATAATAAAGTATAGTTTATGGATTTTTCGCTGCAGAAACTTTCATGAGAATCTTGATTATCAGCACTAATCCCAACAATTTCGGCATTATATTTTGAAAAATCCTTTTTTAATTCAGAAAAACCTTTAGCTTCAAGAGTGCAACCTGCTGTAAAGTCCTTTGGATAAAAATACATAACAAGCCACTTGCCTTGAAAATCATTTAATTCCCATATTTTTTTTGATTTTATATTTTTATTAAAACCTTCTAATTGAAAGTTTGGAGCCATATCCCCTACTTCGGGAGCAAAGTCAAAAGCTATTGCTGAATTACAATTAATTGAAAGAATAAATGGTATTAATATACTTAAAACTAAATTTCGCATTAAATTTAGAATTTTTTTAAATCAACTCCATTTGATTTAGCAAATTTATCTAATCCAACTTTTTGTATTGTTTTTATTGATTTGGTACTAATTTTTATATTTACCCATTTTTTGCCTTCTTCCCACCAAAGTCTCCTTTTTTGGAGATTAACTTGTTGCAATTTTTTTGTACGAATATGTGAATGACTTACAGCCATTCCATTATTAGCTTTTGCTCCAGTAAGTTCGCAAACTCTTGACATATTTTTTAGGTTATATCTGTAAAAATTTTAACACACGACTCAATTTGTTGAATTAATCAATTCTGAAATTAATTCGGCGTTATTATTTTGTAAATTAATAATCTGTTCTTGATCTAATCCACCAACAGATAGTTTAGCCATATCGTATACATGATTTGCAATTTTAGACGCCAAAGGATTTTCAATAGGGTCTTTTTTATCAATAATTATTTTATTTCCTGTCATTTTATTAAGACCAACAATAAGAGGATGTTCTTTATTAATTAAAAGTACATGATATTCAGGTAAACCTGGCATCTTTTGTTCCATATAAGCGCCCATATCATTAATTCTTCTCATTTGCTCTGGAAGCAAAATCATCGCTGGTGGTGCACCTTTACTTGAAAGTGACTGAACTTTAACTGTTACTTTCTCGTTGTTAAGTGCTTTTGCAATCGTATCTCTAAGAATTTCTGTATTTGATTTGCCATCCTTATCTACAATTTCTTTAGATTCTTTATCTTCAAGTTCATTTATTTCTGAATCAACTCTTTGGAACTGATACTCTTCGTTTTTACTTTCTAACCAAGGAAGAAATTGTGCATCAATTAAGGGATCTGATTTAATAACTTCTTTGTTATCAGATAAGCAGATATTTAATGCGCTTAACTGACCAATCGAATCTGAACAGTATATTATTTTTTTAGAATCAGTTATCTTATTTCGTTCTTTGTAATTTGCCAGAGTTGTGAAATATTTATCATTGGATTTGATAAGCGATTTATTTTCAATATCATTAGTGACGTCTTTCTCAGAATTTATGATTGTTTCAAAAATTATACTGTTATCTACTAAGTCAGCAAATTTATCATCTTCGATAGCACCAATTTTAATAAAAGTAGAGATAGAATCCCAAATTTCTGCATAAAATTCTGGAGAATTTTTTATCAAATCCTTCAGTTTATTGGCTATTTTTTTTGAAATAAAAGATGATATAGATCTTACTTTTCTATCTGTCTGTAATGCGCTTCTACTTACATTTAACGGTATATCTGTAGAGTCAATTACTCCTCTTAGAGGTAATAGGTATTTTGGGACAATCTCTTTAATTGAATCGCTTACAAATACTTGATTACAAAATAGTTTAATCTCTCCCTTTTCCCAATCAGCTCTACCGGACAATTTAGGGAAATACAATATCCCTTGTATGTCATACGGATAATCTGTATTTAAATGAACCCATAATAGTGGATCTCCCTGAAAAGGATAAAGATACTTATACAACTCAATATAATCTTCATCTTTTAATTCACTAGGTTGTTTTCTCCAAGGAGGATTTTTCTTATTAATTGTTTCACCTTCTAATAAGACATCTATTGGCATAAAATCACAATATTTTTTTATTAATGATTTAATCCTTTCAGGCTCAATAAACTCTTTTTCTTCCTCAAGTAGGTGAAGTATCACATCTGTGCCAATTGTCTCTCTTTCTGACTCCTCTAACGTAAACTTTGGCGATCCATCGCAAGACCATTTGAAAGCTTTTGATTCTCCAATTGCTGATTTAGTTAATATATCAACTCTATCTGCCACCATGAAACTTGAATAAAAACCAAGTCCAAAATGGCCTATAAATTCATCATTATCTTTTTTGTATTTTGTTAGAAATTCTTCTGCGCTAGAAAATGCTACTTGGTTTATGTACTTCTTAATTTCTTCATCCTTCATTCCAATTCCATTATCAGAAATCGTTAGAGTATTTTTTTCACGATCAATAGATATTTTTACTTGAGCTTCTTCAGTATTTTCGCAGTCGCCTGCCATAGATGCCATTCTTCGTTTACTTATTGCGTCAACACCATTGCTAACAAGTTCTCTTAAAAAGATTTCATGGTCAGAATAAACTGCCTTCTTGATAATTGGGAAAATATTTTCGGTATTAATACGAATTTCGCCTTTTTCCATTTAAAAAAAATCAAACAAATTAAATCCTATTTCCTAAAAACTAGTTAATCAAGTTTAATTAGGAGTATTGTCCGAACAATATATGAATTTAAAAACTTAAATATACTTTTAATATTTTTTATTTAACCCACAAAATCTCACTACAATTGTTTTCTTTCATTATTTGATTGGCTTTTGCTAGGTCATTGCATGGATTTAAATATAAGACGGCAATATTTCCTCTTTTCTGTTGTTCTTTTTGTTCATTCATACTTTTTTCTAACAAATAGGTATCTTTAAACATTAATAAAATCTTTTTCCTATCCTTCTTTTCTTCCCTAACTAAATTTCTTAAGATGTCTATTGAAATTGTAAATCCAATCCCATTTAAGATTTTCTCATTAGGACTAAAGAATCTAACTAATTCATCATATCTGCCGCCTTTTGCAATAACGCTTTTATTATTACCATCATCTCCTATAAGTTGAAAAACTATTCCTTCATATAAATTTAAGTGAGGTTGAAACGTAGGATCAAGTTGTAATTCAATACCATATTTACTTGATATTTTTGATAATGTTTGAAATAAAAAATTTAAGTCATCTAAAGTTTTACTAGTTCCATATATAGTTTTCAATTTTTTTAATATTGAAATTGGTTCCCCTCTTGTGAATAAGAGATCTTTAAGCATATATTTATCATCGTCATCAATTCCTAATTTAGATAAATTATCTTGATCAAAATTAACCAGACTTTTCTTAATTTCTTCAATATTATTATTCTTATGTTTATTTAGGATTAAATCCATTATTTTTGTGGTGCTTACTAGTAGAAATAAATTACAACCATCCTTCAAATTAATATTATCGATTGCATCAAACAAAATATTAATAACTTCAATTTCTGGGTATTTTGTATCATATCCAATTAATTCAATTCCACTCTGCAGTTTTTCTTGTAAATTAAATGAATTATTATTATTTTGTCTTTTATCAAAGACCATTCCATTCGTAAATAATCTTATAGGTCTTTTCTTATTTATTAATCTAGTAGATGACAATTTTACAATAGACGTTGTCATTTCTGGCCTAAGACATAACGAATTATTACTTACTATTCCCACAAGCTGATTTTCTTCAATAACTCCACGCCCTTTTATTGTCTCTAAAGTATTTATAAATGATGGTGAAACTTCTTCATAGCCCCATAGTTTATAAATAGTATTTAGATTATTAATAATATTAGAGTTATTTTTTACATCGACTAATTTAATTTCCTTTATATCTGTCATATTAATATTTAACGAATTTTAGGTATAGAGATTTTTTTTGAATGGAGAAACTTTATCTAGTTCATTTTTTAATTCATTTTCAAGGCTAGGAGAACAAGCTAAAATTCTTCCAGAACTTAAATTAAATTTGCCTGATGGATAATCTGAAATAATTCCACCAGCCTCTTTTACAATGATAGCACCGGCCGCTAGGTCCCATACTTCCAATCCTCTTTCCCAATATCCATCGATCTTACCTGAAGCAACAAATGCTAAATCAACTGCTGCTGCTCCTCCTCTTCTTACACCTCTAGTTTTATGCGTTAAATAACAAAATTCAGCATAATTATTATCCTCTGTCTCAAATCTGTCATAAGAGAAACCAGTTACAAGAAGACTATCAGAGAGATTTGAAGGACTCGATACTTTAATTTCACAATCATTGCAGAATGAACCTATACCGATACAACCTGAATATAGTTCATTTAAATAAGGTACTGATATAGCTCCTATAATAGGCTTGTTTTTATATACAAGACCAATAGATGTTCCATCAAGGGTAGGAACCTGTACTGCACAACC
>CACAXS010000017.1 GCA_902536545.1 uncultured Prochlorococcus sp. | reverse complement strand
AAAGTTTAAAAGCAAAATTAGTGAAAGGGACTTGACTATTCAGGAGTTAAGAGAAATGAAATCTAGATTATCTACAAAGATGGTTGGAGAAACCTTAGAAATCCATTGCGAAACCCAATTTAATTTAAATCGTGCCTCTGCTTTTAAAAACTCATATTTTGAAAAGGATAATGATGCCACTTCTGGAAGTAAAGGTGACTATATATTTAGAGAATATGATGAAAATAAAATCGAAGTCGTATCTATAATGTTTGAGATGAAGAATGAAAGTTTAAATGGAACCAATAAAAGAAAAAACGAAGATTTTTTAAAAGAATTAGATAAAGATAGAAGGCAAAAATCATGTGAGTACGCAGTACTAGTATCCCTGCTAGAGCCAGATAGTGAACTATATAATGCTGGCATAGTAGATGTCTCTCATAGATTTCCAAAGATGTATATTATAAGACCGCAATTTTTCTTGCCAATTATTTCCCTTTTAAGAAATGCATCTATGGAGACCTTGAAATACAAATCACAAATTGATTTAATGAAACGCGAGAATTACGACATAACTAATTTTGAAAGTACCCTTGAGCAATTCAAAAATGCCGTTGGTAAAAATGTTTCACTGGCAAAAGATAGATTTAATGATGCAATTTCAGAAATTGATAAGTCAATAACCCATTTACAAAAAACTAAAGAGGCTTTAATTCTCTCTAAAAAACATCTATTGTCAGCGGATAGCAAATCTCAAGATTTAACAGTAAAGAAATTAACTAAAAATAACCCAACAATGAAAAAAAAGTTTAATGATTTAAATAGTTTCGAAGATGAAGTAGCCTAATTAAACAAAAAAACATGGAGTTAATAATAGTTAAAATTTTTTTAATTTCTAATTTATAAATATATTATTAATAATAAATTATATAGCTAAAGAAATAATGTCTACCAACACACCAATTTTTACTATTGCCAAAGATCTTAATGTCGAAAGTAATAGAGTATTATTAGCCTGCAAGAAACTTGGAATTAATGCAAAAGGTGCGACAAAAAGATTAAATAAAGAAGAATTAGAAAAAATTAAAAGTTATTTCGAAACGGGCAAAAATGTTTCAGATGAAGTGATTAATTTAACTAAAGTTAAAGCTAAAAGCAGTTCAAGAAAAATTGTAGAAAAAGTAAAAATAAATTATTTTCCAAACAGACTTATTCGTAAATCTTAAATAAAACTTATTTTTTCTAAATACTTAAAAGAATAAGCCACAGAAGAAAAAAACAATAATTTATGATAAGTAAAAATACTTAAAATGAACTTAAACAAAGTTTTAAATTCTCTTGAAAAATCCTGGGAAAGAGATGATATTCTTTTAAAAATAAAGAATGGGTTAGGTACAGATAAAATAGTGAATGAATTTCTTGTAAAAAACGATATGCAAATTAGAGAATTAAATAATTTATTACGGCCAGAAGATATTGATTTATTAAATCAAGTAGAACAACTCTCAACTTGCGAATCTAAATTAATAAAAAAGATTAAAGATCTAAATTACTTAGAAAATAATGAAAATCAAAACATGATAAAGCAAAAAAGAATTTTGCCATCCAATAGAGTTACTTCATTCATGATTAATTGGAGCAACAAAGTTGTAGTTATTGCTTTACTAACAATTTCAGCCATAGCTTTATCAAAACAAGCATGGGCATAATTAGCTAAATTAACTTCATTGTAAGAAATGTAGTGTTGAAAACTAAACAAGAAGATTTAATAAGATACAAAGATGGAAATCTTTATTGTGAACTTGCTGATATTTGGATTGATCCAAACAAGCCAGTAAAAAAGGCATTAATAACTCATGCTCATTTTGATCACTTTACATTTGGCTGTGAAGAATACATTTCTACTAAGGAGACTGCGATACTTCTTAAAGAAAGAGTTGGAGATAATATCAAAATAAAGACTTTTGAATATGGAGAAGAATTTAAGATAAATGGCATTAATATTTCTTTTCATCCATCCGGTCACATCCTAGGATCTTGTCAAATAAGGTTTATTTTTGCTGAAGAAAAATGGCTGATTTCAGGTGACTTTAAGCTTCAAAAAGATGAGACTTGCAAACAATATGAAATAGTAAAAACTGATTATTTAATAAGCGAATGTACTTTTGGCTTGCCAATCTTTAAGTGGGATGAAACAAATAAAATAGCAAATGATATTTCAAAATGGATAAGTAATTCGCCAGAAAAAACTTCTTTACTTTTCTGTTATTCACTTGGAAAAGCTCAAAGATTATTAAACGAAATTAGGCAAACAAATTTTAAAGGTAATATTTATTCCCATGACAGTATTTATAAAATGAACAATTGTTATAAGGAACTTGGAATTGATATTAAAGATACATTAAAGATTGAAAACAAAAAAAAGATAGATGAACTTAAAGGAAGTCTAATATTATTACCGCCATCTTTAAGTAAGGGCTCTTATTTAAAAAATTTCAAAAATATTCAAACAGCTTTCGCGAGTGGATGGATGTCAATAAGAGCTCTAAGAAAAAGATCAGGATATGATAAAGGATTCGCAATCTCTGATCATGCGGATTGGGATGGAATTCTAGAAGTAATAAAAAAGTCTGAAGCAAAAAATGTATTTTTTCATCATGGAGATAGTGAAGCCTTAAGTAAATATTTAGTTGAAAAGGAATCAATAAATGTCCTTTTATTCGGTAAATAAATATGAGCTTAAAAAAGTTTTCAGAATTATTTGGCGATCTAGATTCAATTAATAGTACAAATAATAAAATTGAAGTTTTAAAAAGATATTTTTTATTAAATGAACCAATAGATAATTCATGGGCAATATATTTACTAACTGGAAAAAGTAAAAAGAGATTTATTAGTGGAAGATATTTAAAAAATCTTTTTTCTCAAATATATGAATATCCTCAATGGTTAATTGATACCTGTTATTTAAAAGTTGGTGATTCTGCTGAGGTAATTACTTTATTACTTAAAAACAAAACTAAATCCAGAAATAAAAAATTATCAAATATAAGTCTCAATGAATTACTAAGCAAAACAATACCTAAGTTATCAATACTTGATGAGGAGGAGAAAAATTTACAAATTAAAAATATTTGGGAAACATTGCCTGAAGATTACCATTTAATTTTCAATAAAATTCTTACAGGAACTTTTAGAGTAGGAGTCTCTATCGGATTAATCACAAAATCGATATCAAAACTAATTAATATTGATGAAGAGATTATTTCCCATAGGTTGATGGGGAATTTTGAGCCTTCAATTGATTCATATGAATTTTTAATTAACAAAAATATCAATCTTCAAGAGTTAAATTCCAAACCATTTCCATTTCTTCTAGCTAATAATATTGAAGATAAAATCTTCAAAAATTCAATAAATAATTTTCAATTTGAATGGAAATACGACGGTATAAGGATGCAATTAATTAAAAGATTAGGAAATGTTTCTTTGTGGACAAGAGGGCAAGAATTAGTCAATGAATCATTCCCAGAATTAGTAGAGAAAATATCGCATATAAAAGATGATTTTGTTCTTGATGGAGAATTATTAGTTTGGAATTTTAAAGAACAAATTGCCTTTGATTTTTCTTTACTTCAAAAAAGAATAAATAGAAAATCTCCTACTAGATCAATCCAAATAAAATATCCAATTATTTTTATTGCTTATGATATTTTAGAGATTAATGGAAGAGATATAAGAGAAATTAAATTAGAAAATAGAAGAATTGAGTTAGAAAAATATTTTTCAAAATGGCAAAATAAAACTGAGAATAATATCTCTGATATTTTCAAAATATGCGATTTAATCTTTCCTAAAGATTGGCCTGATGCTTTAACTTATAAAGAAAACTCTCGAGAAAATAATACTGAAGGATTAATAATAAAGAAAAAGACTTCTATATACTCCTCTGGTAGAAAAAAAGGCATTTGGTGGAAATATAAAGTTGATCCTATGCAACTGGATGCTGTTCTAATTTACGCTAAGGGAGGTAGCGGTAGAAGAGCTGGTCTGTATACAGATTACAGTTTTGCATTATGGAAAGACCAAGAATTAATTAAATTTGCAAGTGCATATTCTGGTTTAACGAATATTGAGATTAAAGAGCTAGATAAATGGATAAGGAAAAATACAATAGAAAAATTTGGTCCTGTTCGATTGTTAAAACCAGAAATGGTATTCGAAATATCTTTTGAGAAAATACAGGTTTCAAAACGTCATAAGTCTGGCATAGCAGTAAGATTTCCAAGAATAACAAAATGGAGAAAAGATAAAAGAATCAATGATGCGGATTGCCTAGAGAATGCTTATAAACTGATGAAAAAAAAATCATGAAAAATATTACGCAAAATAATAAGCAAAATTATTTAATTTCTAAAATTAAACAGTTTTTCTTCTCTAATGGATGGGAGCCATTACCCTACCAAGTAGAATCTTGGAAAGCATTTTTAAATGGAGAAAACGGAATAATACAAGTTCCTACTGGATGCGGCAAAACTTACGCTGCATTAATGGGACCTTTATCTCAGATAGAAGATCCCAAGGATAATAAAGGTGTGCAAATATTATTAATAACCCCTTTAAAAGCACTAAGTAGAGATCTAAAAAATTCCATACAATTAGCAGCTTTACATTTTAATAAAGAAATCACTGTTGAAATTAGGAATGGGGATACAACGCCATATGAAAAGAAAAAGCAACTAACTAAACCACCTAATATTCTTATTACCACTCCAGAGTCTTTATCTCTTTTACTTTCTAATAAAGAATCTAATAATCTCTTCAAGGAGTTGTCATCAATAATTATTGACGAATGGCATGAATTGATGGGTAGTAAAAGAGGAAACCAGTGCGAGTTATCTTTAAGTTGGCTAAGAGGTAATATAAAAAATTTACAAATATGGGCAATGTCTGCGACTATTGGAAATATTGAAGAAGCAGCAAGAGCAATAGTTGGCATTAGCGCTATTAAACCCAAAATTATAAGTACAAATATTCAAAAAGAGATAGAAATTATAAGTGTTTTACCAGAGGAGAAAACGACCTTTCCATGGAGTGGCCATCTAGGAATTAGAAGTCATTCTTCCCTTTTAAAAATCCTAGATAAAAATAAAAGCACCTTATTATTCACCAATACAAGAAATCAATCTGAAAGATGGTACCAATGTCTTAAATTTTTTCTGCCAGAGATGGAAGACAAAATCGCACTTCATCATGGCTCCCTCGATAAAGAAGATAGAAAAAGAGTTGAAGAGGGGGTTAAAGACCGATTAATAAAATGGGTAGTCTGCACCAGCTCTTTAGATTTAGGAGTTGACTTCCAACCTGTAGATCAAATAGTTCAAATTGGTAGTGCAAAGAATTTAGCTAGACTTATCCAAAGAGCAGGAAGAAGTGCTCATAGACCAGGCGGAAAATCAAAAATAATTTTTATGCCTACTAATTCTTTAGAGTTATTAGAGATTAGTGCAATGAGAAGAATAATAAAAAGTGGTATATCTGAGGAAATTAGACTTCCTGAATTATCTTATGATGTGCTTCTTCAACATCTAATAAGTTTGGCATGCGGAAATGGCTTTGATCCGAAAATTGAGAAAGAAAGAATCAAAAGTTGTTGGAGTTATAGAAACTTAAAAGATCAAGATTGGAATTGGTGTCTTGACTTTCTAGAATATGGAGGAAAATGTCTTAAAGCATACCCAAAATATCAAAAGATAGTTAAAGAAGAATCACAAAATAATAATGAAAACTTTAAATATTTTGTAAAAGACAAATCTTTAATAAGAATGCATAAGTTCAATATTGGGACAATTACAAGTGACAAATTTGTGAATGTTAAATATATGAAAGGTAAATCCCTAGGTAATTTAGAGGAGAATTTTGCTTCAAAATTAAATCCAGGAGATACATTTTACTTTGCCGGCAAAATGCTTCAATTTGTAAGAATAAGAGATATGATTTTATATGTTAAAAAATCAACAAAAAAAAGTTCTTTAATTCCTGCATGGGTTGGAGGGCAAATGGCAATTTCTGATCTACTTTGTGAAAGTTTGAGAAAAGAAATAGATATATGCAATGAATTAGAAAATTATGATTACTTAAATCCTGAACTAAATTCATTACGCCCAATATTAAATAAACAAAAGGTTCTTTCAAATATTCCAAAGAAAGATGAATTCCTCATAGAAATATATAAAACCAAGGATTTATCAAATCTTTTTGTTTTTACATTTGATGGCAAATTTGTAAATGAAGGAATTGCATTTCTATGGGCTTTAAGATTTGCAAAATTAAAACAATCTACATTTAGTATTACTGCTAATGATTTTGGATTCAGCTTAACTACCGCAGAAGATTATGATTTTTCAATAATAAAAAAAGAAGCTGATTACTTTTTGGATAACAAAAAATTAGAAGAAGATCTAGAAAATGCAATTAATTTTTCAGAATTAACAAAACGTAGATTTAAAAATATTGCCCAAATAAGTGGACTTGTAAATCAAAATAATCCAACCAAAACAAAAACTTCCTCTCAACTTCAAATAAGTTCAAGTCTTTTCTACGATGTCTTTACTAAATATGAAGAAGGCCATCTTTTGATAAAACAATCGCATCATGAAGTTAAAGAATATCAATTAGAAAATAAAAGAATATCTAGATCATTAGAAAGATTAAAAAATTTAAAAATTCTATTAAATAAGATAAAAAATCCATCTCCTTTTGCTTTTCCTTTATTAGTTGAAAGACTTAAAAATACTTTAAGCAACGAACCAATAGAAAAAAGAGTAGAAAAACTTATAAAAAAATATAGTGATTAAATGAAAAAAAGATCTTTTAAATTTTGTTGGCAAGATACATTGTTAGAAATGCTTCCTTCAAGAGCGTTATTTCTTCCGGAAACAAAAGAGTTGTTAATATGCGATATTCATCTTGGGAAAGCTGAGTATTTTCAGCAAAATGGTATACCTCTTACTAATAATTCAGATAAAAACAATTTCGCAAGAATAAAGAAAATAGCAAAAAAATATAGTCCTAAAAAGTTGATAATATTGGGAGATTTATTCCACAGCAAATATTCAATAGATAAATCTCTTCAAAAAAAAGTCGAGGATCTCCCTGAACTACTAAAAACTAATGTTGAACTCGTCCTAGGAAATCACGATGTAGGTTGTGATATTAAAAATATTAAAATTTTTGATATAAAAAAAACTAAAAATATTACTTTTAGCCATGAACCAGTTAATTTAGAAAACGATAAAACCTTGAATATTTGCGGACATTATCATCCAAAAATCTATTTAAAAAACAATGGAGATAAATTATCTTTTAGTTGCTTTGCAATGGATAAGAATAAAAATACTTTATTTTTACCTGCATTTGGAGACTTAACAGGAGGATATCCATGCAAAAAGTCATTTAAAAAATGGGCAATTGTTTCTGAAGAAGAAATTATCGAAATTAAATCTCAAGAAAAATCCTAGGCAAGTGACTTTAATTTTTCATTTAGGTATAGCAATCTATACTTAAAGGTCTCGTTTAGCTTATTTATCAATTAATTTGAATCTATTAATCTATTTACGAGTGAAAATAGATAATAATAAATTTAAAAAGCTAATGACCCTTTCCTTAGCAGACAATCCACGTTATAAAAAAAATAAACACATTTTATAGAAATGAAAAAATTAATAGCCTTGATTTTATTTCCATTTCTTATAATTCCATTTGGAGCAAAAGCAAATGAAAATTTTTCCGTTGAAATAGAGGCACTTACACTAGTAATGGAGCAATATAAGGAAGATAATGAATCAAGTGTTGAATTAGATATAGAAGACAAAAAGCCAAGTTACATGGCTCTTAAACAAGACGAATGCAATGCCACTGTAGAAGTTACAGAAAAAACAGGATTAGAGATTGTAAATACAGAATCCTTCGATGTAAATGTCTGCTTGAAAGAAATTCATAAGGTAATCAACTAAAAAAAGCAGGTTATAAAAATATAATAAAAACAAACAAATTAAAGAGGTCTTTTACTTAAAGAAGGTAAGACCTAGAGACCTAACAGAAAACTTTGGAACGGGTTCTGCATAACCAATTCTTAGCTACAATAGAATTCTAGAGGTGTAATTAAAAGTACAAAACCTAAAATTATTTTTTTAAATAATTATTTCTTCTTTAATAATGTTTGTGATTCTTCTCTAGACATTAAAGCTTCGATTTGAGCAAGAACTTTTTGAAGTTCATCCGTTTTCGTAAGAGATGCTTCTGCTACTTTTCTTAGTTTTTCTAACTGTTCTTTAGTTTTATCCATGATAAATAAATTAGAAATTAACCACTTTTAAAAATGGTTTTAATACAGATTTTTGACTCCCACACAGATTCATATTCTCTCTTTTTTTTATAAAGTCAAATAAACTTCCCTTTATTAGGGTTTTATGAGGAGTTCCAATTAATTCTTTATTAATTTTTGAGTCCATAAGATTACCTAAAATAGAGATACTCTTAAATTAAGAAGTAAATACAGGCAATCCTATTGTTGCAGTAGTTATCAGAGCCCCTGCAAAAATCAAGAAAGGTAGAAAAGGGTAGTTTTTCAAAAATAAACTTACTAACTCGAGATAACTATATAGGTATTTATACTGTTTGTCCACCCCTTTTCGGTTTTAAGGTAAAAAATTTTTCTTTTAAAAGTAAAAATTTCACATCAGCCAAATTTGCCAGATATATATTCCTGAGTAGTTTTTTCTTTGGGAGAATTAAAAATTTTCTTAGTGGAATTAAATTCTGCAAGATAACCAACCTTTCCTCCATCACCATCTTCATACTCAATTGCATTAAAAAATGCAGTCATATCACTAACTCTTAATGCCTGTTGCATATTATGAGTAACGATTATTATTGTGTAATTCTTTTTAAGTTCATGCATCGTCTCCTCTATTTTCAAAGTAGAGATTGGATCTAATGCTGAACATGGCTCATCCATGAGGATAATTTCTGGTTCAATTGCGATGGTTCTTGCTATACATAGTCTTTGTTGTTGTCCACCAGATAAAGAGTAACCACTATCATTTAATTTATCCTTACATTCACTCCATACAGCAGCTTTTCTCAAGGAACTTTCCACTAATTGATCCATATCACCAGTAAAGCCATTGATTCTTGCTCCAAATGCAATATTTTCATAGATAGATTTTGGGAAAGGATTAGGTTGTTGAAAAACCATACCAATTCTTCTTCTAACTTCAACTGGATCTACTCTTTTGTCATAAATATTAGTCCCATCAAAGAGAACATTTCCTTTAAGCGAACAATTAGGGATACAATCGTTCATTCTATTCAAAGCTCTAAGAACGGTTGATTTGCCACAACCAGAAGGGCCAATGAGTGAAGTTATATCTCCGGCTTTAAAATTTAAAAAAACATTTTTTATGGCTTCAAAAGTTCCATAACTAATAGAAACATCCTCAAGAGATAAAATGTTTTTCTTTTGCAACTTTTTAGTATTTTTAATCATTTCATATCCTCTTAGTTTTCTCAGTAAAAGCGGCCAATATTCTTGAAAAAATATTAACTGTTAGTATTGATATGACAAGAATAAAGGAAGCTGCCCAGGCTAGTTTATTCTGTGCATCATAAGGTTCAAGGGCAAAATTATATATCAAGACAGCTAATGAGCCCATCTCGTAAAATAAATCTCCAAAACCCGTTATGTAATAGTAAGAGAACAAAGCAGTAAAGATCAAAGGTGCTGTTTCGCCTGCTGCTCTTGCGATTCCAAGCAGAACACCAGTAGCAATAGATCTAAATGCTGCGGGTAAAGTAATTTTTAATATTGTTGTATACATACTTGCTCCAATGCCTAGAGAAGCATACCTTAATTCATTTGGCACTAACTTAAGACCTTCATCAGTTGTCTTTATCACAGTAGGCAACATCAATATTGAAAGTGCCATACCTCCCGCCAAGCCACTATACATACTTCCAAACAAAATTTTTGTAGAGACAATTAAGGCGTAAATAAAAACACCTGTAATTATTGAAGGAACTCCTGCTAAAACATTTACCCCGAATCGAACAAATTTTGAAAAAGGTCCTCCTTTTGAATATTCTGCTAGATAAATACCTCCGCCTACACCTACTGGTATGGCAATAATTGAAGCAATAGTTGTAATTACTAGTGTCCCAATTAATGCAGGATTAATTCCCCCTGCATCTAAATCATCTCCAGGCGGATTTGGTTCTAAAGTAAATAGGTCAGGATTTATCTGAGCTCCCCCTTTAATAAGAATATATGTAACCACAAAAATCAAAGGAAGAACTGCAATGAGTGCGCAAAAAAATGATAAAGAAGTGAAGAATTTATCCGCTACATTTCTTGATAGTTTTTTCTGGTAATAAAGTGAATTCATAATTATCTAATATTTGAGACTAAATTTCTTAACCAACCACTGCGCAAAGATATTTACCACTAACGACAGGATCATCAATACAAAAGCCGCATAAAAAAGTGATGAAACCTGACTTCCATCAGCCTCACCAAACTGGTTTGCAAGCATTGAGGAAATGGTATATCCAGGAGATAATAGAGACCAACTAAATGCATTGGAATTACCAATTATCATTGTGACAGCCATAGTTTCACCCATTGCCCTTCCTAAAGCCAACAGAACACCTGCCATAATTCCTGATAGTGCTGCCGGCAAAATCACTGAGAATATTGTTTTCCATCTACTTGCTCCAATTCCATAAGCTGCATTTCTTAGCTTTTTAGGAACCTGATTAAGTGTATCCTTTGCAATGGAGGTCACTATTGGTAAAAGCATTACCACTAAAATTATTATCGCTAAAAGTGAATTTCTACTTGTAGGCTCCGAACTTAATAAAGGAATCCAACCAAAGAATTTATGTAAAAAAACAAAAAAGTCTCTAAAGAAAGGTTCAAGAACAAATATCGCCCATAATCCCAATACAACAGATGGTATAGCTGCAAGTAATTCAACAAATGAACCTACTATTTCTCTGACAAATTTCGGAACAAAATCCTCTGTAATAAATATCGCAGTTCCAACGCCTAAAGGGATAGTAATCAATAATGAAAGAAAAGAAGTAACTAATGTCCCATATATTGCTGTAAAAGCTCCATATTCATCTTTTACTGGATTCCATTCAGAAGTTACCAGAAAATTTAAGCCATACCTTGAAAAGGATTCAAATGACTGAAAAAAGACTACTAAAATAATACCAAGTAGTACTATTGCGACGAGACCAGATAAGACTAGGGTTGTATTTTTAAAGATGATATCTATATTTTTTTCAATCCCGAATCTTTTACGATTCTTGAAAAGAATTAATTTCTCTTCCATTAAAAAAAGTATGTTTATATAAACTTACTATTAAATTTTGCAAAAAACTTTAAGAATGGTTAAAGGTAAATGAAAGTCATGAAAAGTAAACATCCGTATACTTAATTTCTTGAAATTTTTTTTAAAAGCAAGCCTCTATTTAAAATTTAATTTTTGTTTTAACTCTATTTTTATTTTGAGATTTGAATTAAAAAATTCCTGTATCAGGAAATATGGTCAACTCATCTCCTAATGTTTCTTCAATTATAAAATCCCTCAGACTCTAAATTATTTACATATACATTACCAATAAGCTTGAGGGATTTATCATCCTTGTCAAAAGAAAGCTTGTCCGAGTAAGCCTCAAGAATTCCACTATCACTCTTAATTACTACATTTCCCATAGCCTCTAAATTACCTTCTAAAGTATTTATTTGAGAATCAGATGTAATTATGTAATTTGTTAATTCCTCGGCAAAAGAAAATTCAGCTAATAGAAATAAAAAAATGTAAGTAATAAGCTTTTCATCTACTCCCAACCCTTTTCTGCATTTTTGATAATCCATTCAGCAAGGATCTTGTCCTCGCCATTCTTTAATTTATGTTTATAACCTTTCATATAACCAATACCCTCATTGGCAATTTCTACGATTGAATTCACATCTGCAATTCCTTTCTTTTCAAGATCCGAAAGTTTTAATGATTTATATCCTTTGAGGACAATGGATCCGCCTTTTACATGGCATCCTGCACAAATATTTCTAAAAATTGTCTCTCCATCTCTAATATCAGATGCCATTAGATATCTATTTTGCAAAGAGGTTTGAAAAATAATTATTAAAGTTATTACAGGAATTACAAGTAGATATTTAAATATTTTCATTTGATTTATTTCACTCACAACTAATTTAGCTATTAATTCTTAATCTCGATCTATTTATTTTAATAACTCTACTGCCACAACAAGATTTCCTAAAAGTCCGTTCAAAATATTTAGTTGTTCTTTACTACCAAATCCTATTAATACCTGACCTGGCTGAAGTATGAAATTACCTCCAGGATTAGTAAATAGCTTTTCATTTTCTTTAATGGCTAATATTTTTGCACCACTCTTTTTGCCTATTCCAAGTTCAGACAGCGATCTTTTCTCAGCTGTTTCAAAAAGACTAATATCATTACTTAATTCAAATTCTTCAATTTCACATTCACTTCCTGCAAGCAGATCAAGGAAGTCAATAGCTATTGGCCTTAAAGCCATTGATGCCATTGCTCTTCCTGCTGCGATATAAGGGCTTACAACTATACTTGCCCCGGCTAATCTCAACTTACTTGCGGCTTCTTCAGTTCCAGCTCTTGCAATTACTCTTATAGAACTTCTTATCCCTTTAGCGCTTAAAACAACATATAAATTAGCAGCATCATTAGGTAAGGTAACAACCAAACTTTTGCATTTTTCTAATCCTGCCAGTTTTAAAGTCTCGTCAAGAGTGGCGTCAGCACAAAGTACTTCTAAACCATTTTCTTCAGCAATCTTTTTTCTATCTTCATCGCTCTCAACGACGATAATAGGAATGTTTTGCGTTTTAATTTGATTAGATATTTCCTGACCTACTCTCCCATATCCGCACAAAATTACATGATTTTCCATTTTCCTAAGAATTCTTTTAAAACGTAATTCGTTTACTCTTTGAAAATAGCCGGATTCGAATAATCTAACAGCTTTTTGAAAGGTAAATTGAATAAAGATCAATCCGCCAACGATTACTAAAACAGTTACTATCCTGCCTTCAGGACTTAAAGGTTGAACTTCTCCAAAACCAATAGTGGTTATTGTGATGAGAACCATCCATAAGCAATCACTCCATTCCCATCCCTCTGTTATTCGATAGCCAATTGCACCTAAAAAAAACAGAAAGAATAAAGAATAAATAAGTCCAAACCAGGGCCTTAAATAGTCTTTAATAAAATAGAACTCAAATAATCTAAGCTTCATATCCCTTATTATCGTTAACTATTTAAAAATTTCAAAAAAATTTTCTATTATGTTCCTAAAACTATTTATTTGTTTAAGTGAAATACATATTAAGCAGGATAATAATATTTATTTTCGTAGCTGTATGCATTAAACAAATGATTACAGTCTCAGGTCTCTTTTAATGCTTCATTAAAAATTAATTCAAGGTTTTACTTGTACTGATTCAATAAGAAAATCAGAAGCTGCTTTTAACCAATCAGCAACTGTAAGACGAAGGTCAGGTTGAGAATATACAAGCGCGACAATAATTCCAACTAAGATTATCTTTACCATGGCATTTCAAATATTCTTATGAATTAAAGCACACCTATTTAGTAAAAAGAACCTTAAATTTATAAAAAATAGGATTACTAAAATTTTTCTAATTGATTAAATAAGTATTCCACTCTTCTAAGATTTACACCTAAATCAGATTGTCCTAATCTTGCTGCAGATCTTATCTGAATAATTCCTTTTGATCTATCTACATAACTTCTTACATCAAGCTTTAAAATTTCGAGGTCATCTGGAAACCTAAAAATTAAGCTCCTACAAACACCTCTCCAATAATTTCTACCACTTTCAATAACTTCTGTACGAGGTAATCCTTCTGCCAGAGAAATAAGTTGAATAAACTTTTGATCAACATTTATTAGTTTCTTTTCTACTAAGACACTATTTAATGGATTAGTTATTGGAGCAAGACCTTGGATGGAGGAAACCATATTTTTTTGAGAACGATGATAATGTTCTAACCGATTTCAAACACAAAGTGAGAGAAAAAGTAAAGAATTTTCCCCTAAATTTGATCTCTTTATAAAGATTCATTATTTTGTGATCAAAATTCTAAAATTTGAGATTTTTTATTGTTTTTTTTGATAGAGATGGTTGTCTACCTTTATTGCTAGTTAGTTTCCTAACCCATAAAAACACTCCAAAAAACAAAAAAATTTCAACAATAATTCCAACCTTTATTAGACTCATTTTTTATCCTCTTTTTTATTATTGGTGCCCTTAATTTATGGCACAAGAATATTTAATAACCACTTTTTAAATGAATTTAACGGTTTCATAATCTATTTACTTGCCTTTTCTCCACAAACTCCTCCCTTTAATGAGATCCTCTATATTTGGCCAAGCTGCTATTAATTCTTTAAGTGCTTTTCTATTAGGAGTATAAAAAACACAAGACAATGCACTTATTACATAAAGTATGAACCACAACTTACTTTCTGAAAAAGCTAAAAACAAAGAGAAAAGAAAACTTCCAATAAAGAAAAAGAAAAATGTCCTATTTAATATTTCTAATGGAGTTCTTTTAAGTCTGTAAAATTTAGTCTTTTTTTTGTCTGGTTGAGTATCTTTCAGGAATTTACTTTCGTACGAATTAATTATTTCTTCTTCGAGAACTTTTTCGTACTCTAAATTATCAATTGGATCACTACTATCTTTTTTATTAATCATTGGTATTTGTAAAGTACAAATATGGTAACTAATTTAAGGTATTTTAAAAAGTATCAGATTTTATCTGTTAACAGGAGTCAAACAAACAGATCATGGCTTTGAAAATACTTCAAGATTATCCTATTTATAAAGGATAAATTAGTCAAAATATTCTTTTTAATTTTCCCAAATCTTTTGTTCATTTAAAACAATCAATTCTATAAACTTCATAGCATTAATTAATTTGTGAGGCAATATCTAAATCTAGAGTTAAAATAGTTTAGAGATTTTAATAATAATCTATATGCAAAGGTATTTGATTTCCTACGAATTTACAGATGGCGAGGATCAAGAAGAAGGGGCAGAAATGCTAATTAATTGGTACGAATCAGGTGGTCCCCAAAACAGACCTGAGAACTATGAGGTTCATTCTTGGATTTTTATGGTTCAAAATGGGATTGGACACTCTGTTGTGAGTGCAGATTCTCTTGAGACAATTTGGAAGCAATGGCATCCCTGGAGAAGGTTAATGGATATAAGTATTCAGCCGTGTATGGATCTTGATGAGACAGTAGGATTATTCAAAAAACAAAAAATGAATACAAGAATGGTCTAAGAATAATTCTCATTACACTTATAAATTCCTTTTTAGTAGCAGTCAATACTACATACAGAATCCTTTGCGTTAAAAAGGATAAGATTTATTTTCCATTATGAATGATTCTTATCACATCTACTTCAAAGGAGAAATTCTTTTCAAGAATTTAAGTAAAGATGAATTCGAATTTGTTTGGGGAAAACTTTATACATCTTATATAAATGCCCTAAATAAAGAGCTCACATACGAATTAATTAGCGAAAATAATATTAAAGAGCCTACCTTTAACCTTGAGCCCTCTTATTAAGTAAAAAAGATCTAGAATTATTAATAAAACAAGAAAAGTTGTTTCTCTTTTATTTTGAGATACTCCTTTTCCTCTTTAGTTATATCCAAACCAATTTTATTAGCCTCAATCTCGACATTTGAACTATATATTTCATAGTTTTGCTCTCTTTTAAATAGGGCAGCAATACCAATATCTGTTATGAACCAAATAAAGTGAACAGTTTCTCCAATTGGCTCCTCTTTTAGAGAGTCAATAATCAAATCACTTGTCGAATCCATTTAATTTTTCTGTGAGAGACTTCTAATTGCCCCCATTGCAATACCTTACCGCCTCTGAATTAGTACCACCATCTTCAAGAATTTCAGCAACACATTTATTAAAAATTTTAGACTCTTTTTTTACTGAACAGAATCCAAAAGCAATCGCAGCTAGAGCTATTGCAGATACGAAACTTGAACCAAGTTGTATAAAACCATAGGCAAACATAATGTTTTTCTTACTAGAGCATTTTTTTGAATCCTTTTTTTCTTCTGCCATTTTAAATATTTAACTCATATAAACCTATTTGATCAATCTTATTTTTGGGAAGTGTTGCCATAGAGAAAACCGAATCAAGACTTAATTTAAACAGGTGAGACAAATTTTCAAAAATTCAAGTTTCCTTTTATTTTTCTTAACTTTATTTGTTAATTTGATACATCATTCAAAAATAAATTTTAAAATTTTTTCTCAATACTAGTTTCTAGATAAAATCCTTTTTATAAATATAAAAGTAATGATCCCACAGTTATAACAATAGATTATGGTACATCTTAAACTATATTTAAACTTTTCTTGATGAAGTATTAATACTTAAAAATTATTCTAGAAAAGCTTGTTTTGATCATGCTCCCCGAGAGTTATCCACTTTTTTAGTGTTTTTCAACAGGGTTTTCCACAATATGTTGATTAAATTAAATCTTCTATGTGCAAAATAAAATATTTTCTCTTTTTTAAAAAATATATCCACATTTTGTTTTAATGATCAGTAGGATTTATGTTGTAATTTTTTATTGATTTTTGAAAATTATGAATAC
>CACAXS010000016.1 GCA_902536545.1 uncultured Prochlorococcus sp. | reverse complement strand
TTAACAGAGGTGGGCTTACTTGTGATGTAGATGGATTAAGAGGATTCATCCCAAGATCTCAACTTGAAGATGGTCAAGATTATCAATCTTTTGTTGGCAAAAATCTAAAAGTCGCATTTCTTGAGGTTAATCCAGAATCCAGAAAATTAGTTCTCTCTGAAAAGAAAGCATCATTAGTCTCTAAACTTACAAGTCTAGAATTGGGTCAATTAATAGAAGGAGAAGTTTTAGCTGTAAAACCATATGGCTTCTTTATTGATTTAGGTGGAGCTAGTGGACTTCTTCATCAATCCTCACTAACAAATGGATCGATTCGTTCTTTAAGAGAAGTTTTTAGAGAAGGGGAAATTATAAAAGCTTTGATATCTGAAATTGATCTCGAAAAAGGGCGAATTGGTCTCAATACAGCACTCCTAGAAAACTCCGCGGGAGAATTAATTATTGATAAGCAAAAAGTTATGCAAGAGGCCACTGAGAGAGCACTAAAAACTAAAGCACTCTTCGATAAAAAAGATCAAGATAAATGAACATCAATAAAAAAATAGAGTCAAGTCTTAAATTAAAAATTTCAGATTGGGAATTAGACTTTTACTCAAGACCAATTATTGAATCAAATGGGAAAAAAAGGTGGGAGTTAATTATTTGCTCTTCAAGAAATTATAAGACAGAAGATATTTTTCTTTGGAATAAAAAATGCCCTGCCAATGAAGTTAACTCAGTATGGCTTACAAAAGCACTAAATGAAGCAATAAGTGAAGCAAAAAAACAAGGGTGGGAGAAACCTTCAATAGTTCGATTCTGGAGGTCGTCAATGAAATCGATCATTAAGAAATCTCTTCAGGCCCTAAGTATTGAGGCTATTGTAAGCAGGAGAACTTATGATTTACTAGATAGAATCGAATTTCTCGAGAAAGAGATTTATCCAAAGGAAAAAGGTTATGTGAAAGGCGTATTAGCCCCTACTTTTACTTCTAAAATAGAAAGTTCTCCTCAACCTCTGCCAGAAGCAGTAAGGGGCGATGCTTTAACTATATCTGAAATATCAATTTGCGAATTAAAATCAGCAGAAAATTGGCCTATAGAATTTGGAGATATTTTCCCAATTAAACAAGATTTAGATGATAATTACTTAGTTCCAGGATTAAGACTTTTTAGCAAAGAAAGATCTTTAGCACTTTCTGCATGGTTCAGTTGTTTAGAACCAATTAAATTAGTCATCCATAAGAACCAACTCATACTTGAAGCTTCAGAAGACGATAAGTGGCTAGTAACTGATTTGCCAGAAAAAGATGCAAACATTCTGAGTACAAAGTTTTTAGACAATAAAAAAAATTCTTTTGGTTATCAATTTATTTCCATACAGTCGACACCATACATCGAAAAATTTGCAGGATTTTGGATCTTGAGAGATATTGAATTAATTTCATAAATTATGTTTAGGAGCAGGAACTATTCCATACAAAGAAATATATTTCTCAAAAGCTGAAATTTTTATTCAAAACAAAAAATTTGAGTTTTATAAATCACCTATCCTTAGTCAAAATAATTTCAAACATGCTTTTTTTACAAAGTCAAGTTCTGAAAAATTTCTTCAATTATTAGGGAATCACTTTAATGAAAATTACTTAAATTGTGTTTCCAATCAAATTCACAGTAATAAGATAGTGTTTGGATCTCATTTGGAAGATGGGATTAAGACTGATGCGGATGGTCTTGTTGGTAATAAATGCAATCAAAACTTATGGGTTTACACAGCTGATTGTATGCCAATATTTTTTGCAGATAAAATGACAAGAAATGTTGCAACCTTGCATTGTGGAAGAAAAGGTTTAGAAAAAAAAATAATAAAAAATCTGATTAAAATTTTCGATAATTTTGGGACATCTAGAGATAACTTACTTGTTGCAATAGGACCAGCGATTTCGAAGGAACATTATCTCGTTGATAAAATAACACTCAAAGAATTTTATAGAAGAGCCGAAAACAAAAACATTACGGTCAATTTGACTAAAGCTGAAAAAGATCTTTATTTTAGTGACTCAAATCAATTCAAAGACCAAAACTTAAATCAACTTGATCTTAAAAGATCTGCCTATGGACAACTTTTAAATGAGAACATCCCTAATGCAAATATAGATATCTCAAATTTATGCACATACAAATTAAAAAATGAATTTAATTCCTGGAGAAGGAGCAAAACATTCTTGAGACAATGGAATTTTATCTGCTCATAGAGATAGTTAACTTGAACAAATTTCACCAGTTAATTCTTTAGCGACTAATAGTTCAGTCATCTCCTTAGAACCTTTAATATTAAAAACTTTTGCTAACAAAATATTCTCTTTGAAACCAAAAGGTTTTATTTTTACTTTGCTTCCCCTTGGGAATTCTCTTTTAAGTAAATTAGTTGCTTCAAGCTCATCATTTTCATTTACATCTACACAAAATAATCCAATCGTTAAATTCCTATTTTGATCCCCCACCAAAATAGTATTTGAACTCTTAATTTGAAGAATTTCAGCCGAGTTAACTATTACAGGATTAAGAACAATCAAGCAGATTATAATTAAAAATTTTGATAATTTTTTCAATTCAGAAATATTTATGATTTTGAATTATATTAAAGTTAATTTTTTAAAAATGACAAATTTAAAAAAAATTAGTCTTCACAATTAACATATCCAACCATTTGAGCATTACTTTTACCAGGAGGAACCATTGGATAACAATTTTCACCTCTTCTGACAAGAATATTAATCAAGGCAGGGCCGTCATGATCAAGCGCATTTTTTAATTCACTCTGTAATTGTTTTCTATTAGAAATTAAGAATCCTTTAACTCCAAAAGATTCAGCAAGTTTTACAAAATCAGGTTCACCACAACTCATATCAGATGAGGAATATCTTTCATCGTAAAAACTTTCCTGCCATTGTCTTACCATCCCTTGCCAGCGATTATTTATAATAACCAATTTCACCTTTAGACCATATTGAGATAAAGTTCCTAATTCTTGGATATTCATTAAGACACTTGCATCTCCTGCAATACAAATTACATCTGAATTAGGTAATGCTGCTTTCACTCCAATTGCAGCTGGCAATCCAAAACCCATAGTTCCTAAGCCTGCACTACTAATCCATTTTCTTGGAGAATTCCTAAGATATTGCGCAGCCCACATCTGATGTTGTCCTACATCTGTAGTTACATAAGCTTCTGGTGAAAGTTCCCTCACTTTTAAAAGAACCTCCTGAGGGTAAATTTCTCCTTCTTTAGGTGGGTCATATAAAGGGTGTTTATTTTTCCAAAAAACGATTTTTTCTAACCAGTTTTTTGTCTGACAAGTAAATTTGTTATTTAAAGATTTTTCATTAATTTTGTGAACAGCTTTTGAAACATCAGAAACAATTGCAACATTTACACGTCTATTTTTATTAACTTCTGCCGGGTCAATATCTATGTGAATTACCTTTGCATTAGGTGCAAAAGTATCCAATTTTCCTGTCACCCTATCATCGAATCTAGCTCCAATAGCAATCAAAAGATCGCATTCTGTTACAGCGAAATTTGCGTAAGCAGTTCCATGCATTCCTAACATCCCCAATGATAAATTGTCTTTTTCATCAAAAGCGCCCTTCCCCATTAAGGTTGTAGTAACTGGTATTTGATAATTCTTAGCCAAAGTTTTTATTTCATCATGAGCCCCTGAAGATATTGCACCACCTCCTACGTAAAGAAGCGGTCTTTCAGAATCTTCTATTAATTTAATTGCTTTATTGATATCACAATCATTAATTTCTCCATTCCTTTTAAAACCTTTAGGAATAATTTCACCAGGCAAAACTCTTTGATAATTAAAGAACTCCTGACCTACATCTTTGGGTATATCAATTAAGACAGGGCCAGGTCTTCCAGATGATGCTATAAAAAAAGCTTCAGAAACTACTTTTCCGATATCTGAAGGATCTCTAATAACCCATGAATGTTTCACTATTGGCAGGGTTATACCAAAAATATCAGTTTCTTGAAAAGCGTCTGTCCCTATAGCAGGTCTTGGGACTTGACCTGTAACTACAACTAGGGGGACTGAATCCATATGCGCAGTAGCAATTCCAGTTACCAAATTTGTTGCACCTGGCCCTGAGGTCCCAAAACATACTCCTACTTCACCTGTAGATCTTGCATATCCATCAGCCGCGTGTGAACCACCTTGTTCATGCCTAACCATATAATGCTTTAACCAACCTTCTTGTTCTGCCTTATGAACAGCATCATATATTGGTAGTATGGCTCCTCCAGGATATCCAAATATAACTTTTACCCCATGAATTTTTAAAGAATCCATTAGTGCATCTGCACCAGTTATCCAAACTGGATCTTCATGTTTTGAACTACCCTTTGAAAAGGATCTCGTGGTAAGGGTCACTAAAGAAATTCAACATTTACTATAAATATTAAACTTAATTAAATACTTTTGCCTCATTTAGAAATGTAATGTCAGAAATGTATTCAAAAAAATCTTTCAATAAATTTAAAATTTTCAAATAAATTTCAATTGTTCTCTATAAAATGCCTAATTTATGTAGAGGTCCAGAGCCTGAAATAAGTTCAATAAAAAGCACAAGAAAAATAATCATTGCAACCCTTCCATTCCAAACTTCTGAACTATTATTCCAACCCCATTGCCACTTCTCTTGGGGATAGAGTTTAACTTTTTCAGGCAACTGAGAAGCCTCCTCTATATTAACAAGAGGTCCTTCCAAACAGGAAATTACCAGATCACTAAGGCCTTCAATAAAAGTAGGATGAGTATTTAAAGCCTTAACTCTCCGAAAGTTTTTAATCCCAGCCTTTTCAGCAATTTCTTTATATTCAATATCAATTTCTTGCAATGTTTCGATATGCTCTCCAACGAAACTTATAGGGACCACAATCAGATCATTGATATTTGACCTTCCAAGATCAGCTAACACTTCTTCTGTATAAGGCTTCAACCATTCAACAGGACCAACTCTACTTTGATAAGAAAGTGTATAGGGGTTACTATGCCCTAAACATTTTTCCAGCTCATCTATAATTAATAAGGAACAATCTTCAATTTGTTGTTTATAAGGATCTCCAGCTTCTTCTACGTAACTCTTAGGAACTCCATGAGCAGTAAAAAATATATGGGCTTTTGAAGGTGATTCACAAAGTGAAATTTGTTCAGAAATTAATTCGACCATAGACTTTAAATAACCTGATTGACTGAACCAACTCCTTACACATCTCATTGGAACCTTCTTAAATTCATCATCAGAATCTCGCAATTTTTTTAATTCTCTAAAGCTCGAACCACTAGTACTTATCGAAAAATGTGGATACAAGGGTATTACAACAACTTGATTTATGCCATCTGCTTTCATATCAGCAATTGCTGATTCGGTAAAAGGATGCCAATACCTCATGGCAATGTAGGTAGTAGCATTAAACCCTTTGTCCCTTAATTTAGATTGTAATTCTCTTGCCTGTTGTTCAGTTATCCTTCTGATTGGGGAACCTCCACCTATAGAAAGGTAGGCCTTTTGCGAAGTAGTACTCCTAAGCGTACTAATTAACCAAGCTAGGGGCTTTTGAAAAAAAGGAAAAGGGGTCCTGATTATTTCTGGATCAGAAAAGAGATTATATAAGAATGGGCCTACATCAGTAATGCGTTCAGGCCCTCCTAAATTCATTAGTAAGACGCCTATTTTATCCATTTAAAATTTATGGAGATTGAAAATCAACATTTAAAACGTCATTATATGGTCAATTATATAATTAAATGAACGTAATTCAGGAAATTAATAATGCCAATGATAAATTTGCTACTCAAGGCAGCAAGCTTAAAATTGAGAAAAGAGGAGAGAAATTAAATATCCGTGGTTCACTACCCTCTAAAGAAGATAAAAATAACTTTAAAATTCAAAGAATATCTCTTGGTTTAAATGCTGATATTTCTGGATTAGAGGAGGCCAAAAAAAAATTACAATTAATCAATTTGCAACTGGAATTGAATCAATTTGATTGGATTAATTGGATAGGCAAACCTTATAAAAAGGAAATAAAAGATGGTTTTGAATTCCCAAAAAGATTAAATCAGTTTGAGGAATTTTTTTTTAAAGAAAATAAAAGTGATTTTCTAACCAGCACTAGAAAAACTACTTGGAGAAGTTCTTACAAACCATATATGAAAAGAATCCTAAATATTTATAATGATTATGAGAATGAAGCTTTAGAAAAAATATTTCAAAAAACGCTTGAAAGTTATAAGGAAGGTACCAGAAGTAGGAAACAATGCGCCACTTCTTTAAGTGTTTTGGCTAAGTTTTTGGACATTAAACTACCAGAAGATTGGAAATTAAATTCTAGAGGATATGGTTTGAACAAAGCAGGATTTAGGGATCTCCCTAAAGACGAGTTAATAGAAAAACTATGGGAGACGATACCAAACAAGTCTTGGAAATATGTTTTTGGTTTGATGGCTACATATGGATTGAGGAATCATGAAGTATTTTTTTGTGATTTAAGTTCTCTTACTAATTTTGGGGACAAAATTATTAGAGTTTTACCTACCACTAAAACTGGGGAACATCAAGTTTGGCCATTTCATCCAGAATGGGTGGAAAAGTTCGAATTATCAAAACTTGGTGAAAATCCACAACTTTTACCAAATATAAATAGAGACCTAAAGATTACAACCTTACAAAATATTGGGAAAAAAATAACAGATCAGTTTAAGCGTTACTCTTTACAAATAAAACCTTATGATCTAAGGCATGCTTGGGCAGTAAGAACAATTTTTTATGATTTACCTGATACTGTGGCTGCCAGAATGATGGGACATTCGGTTAGTTTACATACTCAAACTTATCACCACTGGATTACTAAAAGAGATCAACAACAGGCGGTAAATAATGCACTTTTAAAATTTAAAAGAGTTAAAAATATTTAAAGATTTATAATAAATAAAAGTAAGGGTCTTATGAAAGAAAAACCTTCATCTTCCGAGAAAATATTTAACCTCGATAATCAAGCAAATAAACTTGGAATGGGAGGTAAATTATCACCTGATAGCGATGAAAGCTCATATAAAAAAAGAATGCAGCAAAGAAAAGATATTCAAGCCGAAAGACTACAAATTAGAAAAACAAAAAAAGGATTATTGATTGTTTTCACAGGAAATGGCAAAGGCAAAACAACTGCATCTTTAGGTATGGCTTTAAGAACGATAGGGCATGGCTATAAAGTAGCAATAATTCAATTCATTAAGGGAGGCTGGACCACTGGAGAAGAAAAAGCACTTAAAAACTTTTCTTCAAACCTATCTTGGCATGCATTAGGAGAGGGATTTACTTGGGAAACACAAGACAGAATAAGAGATGAAAAATTAGTTCAAGAGGCGTGGCAATTAGCCAAACAATACATACAAAACGAATCTTATAAACTTATAATTCTTGATGAAATTAATATTGCTACAAAACTTGGTTATCTTGCACCCGAAGAAATAATCACTTTTTTAAAAAGCTTAAATAATAGAAAAAATCATATTGTTTTAACTGGAAGGGGAGCATCTGATTCCATTATCAATTACGCTGATCTAGTTACTGAAATGAAACTAATAAGACATCCATTTAAAGAACAAGGAATAAAAGCACAAAAGTGTGTTGAATTTTAGTTGAATTACATTCTTGTTTAAAATTTTCTTTAGGTAGGTTTAGAAATGTTTAAAGACGCAAGCAATATCTGAACAAAAAATAAATTTGGTACTTTTACTTGCTAAGGTCTTAAAAGTATTATTATTGAATGACTTACAAAAGAGTTCTCTTAAAACTTAGTGGTGAAGCACTAATGGGTGAAAAACCTTATGGTATTGATCCTGCTATAGTTCAGTCAATTGCAGAGGATGTTTCAAAAGTAGTCGAAAATAATGTGCAACTTGCAATAGTTGTTGGGGGCGGGAATATTTTTAGGGGGCTTAAAGGATCTGCAGATGGCATGGATAGAGCTACAGCTGATTATGTTGGTATGCTCGCAACAGTAATGAATGCAATTTCACTTCAAGATGGTTTAGAAAGAGTAGGAGTTGAAACCAGAGTTCAAACTGCAATAGAAATGCAGGAAATTGCCGAACCCTACATCAGAAGAAGAGCTATGAGACATCTTGAGAAGGGGAGAGTTGTGGTCTTTGGAGGTGGATGCGGAAATCCATTTTTCACAACTGACACTACGGCGGCCCTGAGGGCAGCGGAAATAAATGCTGAAGTAGTCATGAAGGCGACCAAAGTTGATGGTGTATATAATTGTGATCCTAATAAATTCAAAGATGCAAAAAAATATTCCTCTCTGAGTTATCAGCAAGTTCTTAGCGATGAAATCGCAGTAATGGATAGTACTGCAATTGCACTATGCAAAGATAACAATATCCCTATCATGGTATTTGATATATTCAAAAAAGGGAACATTTCTAAAGCTGTTGCTGGGGATCCTATAGGTTCATTAATTAGTTAAAGCTTATCTAAATTTTTTATTATGAAAAAACAAGAAATTCAAGAAAATATGAGTAAAAGTATCGAAGCCACACAAAGAAACTTTAATACAATTAGGACAGGCAGAGCAAATGCTTCATTGCTAGACAGAGTAAGTGTTGAGTATTATGGAGCAGAAACTCCAATTAAATCACTTGCCACAATAAGTACTGTTGATTCGCAAACAATTTCAATACAACCTTTTGATATTTCATGTTTACAAGCGATTGAGAAATCTATTTCTATGAGTGATTTAGGTATTACTCCAAATAATGATGGTAAAGTAATAAGAATAAATGTTCCTCCCTTAACAGAAGAAAGAAGAAAAGAATTCTGTAAATTAGCTTCTAGATATGCAGAGGAAGGAAAAGTAGCCTTGAGAAATATCAGGAGAGATGCTGTTGATAAAGAAAAAAAAGACGAAAAAGATGGACTCATTTCTATTGACGAATCGAGAGATAATCAATCTGAAATTCAGAAAATTACTGATAAATATATTGCCCTAATAGAAACTAAATTGTCTGAAAAAGAAAAGGAAATTCTAAAAGTTTGATAGGATTTGACGTCGTAATAATTGGTGGAGGATTATCAGGATCTTCCACTGCTCTTAACCTATCAAAGAAAGGGTATTCAGTTTTAATTATAGAAAAAGAAAAATTCCAAGGTTATAAACCATGTGCAGGCGGGATGGCATCTTCAATGCAAAGATTTCTTCCTTTAGATATAAAAGATTCCATAGAATCAAAAATTAAGCATGTTGAATTCAGATGGAGGGCTTCAGATAATGTAACTGCTGATCTGACTGGTGAATCCCCATTTTGGATTATCAAAAGAGAAAAGCTTGATCAATCATTACTTGATGAGTCCTTGAATAATGGAGTTCAGATAATGAGACCATTATTGGTAGAAAAAATCATAAAAAAAAATGATAAATGGGAAATTATATGTAATAACAAAATAAAATATATTACAGAATTTCTTGTAATTGCAGATGGGTCCCAATCGAAATGGGCGGGTTATTTCAATTTAGGGCCAAGAAAACCGAAATTTGCGAACACAATCTCATTAAGATTGAAAGGGTTAGGTGAAATACCTAGAGATGCAGTTAGATTTGAGTTTGGATTTATAAAATATGGTTTTGCATGGGCATTCCCCCTAAGAGAAAGCTTAAATATTGGTCTAGGTACTTTTATTAATAATGGTCGCCTAGAAAATCGGGATATAAATAAACAAGTAATCAGAAGCTTCGGTTTTGATGATTTTCCTCAAAAAACAATTAGTAATAAACTGAGAATATGGAATGGCTTCCACTCAATTAATGGAGACAAAGTTTTAGCGGTTGGAGATGCAGCATCTCTATGTGATCCATTTTTAGCTGAAGGAATTAGGCCATCTTTAATTAGCAGTTTTTATGCTGCAGAATATATAGATCAGTACCTTTCAGGAAAAGTAGATAATTTAAATTTTTATACGAAAAAAATTAACATTATTTGGGGGAAATCAATGGCTTGGGGGATGAGAATAGCCCAAGTATTTTATAGATTTCCCAGAACTGGATACCAATTAGGTGTCAAAAGAAAAACAGCACCTAAACGTATTGCTCAAATATTATCTGGAAAAATGAGTTATGAAGATATTGCAAAAAGAGTTATCAGAAGACTTTTAACAACAAATGGGGATTAATTCTTTTTCAGTTCAAACTTAAATTTAGTTAGCAGAAATTAATTTATGATTTTTAATTTCTGAATATCTCTTAAGTAGCAGCTCTTCCAATTCTTCTATAGCCTTACTGAATCCAGTGATGCCTTCACTGAGCTTTTCACTTGCCATTTGATCTTCTAACATGCTTAATCTAAAATCTTTTTCTTTAAATTCGTAGTCAATAGGATAATTTATTTGAGTACTTACATCTAATTTTCTAACTAACTCTCCTTTTTCTTTTTTCAGTTCCTCAAGAAATTTTGGTGCAATTGTCAAAAGATCGCAACCTGCTAATTCTTTTATTTCATCAAGATTTCTAAAACTCGCTCCCATTACTTCTGTCTTGAATCCCTTTTCTTTAAAGTACTTGTATATTTGCGTAACCGAAATAACACCGGGGTCTTTAGCGCCAACAAAACTAGTTTTACCAGTTTTTGCTTTATGCCAGTCCAATATACGACCTACGAACGGAGAAATTAGAGTTATCTTTGCATTGGCACAAGTTACCGCTTGGCAGAAGTTAAAAAGTAAAGTTAAGTTGCATTTAATACCTTCTTTTTCCAAAATTTCAGCTGCCTTAATTCCCTCCCAAGTTGCAGCAATCTTAATCAAAATTCTTTCCTTTTCAATTCCAAAATTTTTGTAAAGATTGATTAATTTTCTCGCTTTTTCTACCGTAGCTTCGGTGTCAAAGCTCAGTCTTGCATCAACTTCTGTAGATACGCGCCCTGAAATAATTTTCAAAATTTCTTTTCCAAAAAAAACCGAAACTTGATCAACAGTTTCTTTAATTAATTCAATTTCAGAAAATCCTTGGGGTAAAGCATTTTCTGAACTTTCTAAAGATTTATCAATTAATTTCACATAATCAGGATTCTTAGCAGCAGCAAGTATTAGCGATGGATTGGTGGTGGCATCCCTTGGTTGAAATTTTTTTATCGAATCTAAATCTCCAGTATCGGCAACAACAATGGTCATTGAGGACAATTGTTCTAAAATTGATTTCATACCTAGATAATCTTATATATACATAAACTAGCTTTTATTCCTGATGAAATCATCGGAAAGTGAACTAAATATTTATAAAATTGGAAAATTTTAGGGTTTTTTAACAATCATTCCGTGATCTTTAATTTTAGGAGGTATTTTTTCAATTACTATCAAACTCTCGATAATTTCTTTTGCAACTGGTACTGCAACAGTTGAACCATATGCATATGATTTAGATGGCTCATCAACGACTACAAGGACAGCATATTTTGGATCATTAACTGGTAAGGTCGCGACAAAACTACAAACTTTTTTGCTTGTATACGAACCATTTAAGGCTTTTTGAGAAGTGCCCGTTTTACCAGCTATCCTGTAACCCTCGATTTTTACTCCAGATCCACTACCTTTATCAACTACGCTCTCCATCCATTCAAGAACATTTTTAGAAACCTCGTATGAAAAAAATTGTTTTTTTGGATTTTTATTAAATTTCTCTTTGAAAGTTGAGGTTACATGAGGAGTCACTTCAAAACCCCCATTTGCTATAGCCGCATGAAGTTGAACCAATTTAAGTGGAGAGATTGAGAAACCTTTACCAAAAGAAGTTACGGCAGGCTCAATTGATTGATTTATAAATAAATCTTTTCTCTTTAATTGGCCAGCAGTTGATTCAGATAAGTCAGTCTCTAAATTTTTATTTATACCTAAATTTTTTAGCCAATCCCAATAAATTGTGGGGTCTAAATTTTGCATTATTTTTACCATCCCAACATTACTTGAAACCTGCAAAACTTTTGGATAGTCAATGTATCCATTACCTTTTTTATCCCAATTAGAAAGTGTCCATCCTCCAACATTAATTTTTCCAATATCTTCAACTACTCCATCTTTCTGGATTACTTTTTCTTCTAAAGCTATGGCAAGATTAATAGGTTTAAAAGTTGAACCAGGCTCAAATAAATCTTGAGAATACCAACCTCTAAATAGTCCAGAATCATACTGCCAAAATTTATTGGGATCATACGACGGGAATGTAACCAAGGAGAGAATCCGACCATTATTAACATCCATAACAATGGCAAAACCCTTCTTTGCTTTCCATTTGATTACTTGCTTTGACAATGCATTGAATGACGCTTTCTGTAATTTTGAATCTATAGTTAAGCCTAAACTTTTGTAATCAGAAATAAAATCACCCGGGGCTGAATTATCCGGTAGAGGAGTTCCATCTCCTCCTCTTTTGATTAAATTACTTTTATTAAAAACTTTAATTTGATTATCTAAATGAAGCTCTAAACCCGCTGAAGCTATATTCTCATCATTAACAAAACCGACAAGATTAGAGTAAAGCTCCCCTTGAGGATAGTATCTCTGCGAATATTTAAACAAGTCAAGTCCGCCTATTTGAAGGTTCTTAATCTTCTCTGCTTTTTCTTCGGAAATTTTATCCAAAAGCTTGATACCACTAATTTTATTATTAAATTTACTCAAGAGTATTTCACCATTTATATCCAAGATAGGTGACAATTTTTCTATAACTTCTTCAATACTCCGAACTCTGTTAATTGAATCACCGGGAAAATTAAAATATTTTGGATGGGCCCATAATTTATATAGCGGTTTATCATAAGCAATTAGTCTATTATTTCTATCAACAATCGCTCTCCTTTTTTTTAAGGCGTTAGTTTTAGAAGACTGTATTAATCTAGCTTTCCTTTGCAAATCAGAAGCGTTAAAGACTTGCAATTTAACTAGCCTACCAAACAAACAAAATATTAATAATAAGCTAAAAATATATAGAAATTTAAATCTTCTTTGATCAAGGGGTATTAGATGAACAATTTTCTTATATTTTTTCATCAATATCCCCTTTGATATTTGCTATCACTAAAACCTTCAATGAAACTACTTAAATTTTTCTTAAATAAACTTTCTTTTTTTTCTGAAAGTTTATCTAGATAGATTAAATCTTCAGGTTTAGTCTTTCTATAAGTATTAATAGACTCAAGTTCACTAATATAAAATTCTTCAATTTTAGAAATATAATCAATAAGATTATTATTGATAGCCCTTGTTTTAGATAAGTTATTATATGTATTTGACCATTTTCTTTGACTATTAAAAGACAAGAAAAATAAGGTGAAAATTAATACCAAAAGAGAGATATTAATGGTATCGAAAATTTGATGTATTAATTTTATATTAATTATGGATATTTTTTCAGAATTTTTTTTTCTTTCATATGAAACTTTTTTTTTTAAATTAAATTGATTCCCATAAGGTTTCATCTATGATTTATTATTTAAATAAAAGAAGCGTTATTAATTAAATAAACATCTTTTTGTTTGATTTGCAAGTAAAAAATTAAATTCTTTATGTCCTCAATAAAAACAAATTTAAGAAAGTCAATCCGTTCCATAAAGAATGCATAATCACTGAGGAAAACAAACTCCCTGAGGCAATTCTTGTAATTGCTAATCCAATCCCTAGAACAAATAAAGGCAGCATTTCTCCCAAACTTAAATGAGCTAATGAAAATATAAAAGCTGAAATAACGATGCCCGAAATTACTCCAAAATCTCTTGAAAGAGTTGGTAGTAAAATACCGCGAAATATAATCTCCTCAAATAGAGGAGCTAATAGAGTTGTTGTAACAAATAATAGAAAAAATGATAAGTAATTATTATTATTAAGAACAATTTCCAACAAAGGGTTACTACCATTCTGGTTATCGATCAAACTATTCATAATTAAAGAAATCAATAAAACAAAAGGAACAATTGTTAACCAACCTTTAATTCCTTGAGAAATTGCATATTTTATTGGAAAGAAATTGAACTGTATATAATCCTTTTTAAAAGAAAATACACCATCCAAAGATTTAATTTGATAATAAATTATCACTAATGGGGGAATAGCCATAAAAAGATATCCAAAGAATATTTTTAAAGATTGAGACAATTCATTAGAGATATTTTTAGATAAAAGTTCAACCAAACTGATAGAAAATAAAGGTGATACTACTTCTCCTAAAACAACAAATCCACCTGCAATTAATAAAACCATATCTATTAATTCTAAATCTAAGGATTTTATTTCTTGCCAACCAACTTTTTTCAAAGATATGGAAGTCCACAAAATTTTTAAAGCCAGAATAGAGCCAATAAGTATTGTTAAAAGTGGTATTAGTCTTATGGCTAATATTTTTAAAAACATTTTGTTTGAAAATGATTTTGTTATTAATGAACTATCATCAAAATCAAATTTTCGGCTTAGAAGGTGGTATAAAAATCGATCACCTTTAAATAAATCAAATTTATCGGAACTGGGTTTATATGAATTATTATTAGATTTTTTTTCTATCTCATCAATCAGAAACTTAAAGTTTTTATTTTCAAAATCTTGGGATATATTTTTATAGATTGTAAGATCATTTGATTCTGAAGTAATTATTCTAATTAATTTATTTCTTTCTGTTAGTTCTTCAAATGAGACCTCAGAGAGTGATTTATTTATTTGATCAACAGGATCATTAATTATAAAAAATTTTTCAAGATTTGAAGGTATTGATTGGGCCGATAATACAGCAATTTCTTGCTCTTTTTGACCAATATCAAATGAGACAGATGGTCTATTTAAACTATCTCTTAAGCCTTGCTGCCACACAAAAAAAGTTATGACTATAGAAATAAAAGCTAAAGTGAGTTTTGACTTAGAAATATTTTGAAAGGTCATAACTTAATTATATTGTTGAAAACTATAGTTAGTTATCATCGAAATTCCGTATATTTATGTATCTATTTTAATCACTACATGAGATGATTAATTTATCTTAATTTTCAAATTTATATAATGGCTGTAAGATTAGTTTTGGTAAGGCATGGACAAAGCAGTTTCAATGCAAAAGGATTAATTCAAGGAAGAACAGACGATTCATACTTGACTGATGAAGGATATGAACAAGCCCGAAAAGCTGGCAAAGCATTATCAAAAATAAACTTCGATAAAATCTATTCCTCCCCACTTATTAGAGCGGCAGAGACTGCAAAAACAATTAAAAAGAGCTTTAATAAAGAACAAAATATTGTATTCGATGATAATTTGCTAGAGGTAGATCTTAGTGAATGGTCTGGTCTAAAAATTGATGAAATAAAAAAGAAATTTCCAGAAATTTACCCCATATGGAAAAATAATCCAGAAAATCTAATTTTAAAAAGAAATGACAATAAAACTTATAAACCAATTCAAGAGTTATTTTTGCAAGCAACAAATTTTGTAGAAGATATTTTAAAAATTTATCTAGACAAAGATGATGTAAATATTTTAGTTGTAGGACATAATGCAATTATCAGATGTTTAATACTCTTTTTAATAGGAAAGCCTAAGCAAGGTTTTAGAAAAATACGATTAGAAAATGCTTCTTTCTCGATACTCAATATTTCAAGGAAAGATAACTCTTTTAAGACCCAAGTTGAATGCTTAAATCAAACTTCCCATCTTAATAAAAATATTCCAAATCAAATTGGAGATTCCAGAATATTTCTAATAAGGCATGGTGAAACTAACTGGAATAAAGAAGGGAGATTTCAAGGCCAGATTGATATACCTTTAAATGAAAACGGAAAAGATCAAGCCAGAAAGACTTTTGAATATTTGAAAAATATTTCATTCAATAAGGCATTTTCAAGTTCAATGCATAGGCCTTATGAGACTGCACAAATAATCCTTAAAAATATTAAAGATTTAAAAATAGAAAGAATAGATTCACTTGTAGAAATTAGTCACGGATTATGGGAGGGTAAACTGGAAGCAGAAATTAGAGAACAGTGGCCTGATTTACTAAAAAATTGGCATGACAAGCCTGAAAAAGTAATAATGCCCGAAGGTGAATCTATAAAAGATGTATCAGAAAGATCCATAGAAGCTTTTGACAAAATTTGTTCATCTCAAAAGGATAATGATTTAAGCCTTCTAGTTGCTCATGATGCAGTCAATAAAACTCTAATTTGCAACATCCTTGGCATAAATTATTCAAATATTTGGATGATAAAACAAGGTAATGGTGGCATAACTATAATTGACCTTTTTAATGATCCCAATAAGCCCTCTGTTATTAGCTCTCTAAACATTACAACCCACCTAGGAGGAATAATTGATTCAACTGCTTCGGGTGCACTTTAAATCGTTTTTTAAAATTTTGATGAAATCATATTTAGAAGAATTGCTTATTTATTGAAAAAACCAACTTGACTAAGAGGCCAAAATCTGAAATAAGCTTTACCAATTATCTCCTTTTTATGAAGAAATTTGCTTCCAGGCCAATATCTACCATCCCAGCTATTTGATCTATTATCACCTAAAACTAAAAAATGATCTTCAGGAACTTTTATATTTTCAAATTTACCACAACTATTTAATAGGGATAATGAGCACTTATAAGAGACATAGGGTTCAGAAATTAATTTATTATTTATTATTAATTCACCCTTTGTGTTTACACTCACAGTTTCTCCTGGGAGAGCCACCACCCTTTTAATATATGCATCGCAAGCTTGATCCCTTAAACCAGGAATAAATGACATCGGAGGAAAACTCATAAAAAAACAATATCTTTTTTTTGGTAGAGGCTTAGATCTTGATGAAATTAATTTTTCGTCAAAGGAGTAAGGTGAGTTAAAAACAACAATATCTCCTCTTTTTGGTAAAGAGTTTCTTAGCGAAAATTTTTCAATAATTAGCCTATCGTTTATTTGTAATTCTGGGAGCATTGAACCAGAAGGGATATAACGTGGTTCTGCGAAAAAAGATCTACAAGAAGAAACAAAAAAAGTTAATAGAATTAGTAAAGCCCATTCTTTTAAAAAACTTTTAATAGAAGCATGCATGAAATTAATAGAGTTTTGATTTTTTAACCTTATATAAATTGTTTGGCATATTCAATTTCGTTAAAACCTAATATTACTTTTTTTCCTTCGTAAATCAAAAATGGTCTTTTTATTAATTTGCCATCACTTAAAAGAAGTTGAATAATTTCTTCTGTTGATAAGCCATAAATATCAAGATTAAGAGTTTTAAAAGATTTACCTCTTGTATTAAAAATCCTTTTCTTATCATCAGAATATTGTTCTAAAGCTAAATTTAAATGATTAACAAGTGGTGGATCTTTTACAATATCAATTAATTGAAATTCAAAATCCTTGCTTTTAAGCCAATTTGCAGCTTTTCTGCAAGTGGAGCATTTTAAATAACTATAAAAAATTATTTTTTTCAATTTAAATTACCACTTTTTGATTTCTTAAGAACTTTAAAGTTTTTCTTTTTTAGAGGTATGCAACTTTTCAATAAATTTTCAACTACATCAAAATCTCTCCAGCCATCAATTTGAACTGTTCTTCCATCAAGTCCTTTACTTGTCCTAAAAAATTCAGCAACATCCTCAAGCTGATTAGGAGCAATTTGATTAATACTCACTATATTAGCCTGTCTAGGATTAGCCATAGGGACACATAAAAGTTTTCCATCATATGCACCACAATCATGCATATCCAAAACTCCAATAGGTCTAGCTTTTATTAAACAGCCAGCAAAAGTAGGTTCATCCATTATCACCATTGCATCAAGAGGAGCTCCATCGTCAGCTAGAGTATTTGGAATAAAACCATAATCAAAAGGGTACCTAACTGAAGAATGCAATACTCTGTCTAAGGCCATAATTCCTGCATCAGAGCAATATTCATATTTATTCCTACTCCCTGCAGGTATTTCAACAACAATATTTACTATTCCATTCATTGGAGATGGAGGTATTGAACTAAGGTCCATCTTTTTTAAAATCGTGATTATGAATTATCTCGTTTCCTTGAGATAAAGGTCTTCCAATTAAGATGCTTATTGAAGGTAAAAAAATTGTCAAAAATGCAAAAATAATACCTAAAGATGTTATTGATAAACTCCTTATACTTAAGGGGTCATCATCGTCTCTTTCAAAATCACTTCGAGCAGAACCATGAGAAGATTCTTCGCTTGATTTACTTTGAATAAACTGCTTTGAT
>CACAXS010000015.1 GCA_902536545.1 uncultured Prochlorococcus sp. | reverse complement strand
TATAGAAATGGATTTTAGAGTTTTACTTGTTATGACACCAATAGTATTTTCATGGATATTTACAGTTTTTTGGTTAGGTAGATGGGATGTATTTAGATTGACACCACTTGGACTACCCAAGAAGGGAGTTGCTCCTTTCAAAAACTATCAAGTATGGGAAGATTCTGCACTAATTCCCGATACAGTTAGACCAGCAGAAGGTTATCCCGTATTTACAGTGAGAACTGCAGCTGTAAACGCTTTAGGAATTCCAACTGTTTTCTTTCTAGGAGCAATTTTGGCAATGCAGTTCAAATCTTATTAATTAGGTACTTTAATGGATATTAGATTCTATATTGTTGGAGCCCCCTTCATAATTGCCTTTTTCTATACCTTATTTTGGCTCAGAAAATGGGGTGCTTTTAAATTGCCTGATGATAATTTGTCAAAAAAAATGACTTTAAAAAATCAATCAATAAATCAAAGTTATATTTTGGAAAATATCTTCTTAACAAAAAATTAAATTAAATTCATTTTTTTTTATTTATTAAATTGTCATGATTCCAATTGAACAGTATTTATTTTTTGCAGTTTCTCTTTATGCTTTTTTTCATCTTTCAATAAAAATAGTAAGTGCATTAATTAGCTTTTCCTAAATAATAGTTAAATAAAATATTAAACACTTATTTGTATAAAATTGATCTTTCTAAATTAAGAAAATAATTATATAAATATAAAAGTAGATATTAGGGCAATCTACTAGCCGTTAACTTTGATGAGTACGGTTTGTAATGAGAACCTCCCTTTAACCTCATTTTCTTTTTCGCAATCTTAGAAAATGAGGTTTAAATATTTTTAGAAAAGAAAATAATATAAGGTTGAAATTCAGTATCAAAAATAAACTCTTTCAATTAAAAAATATCTATGACTTTGTATATTATTTACTTTTAAAAAAATAGTTTTTTATTTATAAAGAATATGTAGATATTTGGCGCATCTGCAACGGTTTACAATCCGTCTTTATGAACCTAGCCTAAGAAAATATTCTTAACTACTTTTTAGTTATTTTAGTAGTTAGGAATATTTTTATTAAATATTCAAATTTTAAAGAATTTATCTCACCTATAGTTGAATTTAATGATTAATCAATTAAATAAAAAAGATACTTTAGAAAATATTTATAGAGATTTAGAATCTGGTATGCCAGAGAATAAATCTATAAAAGAGTATGCCCTTCCTAATGCAAGGCAGTGGTTAGGAGGAAGATTTGTTGCTATATGGGTTTTGCCAATTTATTTCATTAGAAAGTTTGCAAAGTTTTCTGCCTCATCCGCTTTTGTTAAACCATATTCTCCCTCTGATAATGGTCCATCATATAAGCAACCAGAAACTTTATTTACCGCTTTACGTAACGTTTTCAATGGTGAGGATCATTTGAGATTTTTTGATCATAGATTTATTGGTATTTGGGTTTTACCAATTGCTATAACTGGGATAGTTTTTGAAATCCTATTAATAGCTCCTATGAATAATACTACACCTTTTAATTAAGTATTTCTAAAATCTATTCTTTAATTTCTAGGATAACTAAAATTATGTTTTTTTCTTTTGAGGTTCTATTGAAAATTACTTAAAAAAATTAAGATGAAATTTTTTATCTAAGAGTTATTTTGTTTTCATAATTAGATGGTTTTAATAATTGGGAATGTTTGACATACCTTTTAAAATAAAAAAACAGCTTATTCTTTATGCCTAGGAAAATAACAACTGTAATTTCTTTTAAAATTGAAAGTACATTTGAAGAATGGGTAAAAATTTTTGATAGTAAAGAAGCAGATCTAAGACATTCTGAATTTGATATTAAGCCACTTTTAAGAGGATTCATTAAAGATGATCAAAAAAAAGTTATTTGTATTCATCAGGCTCCAAAGAGAAATATTCAAAGGTTTGCTCAAGCAAACAGTAAATGGATAAAAAGTCACAAAGTTGATTTCTCAAGTATGGAGGAATCATCTTGGATATGAATCGTTTTAGAATTGCTAAAGTAATTTTAGTTTTTTCATCATTATCTTATTTGAGTGTTACTTTTTTAAGAAATTATAATTCTTCAGAAAATATAGAAAAAAGATGTATTATTAAATTTGAAAAAGATTTTAAAAATCATTTGGAAACATCTCATGAAGAATGGAATCAAATTTTAGATTTAGCTGATAACAATTATTTAAAATGTATGGGAATACCTCAGTATTAATTATGGGTGAGGCAAATAGAAGAAAAAATTAAGTATTCCGCCTAGAGAAAAAACTGATGATATAAAGTTGCCTAAACTTGATAAAAAAGCCATACAACAAAAAGTTAGGTCTATATTATATTAATATCCAATTATCCCCTTTCTTTTTTATGGAGCTGCAATATTGATCCTAATAGGAGGTTTATTCTATGTTTTTAAATCCTTTAAAATTGCTTAATTATAAGGATTTTTAATTTTGATATTGATGACTCTTTGGCAACATTGCTTAAAAATTTTAAAAGATATTTAATTATTAAAAATAAATGCGTAATAAATGATGAAAAAATAATATATTAAAATTATTTACGATTGATACCATATTGTGGTGCTGTAATTTGAGACTAAATTAAAACTATTTATGAAAAAAATAAATAAAAAATATGCTGAAATAATGAGTCAAGCTGATAATGCAGTTGGAAGAAATAAAATTGAGAGACTCAAAAAATTAAAATCTTATTTGTAACTGATTAAAAAGAGGCGGTTTTAACCCTCTTTGTATTAAGGAAAATATAAAAAAACCTACTTTTAACTAATTTATTTACCCTTTCTGGATTACTAAAAGAATGTAATTTTGCTGCTTTTACTATTGATTTAAATTATTTAAATGGCAAATTTAATTCAGTAATTAAAAGCTAAATAAAAATGTTTAAAGAGAAATATAAACAAATTAAGACTTCAACCAATAAATCAAATTTAGATCTAGTTTTAGGGTTCATAGAAAATTTTTTACCACAGAAGAAAAATCGAGGTGTTCAAAAAAATTTGTATATAGATAATCTAGAAGCAGAGACTATTAAGAAATTTTCTAAATTAGCCTCTGTACGTTCTAAATCATTATTGCCAATTAAAAAAAATACGACTATCTCTTTTACCTTTGGTAATTGGCTCTTGCCTTACCTGAAATTGCTTAAGAAAATAGGAATAGCTAAGTAAGAAAATTGTGATGGGCTAGAACTAGATTCATCCCGCAAAGAAAAATAAATATAGACTATAAAGCCTTAGAAAGTTCTTTTCGAAATTTAAAGAGGAATAATTACTTTACATAAAAAATAAAATTGCTAAATTTAAAATAAAAGATTTATTGATTATGTTTCTAAATTATTTACCTAGTGAGATGGTTGAAGTCGTTGGTTTAACAATGATTTTTTCATTTTTAGTTGGAACTATATTAATTTTGTTATTTACATCAGATCAGGCAAATACAAAGAACCTATATTTAAAGAAAGCCAAATAAATTTTAAATAATTCATCCTCATAAAAAGAACTATTTTTTAAATAAAATTAACTCGCAGGTGTAGAACATAGTTTTTATTATTTGTATGTAGATAAACTTATGATTATGGGTGAAGCTAAAAGAAGAGAAGAATTAGGCTTACCGCCTAAACAAAAACGTGCTGAAATAAACAAATCTGATAAGTATTTTTCTTGGATTCCAATTACTAAATCTAGAGTTAAAAAATATCCCTACATGGGGGTAGCAACTATGGCACTTGGAGCAATAATTTTCTTAGTTAGTGGCGGAGCAAATAGTATTAATTAATTATATTTTTGAAATGGCTTAGAATATATCTAAGTTTTGTTTCGTAGTAAGATTAAGCCGGAAATTATAGAGATTATTGATACTATACCAAGAAATATCGAGTAAAAAGGTTGCAAATTAATCATGCCAAAATTACCTGTATGCCATTTTATTAACCAAAAAGCATCTACTCCTAATGGTTGAAGAATACTATAAATAGTCCCAGATACAATAGTAATTAGTAAGGGAATTGCTGAAATTGCAGTTATTTTTCTATGAATTTTTCTTTTTTTAGTTTTTTTTCTTTCCATCTATTTCCTCAAATAGATATGTAATTCTTTTTCATTTTTGCAAGGCATCCATTTATCCTGGTTCTTATGTATTCCTTCGCAACCAAGTTCTAAAGACCTTTTTTCAGCTTCCTCTTCAGAAAGAAATGTACCCCTCATATGTGCATGAGAATAAGTATTGAAATTTAGAGATAAGAAAAATAAAAAAATAAAAAATTTAAAATTTCTAAGAATAATGTGCATGATTTAAAGTTTAATATTTGTATGAAGGAGAGATTTTACCAAATATTTTTGTTTTGCTAGTTTTACTAAATGAAACTACTTTGTAGTTTTCATAGTAATGAGATTGAGAGTCGTGAGAATGCATTTCCATTCTAGGATAGCTAATTGGCATGCCCGGTACCGCTATACCTTTGATATTAGGTGTTTCTCTTAAAAGTTTGTTGATTGATTTAATCGGGACATGTCCTTCAATGGTATAGTTAGCTATTTGAGCAGAGTGACATGATCTCAAATTATTGGGAATTTGATATTGGTTTTTTATTGCTGAGATGTCTTCAATTATATTATCAATAATTTCTAATCCATTATCTCTTAAATGATTGATCCATTTTTTGCAACCACCACATGATGCTGATATGTAAGAAATAACTTTTGGGATATCTATATTTTCTTGAGTTTCTGCATTAATCTTATGTACGTTAATTATATATGTAACAAGAATTCCATCAAAAAATATAGTATTTAAAAATCTCCTTTCACTTGATATTTCATTAGATGCCATAACAATTAAGACATTATTTTAAATATTTAAATCAACATTAATTGAAAATTTATAAAAGTGTTATTTAATCAAAATCAAGAAACTCATAATTATCATTAAAAGATTTTCCATAAAACTAATAACTCCCAAAGGAGTTTTTGCATATCCACCGATGCATGCACAATTTAATCGTAATTTATCCAAATAAACAGCCTTAAATACTGAAATCATTCCAGAAATTCCTAAAATGATAGCAATTAACATAATTAAAGAGGGTGGAGAAGACTTAAGAAAACTTATTCCAATTAATAATTCGCAAAAAGGATATATATATATCCAGTTATCAAATCGAGAAGATATTAAATCATATTTCTTAAAACTTGTTCCAAAAGCTTCAATATCCATTAGCTTAAGCATCGCTAAAAGACAAATTGATATCCCCATAAAACTTTGGAAATTTTTAAGCAGTGCAATTGTTATAAGTAATGAAGTACTAAAGACTGCAATTAAGGGGGTAAATGTCTTAATCTTCATTCTTAACTTTTAAGGATAGAATCACAAATACTAGATGGATTTGCTTGTTTAACTATTTTTAATCTTTTGATAAGTTTTTCTCGATCTATTTGATGCTTTAAATATTTAATACATAGATTTTTTTCCTGATATATCTCTGCTATTGGAGCAATCTTCAAAGCAATAGCAAAAGTGCCGATAACTATAAGAATGTTTATAGCTAATCTAATATTTGGCCGAAAATTTGATCTCATTCGTATTCTTTATTTTGGTCTATAACTTCCCTTAAATATAAATCTTTTAACTCGTCGTTGTATCCATTTTCTTTTGCAAATTTTTCTAATTCCTTCAACTCTTTTTCTGTCATTAAAAAGATTTGTATATATTGTTTTTCATATCTTCAATTTGTTTAATTAATTCATCTATCCATTCTGTATTAGATTCGGAGCTTTTCTGAAAATATGTAATTTTAGGTTGATTGATTTCTAGTGTCTCAAAATCTCCACTCATGAATTTCTCTTAAATTTATACTTTGCATAATTTATCTTGAGAAATTATGACCATCAATAGGCTCTAATACTTATTTGACATTTACTATGTGTAACAAGTCACTTTTTTAATATTATAAATATCAAGGAATTTATCTCTAAAAAATATGGCAACTAATGAAGAACTAGAAAAAAGAATTGAGACTTTAGAAAAAGAAGTAAAACACCTAAAAGCGGTTCTGCAATATCAAATGAGAAATAAGAAAAAGTGATTTGTCCTTATTACATAGCAATTACTTTTGTTAAGGTAAGCATTTTCTTTTGGTTGTTTTGGTTACCTAAGTTTAAGGCTAAATATTAAAAATTAGTCTATAAATAATCACTTTTTCAAAAAATATTTTTAATCATTATTGATATTTAGAACATATTTGTTTTTATAGATATAAAACTGCTTTACATGATTAACTCAATAGCTATTACATTGTTATTATTAGGCTCTTTAATTGCTTACAAAAGACTCAAAAGAAAGAAACGGAAATTTCACGCACCACCTACAAATCAGCTTCCTAGTTGAAGATTAAATTCCGTCTTCGTCTTCTCCAAAAGGATTGTATCTTATATCCTAGATGAGAACTACTGCTAAAGATAAAAGTAATAGACCAAAAACAACTTGAGGAGGCGGAAATAACATCAATAAAATATAGTAATTATCAATAAGCTTTGCTTATGAAAATTTTAAAGGGATATCGATATTGCTTGGTTCTAAATGTTTTACATAATATACTGTTATGCAATTTACTCCCTCACTATTGATGCTACAAAGAGTTGTACATTCAAAAAAACTTTCTAAGGCATCTGAATCTTTAATATTTGAATAAATGTCTTTTTTCATTATCTATCCTCCACTCTGAAGCTTATCAAGCAGATAAATTTTAAAAAAGTCAAATTTTAGATTAAGTACCTATTCACCATTTTTTTTAAAAAAAACTGTTGAATCTTTAAGTTTTTCCCCACCCTTCCTTTAATAGTTTTTATATTCGTTTCTCGCTTCTTCGATAGATTCCCCCCTAAAGCCTTTCATAACTGGCTTACTTGAGCACTTAAAAACACAAACATAAGAGATTAAAATTGCATTAATCATAGAAAAGTTCTTACAACTATCTTCAAAAGATTCAAATACTTTAATCCTCGAGCTGGCTTTATTGATTAAAGTAAATTTTTCCAAAAAAAAAAGGGCGTTAGCTTAGCCCCAATCAAAAAGCGGGATAATCCCCATCACCCAACCTTTTTAAAATCATAGCACTACATATGGTGTTTGTAAGTATAAAAAATTACCTATTGATGGTGTTGTTTGTTTCTGTTTAATTTGTCATTATAAGAATCCCCATCACCTAGGCTCGTAAGAGTCTTTTTTTTTGCTATTTTAGATTTTCAAGATTATTCTTTTTAAATTAGTGTTTAAAGACTTTTTATTTAATTTTTAAATTCGATAATTAATAATTAAAAAAAATATTATTCATGCAAACTTACATCGTACATTGGCAATTTCCAGATCAAGAAAGTCATATGCAAGGAGCAGAAGCTTTTGCGGGTTTTGTGGAAGGAGGATGCGAGGGTGATGAATTTGATGGGTTTAAAGTTCTTAATCGAGTAGTGAATCCTGAAGGGGCTAATGGTTGGGCAATAGTTGAATCTTCAAACCATCAGAACATTTGGAAATGGAGTAATATATGGGTCGACAATTTTGGTGTAGAAATTGAAGTTACACCAGTTCTAACAGATCAAGAATTTCTCTCCGTCCATAAAGAAATTGCAGCAACCTCCAATTAATAAATAATCTATAAGTGCTTGACATTTGATCTATTAAATTAATTGATATTTGATCTATTAAAGTAATTGACAGTTAAATTAAAGTAAAAGTATGAAGACTATTTTAAATGGGAAAATTTTAATCTCAAGAAATTGAAAGTCAATACAATTTAATAAAAATCTTCTAGCTGAGCTTAAAAAATATAAATATGCCATTAATGCAATAAAAAAATTTTTGTATATATGCCTGTAGAACTGAAAAAAGCTTGAGGAAGAAATTATTGTTTTTTGAATGAAATGCAAACAATATTAATTATGATCTTATTAAAAAATTAGTAACAAACTATATTTGTAAACTATCCTAAAGAGTCTAAATCTCTTCTGTGGTGAACTGTATTTCCCTCATCTTTTTGAACCTTCTGTTCTTTCAATAAATCTGCAATAGTTGGATAATTTTTCGCATTATCAAGATCACAAATATTTTTATCTTGAATTGCAAAGGGTGAGCTTTTTAAAATCATAATAATTTACCTCAAAATTTTTGTTGGATTTTGATCACAGATCCTGGATGATCATGCACGTAAGAGTTGAATTCTCTTGCAATCATCAAGCAATCATATGCGTCGCGAGCATAGAAACCAACTTCATGTGTATTATTTGATAAATCTTTGTAACTCAACACATATTTATTACAAGATTTGATCGGTGTTGTAGACATTTCAATTTATTCATTACACAAATATGTTCTAACTAAGCAGAATAAATAATCGCCATAAAAATATGTACGGTTTGAGGTACAAAGATATACGGATAAAAGACCAACAATCGAATTCTAAAATTGATAAAGAAGGTATCCCGATTTCTTTTGAGTTTGATATGGAGGGTAATAAGTAAAAAATATATTACGCAGTTTTCTCACCCTCAGCCATAAATTTTTTGAATGATATTGTTATTTCGCAAAAACCAGATATTTTTCTGTAAGTGAAAAAACTGAAAAAGGAATTTGTCAGAAAAAAACGCTCTTTTTATTAGAATTATGAAAAGCTTAGTAGTTTTAGATATCTTTTAGTTAACGCTTTTAACATATAGGACTTGTAATCTCATAAAACCAATTCAAACATTCTCCAATAAAAAGGAATATCTTTTTCCGTCATCATCACTATCATCATCATCATCGTGAAAAGAGGATATTAATACATATACTCCTCCAAGACCCAAAAACATAGAGATATATAAGATTGGATCTGTCATAAAATTATTTTGAAACATACAAATTGAATTTGAGGTAGCTTTTAAGTATCTCTATATTCTTTTAATTATTTTGATGAAAAATTTCTACGATTAAAAAATTGTTTTTTTATTTGAGAAAATTCTAGGAAGATCTAAAATAAGGAAAATTTGCTGCTTTTTTAAAGATAGTTTAAAAAAGATTTTGAAAATCAATGTGCGGAAGATTTGAGCTGAAAACTAAATTTGAGGATTTGCCAAAGGTTTTGAAACAAGACTATCCAATTGGACTTGATTCTAAATACGAGACTCAAAATCTAATAAAACCTAATGATCCTGTCCTTTTAATTAAAAACGAAGGAAGGATTAAAACTACTTTTATGACATGGGGCTTTATTTCCCCTTGGGCGAAAGACCCATTTGATAAAAAAGGACTAAGACCATTCAATGCAAGATCAGAAACCGTAGAAGAAAAAAAATTATTTAATGGAAGTTGGAAACATAAAAGGTGTCTCATACCTGCAAGTGGTTTTTTTGAAAAAAAATATCGTGTTCGAAAAGTGAATTATGAGACTTTTTGGTTGGGAGGAATTTGGAGTAAGTGGACATCACTAGATGGAGCAGAACTTGAGAGTTGCTGCGTTTTAACAACTGAACCAAATGATTTAATTAAACCTTTACATCACCGCATGCCTGTTGTCGTACCTAATGGATATGAGGAACAATGGACAGAGCAAGTTAAAGAAGAAGATGAATTAAAAGGATTATTGACAATCATGATGAGTAGTTGGTCACCTGATGGTTGGCTAGTAGAAGATGTAAAGAAAAAAGAAACTGATCAAATGAGTTTGTTTTAAATGAAACTATTACTAATTCCAAAGATAGATTAATGGCTAAATCTTTTTGGTTGATTAATTCAAATAGTTCAGAAGTCAAAAGATTTATGAAAAACGATAAGAGTATTGATGGAGTTTTTGAGTATATGTTTATAGATACCGGAAAAATACTAGGAGGATTAGGCAACAAACCACCAGTAATGACAAATACAGTTTCTGTTGAAATAGATTTAGCTAGAGAAATTTATGAAAGATTACTTTCTAAGGGGTGGAGGAAAATTGAAGAAGTTTTGTATTAGAAAGAGAGTTAGATCCCTGCGGCAGAAATTACTGATGAAAATAATTTGAAATCCAATGATGAGAAAATTAACTAAAATTGACAGCCTATCTAAAATATGAAGAGATTAGCTAATTTTATTTAGTGCAGATAAAAAAGAAACATCCAAAATGGCTACCAGAATAAATAAATATTTAAGCGAAGTCGGTTATTGTTCTAGAAGAGAGGCAGATAGATTAATTTCAGAAGGAAAGGTAACCATTAATGGCAAAATTCCAAAAATTGGAGTCAAAGTAGAAGAAAGTGATCAAGTTGAAGTTAAAGGTCAAAGAATAGAAAAATCATCGAGACAAAAAAACATATATTTAGCCTTTAATAAACCTGTAGGAATTGTTTGCACAACAGATCAAAAAGTAGAACCCAATAATGTCATAGATTTTATTAAATATCCTAAAAGAATTTTCCCTATCGGAAGATTAGATAAGCTTAGTGAGGGATTGATTTTTTTAACTAATGATGGAGATATCGTAAATAAAATACTCAGAGCAAGAAATAATCATGAAAAAGAATATATTGTGAAAGTTAATCGTCCTATTAAAAGCGACTTTATTCAAAGCATGAGTAATGGAGTTGAAATATTGGGCACAATAACTAAAAATTGTTTAGTAAAACAATTGGGCCCTAGAAAATTTAAAATAATACTCACACAAGGACTTAACCGTCAGATCAGAAGAATGTGTGAGGCCTTAGGTTATAGAGTAAGTTCATTAAAGCGTGTAAGAATTATGAATATTAAGTTAGACGTGCCAACAGGAGAATATAGAGAATTTAGTAAAGAAGAACTCTTAGAATTAAATGTATTACTTGAAAACTCCTCAAAAATATATGAATAATCAAATACCCATAAAAGTGATTGGAAAGTTTAATTTAATTGGTTAGCAAAAATGCAAGATTTATATTTTTCTACTTTGGAATAAATAATTTAAATAGTATGAAACGCTTACTACTAGCATCGCTAGTAGTAAGTAATTGAGGATTATTTGAAAACTTTTTAAAGATTAGCAGCCTTAGCTCTCTTTTCTTTTCCCAATCTTCCTAGGTTCTTCTCCAACCCTAGGCAATTAATTTTTTTTATTCTTCTTCTTTGAGTGTATCTTTCTTTAATTCTTTTCTAGTTGTTATGAAAGGTGGTTCTTTGCCCGATGAAGAAGTTAATCTTCCCTGAATCAATAAACATATATTTAAAAAAAATTTATCTTCATTATTAGTATTTTTATTAAACCTTTTACTCTTGATCTATTTGAATTAACTAACCAGTAAGACCTAGCCATGACTTTTTTAAGAATAAAAGTCAACTTTTCAAAGCATCACACAATAACTTAATTGGTTATATCCATAACAATTCTAGAACTTGAATATTTTTATAGCAATTTGGTGAAATTGGCATCATTGAAAATGCATGCCCAAAAAAATAGCATTTATAACAAACGTAGTATATTGAAGGCTATGTGTTCCAAACTTAATCTAAACCATTTTTGTCAAGATTAGAATTTCTCATTTAAAGAATTGGATAAGCTATCCATCCAAATAAGGTATAGTTAATTATTACAGCCATGAAACCTATCATTGCTAAGCGTCCATTTGTTCTTTCAGCAATAAACCAATAAGTATTTGGCCATTCAAAATTTACCGCCATATTGGATTTTTGATCTTCTGAAATCGTTTCCATTTTAGGAGTATTTTCCTGGTCAAGATAATAATTACTATCTGGGTAAAAGCTTTCGCTCGAAAAGTTATCTTTAAATTTACTCATTTTATTAGAGAATTAATTTCTAAATCTTAAAAAATAAAAAGGCTAAATAGGTAAAAAGGTTTTTAATCCACCAAATCTTTTTTTCTTTTTATGGCTATTGGAAATGAACAAATCCAACAACTACTCCCAAAGCACCCCAGAGTTTAAGCTATAACTGAGACTTATGTTGCTAAAAGTACTTTTAGAGAAATAACTGTCGCCTAATTCGGACTGGTTAAGCTTGTTTTTCTTGAGTTTGCGTCAATTATGTATTAGCTGAGACCTACTGCCATAACAAATCGAGGCGACAGTATTTGAACCTGCGACCTAGTACCTTATGTTAACTAGGTCCGAGATTTATAGTTTTTTTGGAAAATAGATTTTGAATAAATAGAAATAAGTATCTTCTTTAAAATCTCTCTAATTTATAATTAAAAACAATTGACAGTCGAACTAAACTGAGAGGAATAAAACCCTCTTTTTATGTCTATTAATACATTTCTTTTGCTGTTATTAGTTGTAGCGAACTATACAAACTTATTTTTAAATATAAAAAACAGAAGAAGATGAGACGCTTACTACTTGCACTGCTATATAAAATACGATTGACAGTCGATCTAAAATAAGGGGCAATTAGCTCCTTTTTTAATGTCAAATACTCAAGCCATAGAAAGTTTAATTAATGGTTATGCAACCAGTGAAGATTCTTCTTTTCTAATACCGAATGCAACTGAAGATTTTTTGGCTATAAGGCCAAGTGGAAATCCAATCTCTGCGCAGGGATTAGTGGGAATGTTTGATAGTAAAGACTTAGTTGCAGAATCCTCAGAACTAATCAAAACCCACAAAATTGAAATTTACGGTGAGTTAGCATACGCGGTTTTCACTTTGAATGAAATCTTCAGTTACAAAGGAAATCGAAATAAAGATCTTTCAACTTACACTTGTATTTTTAAAAATGAAAACGGTACATGGAAATATGCCTGGATGCAAAGATCACAAGGAACTACTGATATGAAAACTTGGGAATTAATGTAACCATTAGTAATTGCACCGCAGGATAATTAAGGCTTGGTTATCCTGAATAAATAACTCCCGAAGAAATACCTTTTTAATTTATGTTGCGACTTCTTCCGTTACCGATTTTTATTTGCATTTATCTATTTTCTTGGTGGAGATGTAAAAAAAATATTATCGCTAGTGATAAGCAATTAAAACCCTGCATTGATTGGGCATATATAAAAAATTTACCTCTCCCACCAAAACCTTTATTTGTAGAGTTTTATATTGTTTATGTCTCTTCTTTTTTTAAATTTCCCTTTGGGATAATTATTCAACAACTACCTTTTGCAAAGAAAGTAAGATATTACGAAAGAGAAATGAAATTAATATTTGATAAATGGAATCTAGAAAAAATTAAAAAAATAACTAACTAATTTATTGATATGTCTGGAGTAAAGATATATAAATTCCTAATAATGCAAATATTGCTACACCTATTCCCATAACTGTAGTTGGTTGATTATTCCAAAAATTAGTTAAAAATTCCATTGATTGGGAAGTTTAAATTTTTTTAGCTCTATTAGCTCTATTCATTACTTTTCTCAAAATATTATTTTTGATTGATAAATCAGAAATACAATAAAGAGTTAAAAATAAAACTACTTTTGCTAAAAATGAGATTTGCATAATTAATATAACTCTACACTCATAAAAGCAAATTTCATTAAAACTGCCAATTTTTTAGAAGACCTCGTAAGAGAAATTTTTAGTAATTGACAGTCGATCTAAAATTAGAGGCAATTAGCTATTCTTTTTATAAAGGTGAAAGATATAAATGATGAAAATATTTTCCCTAATGAATTATTTTCAATTGGACAGGAATATAGCAAAAGAGATATAGATTTTATCCTTAAAAAATATTTATAAATCGTCAGGTTTAGTTTCTTGTTTGAAACTTTATTGTTGTTTGTAACCCTTTGATAAATTAGGATAGCCAGATACGCAAAAATATTAAGACTTTTTTAAAAATAGGAAAGAATTTTAATGAAGTTTGATAAGAGATATAGTAGATTTTAGGACTTTCTTTAATGGGGCTGTATTAGAAAAAAATATCATAGAGAGAGAATAATAATTATCCAAAAATTATTTAGCTAAGACAATATATTCTTCCTCTACCGAATCACTAGAAGTTTCCCAAAAGTCAAAGAATTTTATAACTTCAAATCCATATTTTTTAAGTAAGTTCGAAATTTGATCTTTTGAATAAGGTCTTAATATATTTCTAAAAAATGATCTTTCATTAGACTTATTTCGTTTTAAAAAAGTTTTGTCCCAAATTATATCTCCATTTTCCATTCTACTTATTTCTGCTAAGCAGAATTCCCATGGATCTTCATCTGAAAAACTTTCCCATTTTCGGTAAATTCCATTTTGCTTTTCAATCAATTCAATATAATTAGATAAACTCCAAAGTTCAAGTATTAAGTAGCCATCAGTTTTTAGGTTTTTTCTTATCCACTGCAAAGCCTTTTTTTCATGATCTATATTTATTGGAGAAATTAATTGAAGCACAATATCTACAGCTATAATTAAATCAAAAGGAGAATCTAAAGGATTTTTATCTAGTAAAAAATCTTGATCTACATTTTTAATAATCTTTGATTTGGTAAACTCTCCAAATTTATTTGCAAAATTCACTCTACTTTTGCTTAGTTCATAACCAATACCTGAAGAAATTAATTTATTTTTTTCAAGAGCATATAGAAGTTTGCTATTACCCGATCCAATTTCGCAAGTTTTAGATTTTTCAATATTATTCCTAGCATTTAAAATATTTTTTTTGATAAAGTTAATATGTTTACTACATTCGTTAATTTTTAAATTACAATAATCCTCAAATTGCTCTTTAGAAAAACTATCAAAATTCTCCACATTTTCATAGGCAACTATATTAGGGTGACTCATCTAGAAAAAATTCAATTAGCTTAAATATAATTGATATCAATGATATAAATCCAAATTTATTCATACCATAAATTTTTCTTGAAATTAAAGGTACATCAAGCGGTCAAAAATATTTTCTAAATAGTGGGTTTCTTCCAAACTTCTTTTAATAATTCCGCTTATTCTTTTCTTGCAGCCATTTTAAGTATGGTCTAATATCCCTAAAGCTTGCTTATTCGTAACTTATATCCAAAATTCGTCAATTGATTATAAGTCGATTTTATTTGTAAAGAATTAAGAGAAAGACGTTTCTCCTTATTCTTTTGTAAATAAAAAAAACCTTTGTTATCTATATTTTTTTTAATAGACACAAATTCTTTTCCTTTCTCTAGTATCCAAGGTTCTAATTGGAAATTATCATCTCCTATTTGATAATCCCATGGATAAATATCATTAGTTTGATTCTTTAGAGACATATCGGATCCTTTCCATCTAGTACAAGTATCCTAATACTTTATGATGGATTTTTTATGTATCTAGAGAGACTGTTATATGTATATATTGCTTTTTAAATCCTTCACATATTTTTTTTAAAGAAAAAAAAAGACCCTTGCGAGCCTGGATGATGGGGATTTCTATCATGGCAAATTAAAAAGGAACAAACAACACCATCAATAGGTATTTTTTAATACTCTCAAACACCATATATAGTGCTAAGATTTTTCAAAAGAGCTGGGTGATGGGGATTATCAAGCTTTTTTGTTTAGGGCGAATCTAACGCCCTTTTTTTGTTTATGAAATTTACTTCTAAAACCTTAAGCTTGTTACTAAATTTGGCTTTTTGTATTTTGGTATTAATTATTTAGTTATTTAATTTCTAACTTCTCCGCCTTCCTCAATATTTGATTCTTTAAAAAAACAAGCGCATCTAATTTTTCTTCTTTTTCTTCAATATTTACAAATTTCATTTCTGCAATTTCAATAATTGCTTTATTAACATTTTTAAGCTGTTTCTTAATAATTCTTTTTGGGGTTTTAATTGATTCCATTGGAATTATCATTTTCTTTATATTCCCTTTATTTTCTAAAAATGCAAGTCTCTCACTCAAAAAATCTTCTAATTATTTAATTTGTAATTTGTTTTTATAGTTTTTATCTCCACACTATTATCTTTTTTAAAAATAGTTCCAACATACATTCTCATTCTTTTTTCTTTAATATTGGGCTTGTCAAAATATTTGTTTGCATAAAAAAAGGAGGAAATAAATTCTCCCTTTTTCTAAATATAATTTTTAAATATTATCTACCAATTTTCTTAACAGCAGCTCTTGACTTCTCAAGAATATTTCCTTTTAAGGGGACAAATCCAAGTGATGGAGCTTTATCTTGATACTCATCACTTAACAATGTATTAAAGGCTTGTTTGATAGCTTTAGTGTTTCTACCATTACCCTCTTCATAAGCAAGTATCCATGTTAATGAAGCTATAGGGTAAGCTCCTTTTGCCGTTGGATTAGGATTTTTACCCGCAAGATTTTCATCTAGAGTAATACCATTAAGAGCCTTAGCTCCTGCTTCTACAGATGGTTTTAGAAACTCACCTGAAAAATTTTGAAGTGCTGCAGCTTTGACATTACCTTTTATGTAAGACTGGTTAACATAACCAATTGCACCAGGAGTATTTTGAATAACACCTGCGACACCAGAATTACCTTTAGCACCAACACCTGCCGGCCATTTTACAGACTTACCTGTGCCTAATGTCCAGGTTTTTGAAAACGCTTCCATAGAGTTTGTGAAAGCCTTAGTAGTTCCTGATCCATCAGAACGATGAGTCCAGGTCAATTTCCCTGGTTTACAACCTAATTCTTTCCAATCTTTAATCATTCCCATAGCAACTTGTACTGCTTTCTCTTGGGAAAGTTTTAAATCGCAATCATAGTTATAACCAAATGCAATAGTTCCTCCAACCATAGGTATCTGTACTAAACCTCTAGTAATTTTTGCAATATCTTTATCTTTCATTGGATCATCTGAAGCACCGAAGTTAACAGTCTGATCAATGAATGCTTTTCTTCCAGAACCAGAACCAACTGCTTGGTAATTAACTCTTGGTCCACCTGATTTTGCTAGATCAAAAAACCATCGAGTGTAGATTTTGGCAGGGAATGATGCTCCAGCACCACTTAATCTTGTTCTTGCCGAAACACCTGTGCCAGCAGCAATGGCAACTACAGATGTAAAGACCAAAGCTTTCTTAGCTATGTTCATTGATTTCATGAATTAACGAAAGACAACACATTTATAGCACTTAATTTGAACACAAATACTCTTTAATTAAAAGTTTATCTTTTAATTAATTAGTTCTTAAACCTCTCTTAAACTAAATCTTGATTAGAGCTTTTTTCGTTTGGATTTAAAAATATTTGAGGATAAAAATAGATTAATTTTTAACTTTTTTACAAAAAAATCTCAAAAAACATAGACAATTTTTTTTTTAATTTAAGAGATGTTTAAACTCTCTTTAAAATTCTATATTTGCTTTTTATTCTTACCATCCTATAAATCTGTATTAAGACAAGGAAAGATAGTTTCAATAATCGCTCCACCATCTTTATGATTAAATGCCTTTATAAAACCTTTATTATCATTCTTTATTTTCTATTATTTTGGTTGACTAAACAAAAATGCCATTTTTACTAAGCAATAAAGTTAAACTTAAAAAATATCAAAAACGTCACTCAGTAGTATGAATAACTAAAACTTGCTACATTTTTACCGCATTTCTGTATCAGGTGAATCATTTGATACAACCATATCTCGACATCTGTTTACATTAAGTAATATTTAAGGATTAGTTCTTTAATTAACAATGAATTCAAATAAGGATATTCTCAACAGAGCCATTGGAAGACCAGCAATGATGGCTTTCATGATCTTAGTGGGAACATATCTAACAACAGGTCAGCTTATCCCAGGAGTTTTTTAAATGGAAAATAAAAATCAATCAAGAAATATTGATCCTCAAAAAATAAGAGCAGAGAATTTAAATGGCAGATTTGCTCTCGTCGGTCTAATTGCTCTAGTGGGAGCATACATAACAACTGGACAAATCGTTCCTGGAGTTATTTAAAAATATTCATCTCAAATTTCTTCAAGATATCTTTTTATGAAATACGAGAAATTACGCAAAATCATGCAAAAAGCTTTAACATTTCGCAAAAAAAATGGTAAAACCTACTAACGAACTTAAATCAACTCCCTTCACAGAAGTGATAGAACTAGAAAGGATAGTAACTCCTGATGAAGAAAAAAGAGTTGATCATATTTTTGTAAGAAGAAAGAAAATTTGTACTCGTCATCCTGAGGGCTTCGCGACAGAAGAGATTGCGAGATTTGACATTGCCTGGCCTGAAGAACCTAAAGAGGAATTAAAGGAGTTAACTGAAGAAAAAGAAGATATTAAAATAAGCGCTGATTGAATATTACAAATAAATATTTTTATATAATGAGTAATTTTTTTATGGAACATTTAACTAATCTTTGGAATAATCCACCAAATATACGTATTTAAGGAGTTTTAGCAACATTAGTATTGTTAGGAATTTATATAAAATTACTCGATATTTATCAATGAAAATTAACTCGCGGGGATGGAGGTAAATTTATAGTATGGAAGCAATTATTTGCTTATTGCTTATTTAATGGAAGAAGAAAGAAAAAAACTGGAAAAGATGTATCAAGAGCTAAACGAAGAAGATACAAATATAAAAAAATGGAATCAGGCGCTCATTCCAAAAGCAATATTATTATTCCCTCCAATAGCTTTTGCTTTAACTTTTCTAAAAATAAATACTGATAAATCATTAATAGATTTACTTGGATTTGTTGCTATGGGATGTTTATTAGTTTCTGGAGGTATTTTTTTAAATTATTTTTTATCTAAAGGCAAGTAATAGAGTGATTTATTCTTATAAATAATGAAAGAAATAGGATAAAAGTATTTGAACCATTTTAAGATTTATCTAAACCATCATCATCTATTGATGCCATCATGATTTCATGCGGATGCGTTTATAAACGATCAAGTAAACCAGTAATGAAAGGTAGCAGGGTAGAAACTGTTGAGGCTGCAAGAAAAGAATATAAGGAACTACTAAACGAAGGTTGGAAGAAAACATCTATATTTAATAGTTATTTTTAAGCAGCATCATATTCATCCCTATCTTCAAGCTCTCTCATAAATCTTTTATCTAATAAGTAGTTGTCTTTAAGTTCTAGATTGTTATTTTCTTCAATTTCTTTATCGCTATCTAATATCTCTCTTATGTAGTTATATACAAGCTCTTGATCATATCCACTTTCTCTAATTTCTTTCAACATTTCATCTGGAATTTCCATAATCGTCAACCCCCATGTGACAGTTTTTTAGAGGAAAATAAGCCAGAATAAGCCAGTAATACACCTATTTAGAGCAAATTAGAGCCTATATACGCATACTTACGAAGATATAAGAAAAAAGCAAGAAAAGAATATAAGAAACTCTAG
>CACAXS010000014.1 GCA_902536545.1 uncultured Prochlorococcus sp. | reverse complement strand
AGAGTTTTTTAAAATATTTTCAATAAAAAAAGGTCCCTCATACCACCAATGACCAAATAACTCAGCATCAAATGGAGCTACCAATAAGGGCTTAAAGGAAGAGGATAATGTTAATTTCTCTAATTGTTTGGATCTCTCGAGAAGATAAGAATCAGCATGTTCTGCAACCTTCTTTTTGGCTTCATTTTCTAAGTAAAACCCCTTTTCCCCTAGTGGTATCTTATCATCTGTAATCTTATGAAACTTCAAACCCAAAGGTCTTTTAGTTGAAATACCTTTCTTTTGAAGTTTGGAGATAGGTAATTCCCACCCCAAATCTTTGTGAAATTCCCTATAAACTTTGTCTCCAGGAAACCCATCTTTTGCAGACCAAACTGGTAAAGTTGAGTCACTATCTCTTCCAAAGAAGGCAACTCCTTTTTTCGAGCATATTGGAGCGTATACTCCATACCTAGGCCTTGGTGTAGCGTTTAAAATACCGTGGCCATCTAAGATTGCATATCTGATTCCGGAATTAAATAGAATCTCATCTAAATTCTCATAATATGCACATTCAGGTAACCAAATACCTAAAGGCTTAGTTCCAAAAATATTTTTATGGTTCCTAATCGCAGTATTGATTTGTCCTTTAACAGTTTCTGGATTCTCCCTTAAAATTGGCAAATATCCATGTGTAGCAGCACAAGTAAGAATATCCAAATTTCCAGAGTTATTTAAAACTCTAAACTTCTCAATTAAATTTCCAGAACATTTTTGCCAATACAAATATTTGTCATTAAGATTATTAATTAAAAATCTAGAGGCATTTTTTTCTTCTTTTGGCAGTTCGTTTAAGAAATCATTTCTTGTCTCAATCCAGCTTGGGAATGTTTCTTGAATCTTTTTATTATTTAAAAGCGATAATAATGTCGGAGACAAACTAATAGTAAGTTTGGTATTTAAAGGATTTTCATTTTTGGAAGATTCTATTGATTGAAGTAATGGTATATAACATTCCAAAATCGCCTGAAATAACCAATCTTCTTCTAAGGAGTTTTTTTCATTTTTTCTGACATAAGGTAGATGAGCATGTAAAACTATCGCTAACTGTCCTAAAACATTATTTTTAGAGTATTGCCCATTCATACTTTTTAAATTTATGCCTATAATTCTATAAAAAATTCGAAATTTATTTTTTTAAAAAAGGCTTTAATCCTAAAAGAATACTTTAAAAATTTAAGTATTTGATTTTTTTTTTCAAAATTTTAACCAATATTATTTAAGTTATAAACTTTCAGAAATTTTTTTTGAACTAAATCTAGTCAAATATTTTTAATTAGCTTAATATAAGTTTAGGTTAATCCAACTGATGTCAAAAGATCCCGGAAGAATTTTGATATTTGATACAACTCTTCGAGATGGAGAGCAATCTCCTGGTGCCAGTTTAAATCTCGAAGAAAAACTTGCTATCGCCCATCAATTAGCAAGATTAGGAGTGGATGTTATTGAAGCTGGATTTCCTTTTGCAAGTCAAGGAGATTTTAAAGCTGTTAATAAAATTGCTAATGCAGTAGGAAAAGAAAATGGCCCTATAATATGCGGTTTAGCTAGAGCGTCTAAAGGAGATATAAAAGCATGTTACGAAGCAGTAAGTCCAGCTCCCAAGAAAAGAATACATACTTTTATTGCGACAAGTGATATTCATCTTAAACATAAACTTAAAAAATCCAGAAAAGATGTTCTCCAAATAGTTCCAGAAATGGTTAATTATGCAAAATCCTTAGTAGATGATATTGAGTTTTCTTGTGAAGATGCATCAAGGAGTGATCCTGAATTTTTATACGAAGTGATTCAACTAGCAATTACTGCAGGAGCGACAACAATAAATATCCCTGATACTGTTGGATTTACAACTCCTAGTGAATTTGGCAAACTAATTGCCGATATAAATAAAAATGTTTCAAATATTGATGAGGCAGTAATCTCGGTTCATGGTCATAATGATTTGGGTTTAGCAGTAGCCAATTTTCTTGAGGCAGTAAAAAATGGAGCAAGACAACTAGAATGTACTATTAATGGAATTGGAGAAAGAGCAGGAAATGCCTCTCTAGAAGAATTAGTAATGGCACTTCATGTTAGGAAAAGTTTTTTTAATAGTTTTTTCAAAAGAGATCAAGATTCCCCAACTCCTCTTACAGCTATTAGAACAGAAGAAATAACAAAAACCTCTAGACTGGTTTCTAACCTAACTGGAATGACTGTACAACCTAATAAAGCGATTGTGGGAGCTAACGCTTTTGCACATGAGTCAGGCATTCATCAAGATGGTGTTTTAAAAAATAGACTTACTTACGAAATTATCGATGCAAAAACTGTTGGTTTAAGTGACAATAAAATATCTTTAGGGAAACTTAGTGGAAGAAGTGCGGTAAGAGCAAGATTAGAAGAGATGGGATATGACTTGAGCCGAGAAGATTTAAATGATGCTTTTGCTCGTTTTAAGGATTTAGCTGACAGGAAAAGAGAAATTACTGATAGAGACTTAGAAGCAATTGTTAGTGAACAAGTTCAGCTCCCAGAAGCTAAATTTCAATTAAGTCTTGTACAAGTAAGTTGTGGTAACGCCTCTAAACCTACTGCTACCATTTCGCTTCTAAACACGGAAGATAATAGTGAGGATACAGCTGTATCAATAGGTACTGGGCCTGTTGATGCTGTATGCGAGGCTTTAAATAAATTAGCTAAAGTTCCTAATGAATTAATTGAATTTTCTGTTAAGTCGGTAACAGAAGGAATTGATGCTTTGGGCGAAGTAACAATAAGAATAAGAAGGGATAATAAAATATATTCTGGTCATTCTGCTGATACAGACGTTGTGGTTGCCGCAGCGAATGCTTACGTTAATGCTTTAAATAGACTTGTATTTTCTGAGAAAAAAAATTCAATTCATCCACAATTTGATAATTTAGAGAATTCAGATAATCAATTTCTACATAATCCTGCAAATTAAATTATTTTCTTAGGATTATTAAGTAGCATTAAAAAAAGTCTCTTAATACTGTAGATTAAATTAATAGTTAAAGCTGTAAATAATGAGAGAAAGGGTACTTGGATATTGGGCACTTTCGTGGGTTGGTTTAATCGGCAACATAATTGCACTTCCAATAATCGCATTAATAATAAGTTATGGACCTCCACTAAAAGTTGCGAATATAACTCTTGCTATAAGTCTTGGATGGCCTGCTGCAATTGTTGGAATAGTTTCTTCAGCAGCTCTTTTAGCAGAGAGAAAATGGGGAGTAACTTTAACTCTGGTATCTTTATCAATGGTAATTTCTGGTATGGGTCCTTATTCAGTTGTAAGGCTCATAACTCTTCAAGACATTTATGGGGTTGGAGGGTTTACTCTTTTAACAACATTATTAAGTACGCTAGCTCTTCTTTATTGGTGTAATCCGAAACATCGAAGAAGTATTAGGTTATAAAATTGAAAATTAAGAAAAAGTATTATTCTTGTTAGTTGGATACTGAATTCTTCTGTGTCTAATTCTTTTCCACACATTCAAGAATGCCCTTTTTATTAGAAAAATTTCTCCTTTCGATAAATTACTATCATCTAATTGCCCATCTTTTTTACGCGAGTAGATAATATTAGAAATTGTTTTCAAAGCTTCATTATCAGATGCGTTAATATTCATAGCTCTTAGTGCTGCTTCACATCCGTCAGCAAGCATTAAAATGGCTGTTTCTTTGGACTGAGGAATAGGGCCCTTGTATCTAAAATAATATTCATTAATCTCGAGATTTTTTTCTTTAGCTTTTTGAAAAAAATATCCCATTTTAAGGGTACCTTGATGTTCAGGAATAAAATTAGCTATTAGTTTAGGTAGTCTATTTTTTCTTGCAAATTTCAATCCTTCATCAACGTGAGCCTGTAATACTTCTGCACTTTTAATCGGATCATCTAATTCGTCATGCGGATTTTTTGAACCATCCTGATTTTCAATAAACCAATTAGGTGCATGTAATTTACCAACATCATGATATAGCGCTCCAGTTTTAATAAGATCAATATCACCACCAATCATTCTTGTTGCTTCCTCTGCTAAACCACATATAAGTAAGGTATGTTCAAAAGTACCAGGAGCTTCTAGAGACAATCTTCTAATTAGAGGTTTCTCCTTATCAGCCAATTCGAGCAATCTTGCTTTAGTTAATAATCCGAATATCGATTCAAAAATAGGAATAAATAAAATTGTAAAAAGCATAGCTATTGCCAAAAACAAGGAATCAGAAAATATATGCCCATTAGCTATTACAAAATCTTGCTTATTAATAAGAGATATTTTATCTTCAGCTATAAATATCCATTGACTAAAGAACGATCCTATAGGGACAAAAATTGATAGTTGAAGTAACTGTGCTCTACTTCTTATTCTTCCACCAAGAAGAGATACTATTGAAGCACAAACTAATAAAATAAAAAATAAATTGTTATTGATAACAATATCTGGCTCAGGCCAAATAAGACTCGCTATTGATACCCAAGTTAAAGCTGTTATGCTTCCCATTCCTTGAGATATAATTAATGCCGGTGGAATTATCATAGATAATGGACTTATGGTTGAAGCTAAGGCTAATTTCATAACTTGTACTGCTAAAAGAAGAGTAATGATCAATAAGATCTGTCTTGAAGAAATTGTGGGATTCTCTTTTTTTGAAACTAATATCAAAACTCCGGAACTAATTAGTATTTCAATAAAGGTCAAAAACCAAGAAAAAATATCTGCGATATTTAAAGACGAGATAAGAAGCTGTTTATAAGAAGAAATTATTGCAATTAAAACGCATATTAAAAAAATAATGAGATTATCTATTCTTGAAATTTTAATTGGTTGTTTTGCTGGGAGTTGACTTCGCCTCCACTGATAAAACAATCTCTTTAAGGTAGTTATGATGTTTTGCACAGAATATAGATGAATCTATTTGAATAATTTAAAATTATAGGCATGCTAGGTGTAAAAAGGAGATGTTTTTCTAAATGTCAATAAAATTAGACGGTAAAAAATTATCTCTTGAAATTGAAGAAAGATTAACTGACTATATCTTTATTAATAAAACAATTGCAAAAAGAGCTCCCGGTTTAGCTGTAATAAGAATAGGTGAAGACCCCGCGAGTGGAGTTTACGTTAATAACAAGGAAAAAGCATGTTCGAGGGTGGGAATAAAGAGCTTTATCTTTCATCTAAAAGATAGTGTAGAGCAAAAAGAAGTTGAACAATTAATAATCAAACTTAATTCTGATAAAGATATTGATGGAATGCTACTACAACTTCCCATCCCAAAGAAGTTTGACGAGCAAAAACTGATCAGCCATATTAATCCAAGCAAAGATGTAGATGGATTAAATGAGATAAACATCGGCAAACTAGTAAAAAATGAGCCTGCGATGAGATCATGCACACCAGCAGGAATTATTAATTTATTAAGATCACAAAATATAACAATTGAAGGTAAGAAAATTGTTGTCATAGGAAGAAGTTTGCTTGTTGGGAAACCCCTATCGCTTATGTTGTTGAATCTAAATAGCACGGTAACAATTACTCACTCTAAGACAATAAATTTGAATAAAGTTTGTAGAGAAGCAGACATTCTAATTGCGGCTGCAGGAAAACCCAATCTTGTAGATTCGAGTTTCGTGAAAGAAGGAGCAGTAATCATTGATGTGGGAATACATAGATTAAAAAGTTCTGATAAAAATCAAACCAGATTATGTGGAGATGTATTATTAGAAGATGTCATTTCTAAAGTATTTGCTTTCACACCTGTACCTGGAGGTGTTGGACCAATGACAGTAACAATGTTACTTGTAAATACTATTTTTAGCTGGCAAAAACAATTTGGTTTATCATCAACTCTTAATGACCTTTTGCCATAAACTCCAAGATGAATTTTTTTTTACTAAAGATATAAAATGACTAAAGTTATAAATAGTATTTCTGATTTTGACAAATATCTTAAAAACACAAAGAAGATTGTAGAAGAAGCACTTGATTTTTCTTTGGGCCCTGAGAATCCAGAAATATTAAGAGAATCAATGAGATATTCCCTCTTGGCTGGAGGAAAAAGAATACGTCCAATTTTATGTTTAGCATCTTGCGCGCTAGCTGGAGGAGAACCCTCCCTTGCAGTTCCTACTGCGGTAGCAATAGAAATGATCCATACAATGTCCTTGATTCATGATGATCTGCCCGCCATGGATAATGATGACTTGAGGAGAGGTAGGCCGACAAATCATAAAATATATGGAGATGCAATAGCTATTCTTGCAGGTGATGCTTTATTAACAAGAGCCTTTGAAATGGTCTCTTTAAGAAGCCCTGGGGTCGATCCAAATAGATTATTAAATGTGGTTGGCGAATTATCCCTAGTAGCTGGTGCACCAGGCCTTGTCGGAGGACAAGTTGTTGATTTGAAATGCGAAGGCAAAGAAGTCGATCTTGAAACTCTCGAATATATTCATCTTCATAAGACTGGGGCTTTATTAAAAGCCTGCGTAAGAACAGGCGCGATGATCGCAGGAGCTAATGAAAAACTATTACAAGCTTTGACAACATATGCAGAAGGAATTGGTTTAGCCTTCCAAATAATAGATGATATTCTTGATTTAACTTCCAGCAGTGAAAAGCTTGGAAAAACTGCCGGCAAAGATCTTTTAGCTGACAAAACTACTTACCCAAAATTACTTGGAATGGAGGAGTCAAAGAAAAGAGCATTTGATTTAGTTGAAAAAGCAAAAAAAGCAATAGAACCTTGGGGTGCAGATGCAAAGTATTTAATATCGTTAGCCGACTTTATTACAAATAGAGACAGATAATTATTTCAAAATTATGTCTGAGTTTTTTCCCTTTTTTAATAATTCAGTTCTTTTCTGGAGCCTATTATCCTGTTTGCTAGCTCAATTTTTCAAAATTTTATTCAATTTCTTTTCAACTGGAGAGATTAGATTTGGAATTATGTTCGATACGGGTGGTATGCCCTCAAGTCATTCCGCTTTAATAACTGGCGCTACCTCTGGTATAGGGTATGAATTAGGATTTGATAGCTCAATATTCGCATTATCAGTTGCTATATCACTAATAGTTATGTATGACGCTAGTGGTGTTCGAAAATCAGCTGGAATTCAAGCTGCAGAAATTAATAAACTATCAAAAAAACTAGACTCTCAATCTGAATTACTGTTAAAAGAAACCTTAGGTCATACAAAAATTGAGGTCATGGTGGGGAGTTTTTTGGGACCATTAATCACTTTGCCTGGAATGTTTTTTTTAGGTTCTCCTCTCAAAATATTTGATTTGATAATAAATTAAGAATGCTTTGAAAATGTAATTTGGGTGGTATCTATAAAGTTTTTTGCGACTTCTGGAGAACTTGGCAAATGTAAGTGAATCCAACTTGCATGTAATTTTTCATCAAAAAAGCCTTCATTTTTATATTCAGTTTTCCAAGATTTAACTTTCCATGGGGAAGAAAGTTTCTTCTGATACTTAGCTTTTACAAAATCGAGTTCAGATAAATTATTTTCAATTTCCCAATAATGAAATTCATGTCCTCTAATTAACTGATTTTGTTTAATGATAGGAGTATTTTTTAAACCCTCAATGTATCTATAACCTACTGAAAGTTTATTTTTTTTTGATCTAAAAGGTAAGATGCCACTCATTTTATGATTATTACCATTTTCATCTTTTATTAAGTCTCCTAAAATCATCATCCCTCCACACTCAGCATATATAAATCCATTTTTGCGGAATTTCCTTAATGAATTTAAGCTTTTTGTAGAATTACTTATATGATCAGCATATTTTTCAGGGAATCCCCCAGGAATAATTAAAGAAGAAGCTTCATTAGGTATTTCTTCATCATTATAAATACTCCATGAAATCAATGGTATGCCTATTTCACTTAAAAACTCCTTAGTTTCAGGGTATTGGAAATGAAAGATTTTATCTTCTGCAATTGCGATAGGTTTACTTTTGTCAATTTTAAAATCTTTAAAATTGACAGAATTAAATATTTTCTTTTGAGGAGATTTCAGAAATTTAATAAGAGAAAACACATCAAGATTTTTTTCGGCAAAATTTGCAAAATATTCAACATCAATTTCTCTTCCATTATCCATTGGAGATATCAAACCTAAATTAGCTTTATTTAAAGTTATTTTTGAATCAGATGGTAAAAAACCAAAAATTTCGATGTCTTCATTCTCAAAAACTTCTTTGATTAATTTTTTATGTCTATCTGAATTAACGTTGTTAAATATAATTCCTGCTATTGACAACTCACTATCGAAATCTCTAAAACCTCTGATAGTCGCCAAAAGAGAAGCTACTTGACCTTTAGCATTAACAATAAAAATTATTGGAACATTGAGAAGTTTAGAGATATTTGCTGTACTGGAATAGGTTGTTGAACCTAATCCATCAAATAGGCCCATTGCTCCTTCAATTAATGAAAATTCATATTTCAAAGAATGTTTTAAAAAACTTTCTTTAACCCATCCCTCACCACTTAAAAAAATATCTAAATTCCTACAAATAGGTTGGCCAATTGAACTAAGTTGTTGTTGATCAAGATAATCTGGGCCAACCTTGAAAGTTTGCATCTTTAAACCTTTTGAGAACGCCCAACAGGATAGCAAAAGCGATAATGTAGTTTTCCCACTATCAGTAGAAGGAGAAGATATTACACAAGGCATCTATTAGTTATTAAGACCATTAAATATTTGAAGAGCTATTTTAATAGAATTTTCAAAAAGAGGACTGGTATTACCTCTACTACTTCCCAATAATTTACTAACATCGTACTCTGATGTAGAAAAAGAATTTGGAACAACTTGTTCTATTAATTCCATATTAGCCATTCCCCCTGCTTCAAGTCTCATACATTCAACTGATTCACATCCAAGTATTACACAAGTGTTATTTTTTTGAACCTCACTAATTTTTGAAATCAGCCTCAATCCAATAACTTGGCCTAAATGAATACTGGGATTTCCCAAAGATAAAGGATTAATTGATGCATAAATTATTTCACCATTAATTCTTTCAAACTCTATTTTTGTTAATTCTGTATCCCTTTCAACTCTTAGAAAAGACCAACCAAGTTTATCGCTAATCCATGAAATCAAAAACAAAGCTTGAATTATATGATCTCCTGCGATATCAATGTCAATATCAGTAATATGATCTAAAATTGGTCTCCTCGAAGGCGGATCAAAAATCATTGCCAATGATTCCCTCCAATTTTTCAATCTAACCCAATTCAAATCATTAATAGCTTTATTTGAATTATTTAATTGATCTAAAACTTTTAAACATCTTTGAGGCAATCCAAGAGCAGTATCAATTATTAACCTTATACCATAATTAGTAAAATATTCGAAGATTTCAGGAGATTCATCCAAGCTTCCATTCCACCACAACCATGAAGGCAATTCATCAATAGATAATTCATCAATAATCTTTAAACCTTTATTAGATATTGAGGCCGTGTCACCCCTAATAACAACTAAATCACCACATATAGGCTGCATAGCTGGAGTATCACTTAATGGACAGTAAGCGGATACAAAAGTTTTGATATCTGAATTTTTATTTAATGTTGGCGCTAGAGTTATTAATCTTCTTGGATTCAATGTACTTATTGATGATTCAAAAAATTGTCCTCTAAAATCCTCAAAGTCTTTATTAGATAAATTTTCCTTCAACAAATTCAATAATTCTTCACTATTAAGAGAAGTAGTGATAGGAAGTCCTTGATCTAATATAAATTTTTTAGCGACTTTAATAATCTCTTGACTTAAATTTCCAGTAATTGGTCCATTTACTAATCCTTTTTGAACTAAACATTGTTCTAGCCAAGCAGGCTGCCAGACCATTAATGTAAAAGTATTAGCTCCACTATTGTCTTTATCTTCTGAAATCCATAATTTATTAAGGTAATTAGAAATTTCCTGATAAGGCAGCTCTAAAGGGGTTTGGAGTGTTAGTTGAGGTTTCATTTTTAAGGTCTGCGCCAGAAAATATTATCTTTTGAAATAAATTGATCAGACTCAGGAGGTCCCCATGTCATAGATTCATAATTATAAATAGGTAACTTCCAAGGAGAATTATCCATCAATTCTATTAATGGCGTATAAATTTTCCAAGCTGCCTCTACTTCATCACTTCGAGTAAATAAGGTTGGGTCAGAAAGCATTGCATCAGCTAATAATCTTACATAGCCTTCATCTGAGGGTTCGCCAAATGATTCATCATAAGAAAATTCCATCTCAACAGGTCTTGATTTCATTCCAGAACCAGGAGATTTTACCTCAAATTTGAAAGTAGCACCTTCATTAGGCTGAATTCTAAGGATAAGTTGATTTGGGGCAGGATTTATTATTGTAGATTCAAATAAATGAACAGGAACGTCCTTAAAAGTTAAGACTATTTCTCCAAGTCTTTTAGGTAATCTTTTACCTGTTCTCAAATAAAAAGGAACCCCTTGCCAACGCCAGTTGTCAACGAAAACTTTTGTCGCAATATAAGTTTCTGTTGTGCTATTACAATTAACACCATCTTCATGCCTATATCCTTTGAGTCGATTTGAAATATTTCCTCCCTCTCCATATTGACCTCTTATGCAACAATTCCACGGTTCATTTTCGTCAGCAAGTTTTGAAGCTTGAAGAACTTTAGCTTTTTCATTTCTTATTGCTTCTGGTTCAAACTTTCCGGGAGGTTCCATAGCAGTAACAGCAAGCATTTGAGTCATGTGATTTTGAAGCATATCCCTTAAAGCACCTGAGCTTTCGTAATAACCTGCTCTATCTTCAACACCAACTGTTTCAGATGAAGTAATTTGAACACTTGATATATAATTTCTGTTCCAGATTGGTTCAAAAATAGTGTTAGCAAACCTCAAAACAAGAATATTCTGAACTGTCTCTTTACCTAAATAATGATCAATCCTATAAATCTGACTTTCTTCAGCGCAACTTTGAACGATCTTATTCAATTTTTTCGCACTTGAATAATCTCTCCCAAAAGGTTTTTCAATCACTAAACGACTTTTCTTAGGGTCATCTAAAAGGCCAGCGGCTTTAAGAGCTTTACATCCACTTGCATAGAAATTCGGAGATACTGATAAATAAAATGTTCTATTCCCATGAGTAGCTTGTGTTTTATCAATTTCATTTAATCTTCTAGAAAGCCTTACAACATGATCACTTTGTTGTAAGTCAACTGGTTCATAGAAAAGATAATTAGAAAATTGTTGCCACTCCCTTTCTTTACCAGATATTTGATTTGATAGCTTTACTTTCATCTTTTCTCTGAACTCATTGTCAGTCCAAGGTCTTCTCGCACAACCAACTATTCCAAATTCACTAGGAATTCTTCTTTGCAAATAGAGTTCAAATAAGGCTGGTATTAATTTTCTATGAGTAAGGTCTCCACTAGCACCGAATATTACTAAGCATTGTGGAGGTATTACTCTTTCCTGTCGTAAACCTAATCTTAGAGGATTACTTAAAGTTGAAGGCATATTTTTAGTATTCTTTATTTTAAAATCCTCTTTTTTTCAAATATTAGCTACATATTGTGTCTAAACCAAAAAGTATTTAGTGGGTGAAACTTAAAACTAAATATCAAAGATTTAGTAAGTTTCTACATGCCATCTTCCTGCTTTTTTTAGTTGAGGTCTTAATTCCGACCAGTTCAAGTCTTTTTCTTCTGCTGCTTTAGTCATTGCTTCATCTATTCCAGGTTCCATACCTTTTAATCCACAAAGATATATATGGGTCTTTTCATCTTCAATCATATTGAAAAGTTCATTGGCTGACTCTAGAACTCTGTCTTGAATATACATTCTTCCACCTTTTGTATTTTGCTGCTCACGACTAATAGCTTTTGTGTATTTAAAATTATTTGGATTTTCAGCAAGATATCTTTGAAGATCTTCTTCGTATAACAAATTAGCTGATTTTGGAGCACCCATAAATAACCAAGCTTTACCTTTGAAATTCCATTTATTTTTTTCTTTTTCAGTTGGTTCGAACATCCTTCTTAAATAAGCCCTCATTGGTGCTATTCCAGTTCCAGTAGCCAACATAACAATGTTTGCGTCCTCTTCGTCAGGTAGAAGCATTTCTTTACCCACAGGACCTGTTATTTTTACTTTATCTCCAGGCTTAATATCGCATAAGTAAGTAGAGCAGACACCATTAATGGTTTCACCATCTTTTTCATACTGAAGCTGTCTTACACAAAGAGAAACTGTATTTCCATTAAAGTCATCTCCATGTCTGGTACTAGCTATTGAGTATAGTCTTAATTTGTGAGGTTTTCCATTGGCATCTTCACCAGCAGGCATGATACCAATACTTTGACCTTCTACATAATTTAGAAATGGATTACTATCTTTAAGGTCGAAAGTTATGTGATTAACTCTACCAATTGCTCCTTCTTTAAGAAGACTATAGTTTTTAATGACTGTTCCCTCAAATGGCGTCTTAGGACGGTAAATATTGACTGGAACATCTGCATGTTTTTTCTTTACCACTGTTGAAGTCTCCGTTTTTGGAGCTTCTATTTTTGAATTTTCTGCTTTCAAAACAGCTGGTTTTTTTGCTTCCACAGTTTTTGATTCAGGTTTTTTTGTTTTTGCTTCTTCAACAAATTTTAAAGCTCTTTTATTAAAAGTTGTGAGTATAAAATAAAAAACAGCTATTACCACTGGTATATGAGCTAATCCCCCTGCGATGACTTTTGCTTGTGAATACATTTTTTAAATTTCTTTAATAAAAGATTATCAATTTGTAGTTTAATTTGTAGTGATTTTACAAAAATGGTTACGTTTTGAGATCGGAATAAATAGATGAAATTATTTTTATTTTTCAGTATTTGTTGTTTTTATCAGTATAGTTACACAGAAATAATTTTTATCTAATTAAAAATTCATTGTATGAACAATCCTCAAGAATCAATGAATCATTATAAAGAAAATGATTTCAGGACAATTGAGCAGACGATGGAAAAGTTTTCTGGCGGAACAAGAAGACTGGCAGCTCAACTTACAACTTCTGCAAGTTTCGATTCTTTGTGGAGTGTTTTAACAGATTATGATCGACTAAATCTTTACATCCCAAATCTTTTATCGAGCAAAAAAATATTTCAGAAAGAAAATAATGTACACCTTAAACAAGTTGGGGCTCAAGATTTCCTTGGCATGAAATTTTCAGCTGAAGTAATTATAGACTTATTTGAAGATAAGGAGCTTGGCCTCTTAAAATTTAATTTAATAAAAGGTGATTTCAGGAAATTTGAAGGTAGTTGGAAAATACAAAATATTAAAAATACTTCAAAAAATTCATTAATTTATGATCTTACTGTTCAAGGTTGTCAGTGGATGCCAATAGGGATGATAGAGAAAAGACTAAAAAAGGATCTTTCAGAAAATTTAATTGCTGTAGATAGGCAAGCAAAATCATCAAAAAGATCTTTATAAATTTAAATTAATAGCCCCAAGGGGATTCGAACCCCTGTCGCCTCCGTGAAAGGGAGGTGTCCTAGGCCTCTAGACGATGGGGCCTTGAAACTAGCATAACAGCTTATTAAAAACTAAGAGTAAGGCTAGCCTTTCGTCAAGTATTGTTGCTCTTTGTTTTGTCCCTGCCATACAGGAACTGTGAAATGAAAGCACGAACCTTCACCAATTTCAGATACGACCCATATTCTTCCTCCATGGACTTGTACTATTCTCCTACATACTGATAACCCTATGCCAAATCCTGAAGTTCCTTCAGAAGTCTGGGGAAGTCTAACCCTATCTAAAAAAATTCTTTTTTGTTCGCTCATAGGAATACCTGCACCTTTGTCACAAATTGTTATTTCTACCCATTGATTTGTCTTATGAATCATAGTGATTTTTATAGATCCAGAGTCTTTAGAAAATTTAATAGCATTTTCAATTAAATTTAAAAAAACTTGTCTCATTCTTCTTTGATCTGCAAATACACTTGGCAGATCAGATGGAATATCCGTATCAATTTCAATATTCCTTAATCTCCAAAATTTTTCTAATTCGAGTATTACTTCAGCACTAATATTTCCTAAATCAATATTCTGAGGATTAAATAAAGCTTCCCATTTAGTTGTTCCAACCTCCAAAAGATCCTGAGATAGGAGTTCAATCTCTTCAAGACGTCTTTTAATAACCTCCTGTAATTTTGAAATATCTATTTGTCCTAGTTTTTGACTTTGAACAGCCAAAGTAGCAGCAGTTAAGGGTGTTCTTAATTCATGGGCGACCATTCTTAATAATCTTTCCTGAGATTCTATTCTTTTTGTTAATGTCTCATTTTCCTGTCTTAAAACAAGAAGTTCGTCTTCCAATAGAAATTCTTTTTGAGTTCTTATTGAATCAATTTTGGATGGCTGCAAATTAATCCCAAGATTTTTTGTTAAGCCTTCCTGTGACCACCTTGGCAACCATTTTTGCAACTGAGAGAAAATATTACTTCCAGCAAATATTTGCTTTGGAGCTGGGGAAACCTTTATAAGAGCAGGGATAGCGACTAATCTATGTAATTCAAGTAATTCTGGCTGCTCAGTTGGTTCAGAGATCTGAAGAGATATCTCAAATTCACAATCATCTGATTCTAAATAAGCTATTAAGGACTTAATGTCATTACTAGAAAGTTGATTTCTAGCTGCCACAAGTATTAATTTTAGCTTTTTTTTATCATTCAAATGAATTCCTCTGAAGTGTTGAAAAGCTGTTAATCCTTATAAACACCTTAAGATATTTTTTTTTATTTTACAGATAGGCTATATAAATAAATAGGACTTATTTATATATGGTTGCTATTAATCCAAAGAAAAATTTACAATTTGGTCAAAACCCTCCTGAAATTAATCTAAATAGTAATTTAAAAAGATGGTTTTCGAGGAATATTGGATTATGGAAATCTAATAGAACTTATTTTTTCGATGAAGCACAAAAAACTTATAATTTAAGTATGAATATAAATATTCAAGCTCTAGAGAGTAAATCAGAATGGGAATCGCATTATAAATTCACTTGGTACCCAGAAAAAAAATATAATTTCTTTGAAGAAAATCCCCAGTATAAAGAACGAGGAGAAATGCATGCATTATTAAAAGGCCATCAACTTAAGAGGGAAAAATTTTATTTAAGTAATGATGAAGGCATTTCAAATATAAAGCAAATCGACGAACACGAAATGATTTTTGAATCTACTTACAAAGATTGGTATATTATTGAACATACAAGACTTGTAGATTGTGATAATTATAGATTTAGAGTTATTTATTCATGGAACAAAAATATACTCAAAATAGTAGAAAATCATCACGAAATTAAAATTATTAAATAAATTCTATTGGCAGATTTAGTTTAAAAAATAAAAAATGTTATCTTTAACTATATGAATTAAAAATAAATCAAATATGAGTTTTAAAATATCTAAAATTTTTGCAATCCCTCTTATTTTTTCATCTTTTTTATTTGATACAAATAATGAATTTACTAAAGTCAATGCAAATGTTAAATATTTGCCTGCCAATAAAAATGATTTAGATTTATATCATGGGATGGGTGTTTCATTTCTATGTAATGCCACAAGAAAAGGATTTGATTTGGATTTTCCAAAAACATTAAACGTTGCATCAGCAACATTCGCATCAGTAGTATCACAAAAACATGGAGGGAAAATAATAGAGAGAAAGAAAGAACAAACAGTTGACATGAAACAATTACAATTTATTGCATCTCTGCAATTAGTTGAATCAGCTCTTCAAGTGTGTCCAGATAATGTTCCTGAAAAGATCGAAAAACAATTTAAGATTGAAACTGACAGAATCAAGAAATTGCAAGGTTTGTAAAGAAATAATTTCTTTTATCTAAACATTGAACTAACAGAACTTTCTTCGTAGATTCTCCAAATAGCTTCCCCCAGCATATTTGCGACGGAAAGAACTTTTAACTGTGGAAAATCATCTTTATGTATAACTGGTATGCTGTTAGTCACAATTACTTGTTCGAAAAGATTCTTAGAACTTAATCTCTCATAAGAAGGAGGAGAAAATACAGCATGTGAGGCACATGCAAATATTCTATTAGCTCCTTCTTTTTTTAGTAAATCTGCTCCAGAACAAATTGTACCTCCAGTGTCTATCATGTCGTCTATAAGAATAGCCGTTTTACCTTTGACTTCACCGATAACCGTAAGACTTTCAGCGATATTATGCGAAGATCTCCTTTTATCAATGATTGCCAACGGCGCATCCTTCATTAATTTTGCGAATGCCCTTGCTCTCGCCACCCCGCCTACATCAGGAGAGACTACAACTATTTCTTCTAAATCTAAAGATTCTAGATAATCAATTAATACAGGTGAACCGTAAATATGATCGCATGGTATATCAAAGTAACCTTGTATTTGAGCCGAGTGTAAGTCCATCGCTAGAACTCTATCAACTCCTGATTTCTCTAGTAAATTAGCAGTTAATTTTGCAGTTATAGACTCTCTTCCTGAGGTCTTCCTATCTGCTCTTGCATATCCAAAATAGGGAATTACAGCAGTTATTTGTCTTGCAGATGCTCTCTTGCATGCGTCCACCATTATCATGAGCTCCATTAAACTATCGTTTACAGGAGCGCATGTAGGTTGTATGAGGAATACATCACAACCTCTAATAGATTGCTGAATCTGAACATAAAGTTCTCCATCTGCAAATCTTTTAGATATTAATGGCACATTTTCAATCCCTAAGTATGATGCAATTTCCTCAGCTAATTTAGGATTTGTTGTCCCACTTACTAACCTTAATCTACTATTAGCTAGATTAAAGTTCGACTCTTTACTCTGCATTGCCGTGATAAAACTTGTCACGAAATTTGCACCATAAAACTATATCTTTATCGTAGTCGTTTATGTGAATTTCGCAAAAGATAATGACTAGATCTTTTCAAATTTCACATCAATTAAGCAAAAAATTGTTGATTAAAAATTAGAATTTATATTTATTCAAACTAAAAACCAGGAATGAAATTTGTCAATTAAATAAAATTTGTATATTGTTGAATTTAGAGAATTAAAAACACGTTTAGTGTAAAGGATCAAAATATATTTAAACATGCTTATAGAGTCAATTATTGCGAAAAGATCATTAGGCCTACTTATGCATCCAACATGTATTCCGGGAGGCAGAGTATGTGGAACTTTTGGAAAAGGAGCTAAAGAGTGGATAAAAAAACTACATAAACATGGAATTGAATACTGGCAATTTTTACCTCTTACACCTACTGACTCTACAGGTTCTCCATACAGCTCCCCATCTAGTTTTGCACTAAACCCATGGTTTTTGGATATAGATGATTTAATCGAAAAAGGTTTTATCTTTATTTCAAATAAAGAAAATCTAGGCCCAACAAATCAGAATAAAGATGATTTTGAATTTGATATTGCTGATGACTTAACAAAGAAATTAGGTCTCCTCCTTTTACAGGGTTGGAGTTCGCAATCTGAAGAAAGAAAAATTAATTTTAACAAATGGATTAGGAGGAATTCTTGGGTAGAAGATTATGCAACATTTGTTGTTATCAGAGAGGAATTTAATATGTTGCCTTGGTGGGAATGGCCTCAAGAATTTAAAATAAAAAATAATAGGTTCTTAAAATCGTGGAGTAAGAAAAAAAGTGAAGAGATACTTATTAAAAAATTAATACAGTGGCATCTTGATGAGCAATGGAACGTTATTAAAAACTTTGCAAAATCAAGAAATATTAAGCTGATAGGAGATTTACCTTTTTATGTCTCCAGAGACAGTGCAGATGTTTGGAGTAATAAATCATTATTTTCAATTTTTAAAAATGGAGATTTAATCTTTCAAAGTGGCGTTCCACCTGATTATTTTTCATCAACAGGACAATTATGGGGTACCCCAACTTACTTTTGGTCAAAACATAAGAGGACTAATTTCGATTGGTGGAGAAAAAGATTTCAAAGGCAATTTGAACTTGTGGATATATTGAGATTTGATCATTTCAGAGGTTTAGCGGGTTACTGGAGAGTTAATGGTAGTTCTAAAACGGCAATTATTGGAAAATGGATAAATTCTCCAGGTAGAAAACTATTAAAAAAAGTAAAAAAGGATTTAGGGGGTAACAATCTACCTATTATTGCGGAGGATCTAGGAGTTATAACTCCAGATGTAGAGAAATTAAGGGAATATTTTGAACTGCCTGGCATGAAAATATTACAATTCGCTTTTGATGGAAATGAAGATAATCCTTATTTACCTAAGAATATTGAAGGAGAAAATTGGGTTGTTTATACGGGTACTCACGACAACTCTACTTCTGTTTCATGGTGGGAAAATTTAGATTATGAATCCCAAAAAAGAATAAAAGATGAGTATAAATTTTCAGAAAATCCTTCTTGGGATTTGATAGAAATTGGCATGGAGACAAATGCAAATCTTTTTATCGCTCCATTACAAGACCTATTATCTCTAGACGACTCAAGTAGATTAAACAAACCTGGTACCACAAAAAATAACTGGAAATGGAAGTTAAGTCGTCCTTTAGAAGAAATAGAAGATAATATAAAAACGTTTAGTGATCTAGGGAAAATTTTTGGGAGAACTATAAAGTAGATCTTGTTAAAAATTATTTATCAATGATTTGATTTTCAATATTTTGAATCTCTATAACATTCACATTTAAAATAAAGTATCTCTTTAGTATAAATATAGTTAGCACTAATATAAAAAAATACAAAAGAGTTCCTTGCCATGTATTGATAAGATCGAATTTCCTGAACATAAAATCCTTTCCCTCTTTCTTTAAAATTTTTCTTTCTTTAACTGCTAAATTTAATAATGTATTTTTTTTTAATACTAAGCATTCCTCTAATTTTATTAAGATAGATCTTATAAAAGGATACTCTGGCCTAATATTTTTATTATTATTTTCAATAGAATTTATTATTCGTTCAGGAATTTTTGAAATGTATGATAATTCTTTAATTGTAAGATTTTGTTGAATTCTTGCTTCTCTTACTAACTTTGCAATTTCTATATATTGGTCAACCAATCCAGTGCTAAATTCTTTATTTTTTCCAGATTTTTTATTAAATAAAAAGAGATTTTTCAAAATATTCATTTAATCTTCCAAAGCTTGATAATCCTTTTAATTCTCATTTTTAAACAATACTAATAGAATTGAAATTTTAAGTAAGTTTATTAAATATAAATATAAAAATTAAACTGCAGAAATAATATTTTGCACCGCACTTTTTGCGATATTCAGAGGGCTAAAAGTATCTCTAATTAAAGCTAAGAGTTTTTTCGCATCAGTAAATTCTAATTTTTCATCTTTTATAAGACTTAAAAGAAGATTCTTCCTAACTTCGGATCCTTTTTTACTGACAAATAATTTCAATCCCGCATTCGCAACTGGTATGAGGTCTGAATTAATATTATCTGAATCATTAAATAAAATATTTAACAAACTTTCAACTTTTTCTATTTGAATGTGACCTTTTTTATCAAAAACGACTTCTAAAAGGATTTCTAAAATCTCTTCAGAATTATCAGTAAGTAGTTTTTTAGCAATATATGGATAAGCAATTTTTAAAATTTTAAATTCAGGGTCTAGTCTTAGTGCTAAACCTTCTTGACTAACCACGGCTCTTATTATTAAGGCAAACCTACTGGGAACTCTGAAAGGATAGGAATACATTAGTTTTGAGAATTTATCAGTTACATTTTTAAGATTAAAACTACCAACCTCAGCGCTTAGAGACCCTCCAAGAACTTCTTTTAATGGTTCAACAAGTTTTTGAAGATCTTGTTCTTTGGTTAAAAAACCTAATTTTTGGAAATCTTCTGCCAAAAGATAATATTCTTCGTTTATTATGTGAACAATTGCCTTAATAAGAGTAAGTCTATCTGAATTTGTAATAGTATCCATCATTCCGAAATCAACATAAGCTAAATTCCCACAATCTGCATTTCCTCCTTTAAGAGCAAACATATTTCCAGGGTGTGGATCTGCATGAAAATATCCAAATTCAAATAATTGCTGTAGACCACTGATGACACAAGTTTTTATAAAAGAAGCAGGTATTAAGTTATTTTCCTCTAGTAAAGCTCGATCTCTTAACTTAACTCCCTCGATCCAAGAGGTTGTAATAATCCTTTTGGATGAAAACTGTTTTTCTAACTTAGGAATAAAAATATTTGGGTTTTCTTTGAATAAATTTGCAAACCTCAAAGCATTTTCGGCCTCTTTTTGATAGTCAATTTCATTAAAAAGTGCCTTGCCGAATTCATCTATTATTTCTCCAATTCCAACACCTATATTCAATGGTAAGAATGGGGATAAAAAAGTTCCTAAAAACCTTAAAATTACGACATCCCTTCTTATAAGAAAGTATAAATTTGGCCGCTGTACTTTCACAGCTAGATAAGAATTATTTATTTTTGCTTTATAAACTTGACCTAAGCTTGCTGAAGCAATAGGACTATCTGGAAACTCTTCAAATAATTCATTAGCAGATGATCCTAGTTCCTCCTTAATAATTTTTAGGGCAATTTTGTGGTCAAATGCTGGAAGATTATCCTGTAAGTTTGTAAGTTCTGTAAGCCAATCTTGTCTAACAAGATCTGGTCTAGTTGAGAGTGCTTGACCTAATTTGATAAAACAAGGTCCTAAATCTGTTATTACATCAAAAAG
>CACAXS010000013.1 GCA_902536545.1 uncultured Prochlorococcus sp. | reverse complement strand
CTGAATACAAAATTAATAGTAATGGTATTATTGCTAAATTAAGAAAATTTGGCTTAGCAAATTAAAAAGGTGATTGGATATGTTTTCTTGATTCTGATAATTTATTGTGCCATTCACGATTAGAAATTATTTTAAAAAATATAAATAAATTTCCAAAGTCCTAGCTTATATACTACCAAATAATTATAAAAAAATTTATTATCAACCTCTTTCTGAAAGCATAAAAAATGGAGAGATATCTATAGTTTTTGTTTTTAAAGATAACTCATGAGATTTAGCAAAATGCCTCCAAGTTAAAGGGATTTCTGCTTTATCTTGGCTTTGGAATGAAATTCCGGAAGTAGTATCTTCTAGAGTAGAATAATTTAAAAATTCAATAAATCTAAATAAGACTTTGGTTTCATTACAAATCATGAGCATTTATTCCTCAAAATTAAAGTGATCTTTTAAAGGAGCATTTTAAATAGAAAAATTTTGTTACTACTTAATTTCCATTTTATTTATAAATAGTTATATTGTTTAGATTACATTGATTTATTAAAGTGAATAAATTGCTTCTATTTCATTCATTTAATAATACAAAAAATGCAGATCCTTTTTATGACCTATCTATTTCTGCTTATAAACAAATTCTTCGTAACATAGAAGATCTTTTATTATCAGATGAGATTATGATCTCATTTGATGATGGTTATAAAAGTATTTTGCCAGCAGTTGATTTTGCTCATAAGTTAGGATTCAAAACAAATGTAAATATAGTAACAAGTAAAATTAATAAGCCTGGATTTTTATCTGATAAGGATATAAAAATTCTTTTTAATAAAAGAACATTAATAGGTTCTCATTCTCATACACATAAGGATTTTTCTAGATTAAAGGATGATTTGTTAGAAAAAGAGTTGACTATATCAAAAAAATTACTTGAGGACATTATTGAAGTACCGGTAAAGTATTTATCATTACCATATGGAGGTTATTCGCAAAATACTTTCTATTTAGCAAATAAATACTTTAGTAAAATATTAATTTCTCGACCTTTGTTTTTTAAAGATCAACGTTTAGAGGGAAGACTATCTATTCATAAATCAAATTTCCTAAAAATAAATTTTATAAAAAACATTCTTTTGGGTAAAAATAATCTTTTCTTTAGCTCAAAAATCTTGTCAACTCTACTTCTTAAGAAGTTTATCTCTAATGAATTCTATAGGTCTTTGAAAAATAAATTATTAATGACAACTTCTAAAAACTACTTTTAATGATTCTTTAATATATGTATTTAATATGAAAGAAAAGAAAATTTCAAAAAAAACGAGCAAAATAGCTGTTTTGATGTCTATTTATGCAAAAACAAAATTAAAAGAATTGATCAAAGCTATTAATTCTATTGAGAATCAAGAAGAAGTATTTTGCGATCTTTTATTAAACATAGATGGTAATATTGATGAGAATATAGATTATTTTTTAAATAGGTATAAACCTAAAGGATCAATAAAAAATTTAAAAATACTTAAATCACATAAAAATCTAGGCCTTGCGGCATCCTTGAATAATTTATTATTGAATAATTTTATATTTTATGAGTTTTTCTTTAGGCATGATTCTGATGACTATAGTTCTAAAAAAAGATTTTCTTGTCAATTAAATTTTTTAAAACAAAATCCTGACATTGATATCGTAGGTACAGCTTTTAAATCTTTTGATTTGGAGGATGAAAAACTAATGGTTGAATCATATTTTCCTTGTAATCATGATTCTATTTCAAAAGCATTTGCTTACTCAACGCCATTAGCACATGCAACAGCTTGCTTTAGAAAATCTTTTTTTATCAAAGCAGGCATTTATCAGCCAAACCACAATACTTTGACTGAAGATAATAGATTATGGTACTCAGCTTTTTATACTGGTTGTAAGTTTGCGAATATAAATAAAGTATTATATTTTGTTGGGATAGAAAAAAATAGCTATAAAAGGAGATCGCGCATAAAGCAAACTATTATTCTCTTTAAAATTCGCTGCAGATTTGTAATTTATAATAGATTAGGTTTCTTTTATTTACTTAAAGCAATATTAGAATTTATATTAAGACTATCAATATCAATTTTAATTTTTATAAAATTAGATTTTATTGCTCATTTTATAGTTAACTTATATCAATTACTAAGATCTAGAATAAAGTAAATATCATTTAAATTTGAGTACTTAAATAGAGGAAATTTTTAATTTCAAAAAATAAATTTTATTATTGTATTATAAATATATTATGTATTTACATCATTACTATGTTGATACGGTATAACTCTCATGCTTCCATAAGTCTCATTAGTAAAAATAAAAAAAAGCTTATTACAGATCCATGGTTCTATGAACCAATTTATGGAGGAATGATGTGGCAATATCCTAGATCAAACTTATCAATTGCTGAATATACTAATTCTGATTATATGGTTATTTCTCATATTCATCCCGATCATTTTTGTACTAAAACCTTAAATCATTTTGATAATAAAAAAACAAAAATCTTAATTCCTGATAATGAATCAATGCAGCCTATGTCAGATTATTTGGACAAGAAAGATTTCCAATATCACTTTATTAAAAATGATGAGAAATTTAATTTAGATGATACTTTTGAGGTTACCTTTTATTGCTCTGATAATAATATTGATTCAGTTCAAATTATTTCTGAAAAAGATTCTCAAGAAAGTTTATTTAATATGAATGATTGTTTTCTGACTAATAAACAACTTGATTTTATATCAAAAAAGCATTTAATTAATCATGCGATGGTTTTCTTTATGGGTGTTGGACCATATCCAGGTTCATTTGATTTGCCCTTAGAGAAAAAACTAGAAATTATTGAAAATAAAGAAAAGTCAGATTATAAAAGAGCGTTAAATATAATTAAACGTCTTAATGTCTCAAGCTACACAGCTTATTCAAATGATATGACTTGGCTTAGAAGACCAGATTTAGTAAATATTAATGGTTCCTTAAAAAGTAAATTTTATAAATTTGTAAATAAATTAATACCATCCGTTAAAAGTATCCCTCTTGAGTCGGGAGATACATATTGTCTTTCATCAAAAAATAAAGATATAAAATCATCCCTTATTGAAGATAAAGCTATATTTAACAACGATATTCAAAAATTAAAAAGTAAATCTTTTTTAACTAAACAAATAAATAAAATCGAAAAAGCTGAGAGTTCGTTTGTATTTAATAAGGATCTATTTTATGAAGAGGTTAAAATAATATATAATATTTTTTCAAAAGAATTAAAAAATAAGAATTTAAACCAAAATAAAAATTATCCTGACCATCTTAATCAATCTTTTGAAAAAGAAAAGTATGTAATTAAATTGTTTCTTCTTCCTGAATCATATACTGCTATATTTACTTTTAACCATGAAGATGAACTACTTTATCTTTCGTTTAATGATAATGAAGAAAATAATTTATATATTGATTTGAATTTGCAATTACCAAGTTATTTATGGTCTGCATTACAAAATAATTTTTACTCTTCTGAAGATTTAATGAACTGTCGTTTTTTTATCCAAAGAGATGGCGAATATACCCAAATCGAAGATAGTTTTTGGAATGCTTTCAGTAAATTTAAGAGGGGTGAAAACTTTAAAATTAATGATTATCAGCAACTTTCACTTTCTAATTGATTTAATGCTTTTTTATTCGAAATAAAACCTTATTTTAATAAAAACATTCTTTTCATTATGTCATATTTATTTACATAAAACGCTCCCTTCAGGATTCGAACCTGAGGCCCACTGCTTAGAAGGCAGTTGCTCTATCCAGCTGAGCTAAGGGAGCACATAAATGATTATATATGAATATTATTTACTAAACAATTAATGAAAATTAAATATGATTATTTTAAAAAAGAAATTTTTACTAATTTATATACCAATATTTTAGTTATCCTGAAAGTTAAAAATATTTGTTTTAGCAAAAAGATTTTACAGAAAAAAAGTAATATTCCAATTTTTCAAAGAAAGAAAGACACTAGATCATATAGACTTAGAAATTTTTTATGAGAAATTTATCTTGATAATGGCCTTAGTTTAGAACATACAATATTAAAATTATTACTGGAATGATTTTTATTCTTTTAGAAAATTGTTTTTTGATAATTTTAATATCTTACTTATTAAAATACTGTACTTCCTAAAAATAAATTTCATCAGAGCATAAAATCTATAATTTTAAGGTAATTTATATTAGGATTAGGATTAATTTACATTTTTTTTCTAGTGTCTAGGAAAGTAACTGAATTCCAAAAAAAAGAAATTGTGAGAATGTTTGATAATGGAAAAAATATTAAGGATATTTCTAAGGAATTTAATTTTACAATACAAACAATTACTAGACAACTTAAGCTTTTACTCGGAGAGGATCTTTATTTAGAGAAAAAGAAAACTTTTACTGAGAAATATGAATCAAAGGAATTAAAAAATAATACTATAGATAAGAATCAAGATTCTGATATAAATATCTCCAAAAAAGAAGAATTATTTTCTGGAAATAATATAAATAATAATGAAAAATTTGAAGCGGATAATATTGGTGAACGTTTTTTTTCAGATCCATTTTTCGTGGAATTAACACCAATTAATCATAATTTTGATGAAGAATCACGTAAAGAAATTTCCACCACTCCATTGAATTCGTTCGACTTTCCAGCAATTGTATATATGGTAATTGCTAAGGAAACAGAATTAGAAACAAAGCTTTTGAAGGAATATCCTGATTGGCAATTTTTGCCTAAAGAAGATCTCGATAGAGAATCTATAGAGCTTTTCTTGGATATTAAAAAGGCTAAAAGAATTTGTAAGAAGGAACAAAAAGTTTTGAAAGTTCCTAATACCGATGTATTTAAAATTGTCGCACCTATATTGCTCTCAAGAGGGATTTCTAGAATAGTTTTAGTCGATACATTAATCTCCTTATAATTTTAATCATTATTATTTAAGTTAATCGTTAATAAGCTTCCTATTAATGATCCACTTATGGCACTAATACCAATTATGAAACTTATGGGTAAACTTACTGTTTCATTAATTATAAGATTCACCTTACTTTTTTTTGAGCTATTTTGTATTCCAATAATCATTAATAAAAATAAAAATGAATTAAAGATTAAGATAAAAGATAGTTTTTTCAACGAAGAAAACATATTTTGTTATTTTTTAAATTTTAGTCTAAATTATAAATTTGACTTTTTTTTAAACCATTTTTTTTTGCCAGGTACTTTGATGCTGAAGATAAAGTTAATCCAGCATTGATTAAATCATTTAGTTCTTTTTTGAGTTCATTCTTATTATAACCTAACTCTCTTTGCTCTCTAATTCCCTTTATAACAACAGTTATCTCGCCAATAACTTCTTTCCCTTCAAAGAAATTTATAACATCGTAAATGTTATGCCCAATATGTTCTTCAAACTTTTTTGTTAATTCTCTATAAACTTCTATTTCTCTTTCTCCTCCACAGAACTCGTATAATTCTCTAAGCATTTTTTTAAGTCGATGTGGTGATTCATATAAAATAGTTGTTTTAGTATTATTACTTATTTCAAAGAGAATTTTTTTTCTATCAATTTTTTTTTTGGGAAGAAAGCCTTCAAAAACAAAACTAGAGGCTGGCATGCCACTAGATACAAGTGCAGTTATTGCAGCACAGGCACCAGGTACACAAATTACCTGGAAACCATTCGATTTTGCGATTTTAACTATATTTTCCCCAGGATCACAAATTCCTGGCATGCCAGCATCACTAACGATTGCTATAGATTTACCTTCTTTAAGATCTTTTACAATTTTTGGAATTTTTATTAAAGAATTATGTTTATTAAAACTTATGAGTTTATTTGAAATATTGAACTTGTTCATTATTTTTTTTGTTTGTCTTGTATCTTCACATGCAACTAAAGAAACATTTTGTAGAATATTTAATGCTCTTTGGGAGATATCATTTAGATTTCCAATGGGAGTGCCGACTATATATAAAATACTGTTTTCTGGTTCCTCCTTTCTATGGGATAATAAGGAAATATTATTCATTTAATGATTGAATTACCGTCTGGTGTTGATATTAATAATCTTATCGACGATATAAGAATTTTCAGCTGGCAAGCCGCAGATATTTTTCTTTATTACTCTAAATTGTTAGAAAATTCAGACGATAAAAGAAATATACTCAAAAATAATAATGAAGATGATCCTGTTACTTTAGCTGATTTAAAAGTTAATGAATTAATTATTAAAAGAATAAATGAAAAATATAAAAATATTAACTGGGATATTTTGAGTGAAGAAAATGTAAAAATTTCTTCAAAAATTTTTGATAGTAAGAATGACTGGATCTGGGTTTTTGATCCTCTTGATGGAACGAAGGACTTCATCCAAGGAACAGGCAACTATGCAATGCATTTGGCGTTGAACTTTAAACAAAAACCATATATCGGGTTTGTTTTGATTCCAGATAAAAATCAATTATGGATTACAGATGGGGAAAAAACATGGTGTGAAAAAAGAGATGGATCAAATTATGAACCAATTCTTCTAGAAAATAAAATTCTTCAAAAAATGACTTTAGTAATAAGTAAAAATCATGGAAATCAAGTTTTGATAAATTTAATTCAGAAAATTAATTTTTGCAAAGTAAAAAAAATGGGCAGTATTGGATGCAAAATAGCATCTATAGTTCAGGGAGAAAGTGATATTTATATATGTCTAAGTTTGCCGGGTAAAAGTTCACCAAAAGATTGGGATTTTGCTGCCCCCGAGTCAATTTTGAAAGCAGCTGGTGGAGCAATTACAAATTTAGATAATCAAGAATTGTCCTACGGGAAAACTAATTTTGAGCAAAGGGATATTATAGTTGCCACAAATGACAAGAAAACTCACGGAAGTATTTGCCTCGAAATAAAGAATATTATTCAAAAGAATAACATTTATACCACTTAGTTTTTAATTAAGAGGTGCAACTGGAGTTGGCGTTGGTTCGGGATAAGACATCCCATTATTTTGTCCTACACCTCTTAAAGTAAGATTAATTCTCCCCCTGCTATCTATCTCTCTAACTCGAACGGTTACTTCATCACCTTGTCTTACTACATCTTCGACTCTCTCAACCCTAGCTTCTGATAATTGAGAAATATGGACCATACCTTCTTTCCCAGGCAATATTTCTACAAAAGCACCAATAGGTATTATTCTTGTTACGACACCAGAGAAGATCTCACCTTCATGAACCTTGCGCGTTAAACCCTCAATTATCTTTTGAGCTTCTTCAGCAGCAGCTCCGTCATGAGATGCAATAGTAACAATGCCTCCATCTTCAATATCTATTTTAGTATTGGTTCTTTCAGTTATACCTTTAATAGTTCTTCCACCCGGTCCAATGACTGTTCCTATAAGTTCAGGATCAATTCTAAAGCTTAAAAGTCGAGGAGCATGCGGAGAAAGAGATTCTTGAGGTTTATCTATTGCCTCTTGCATCTTTTCTAATATATGTAATCTTGCAGGACGTGCTTTTTTAATTGCATCAGAAATAATAGCTACTGGCAAACCAGTAATTTTCATATCCATTTGTAAAGCAGTTATTCCTTTATTAGTGCCAGCAACTTTAAAGTCCATATCTCCAAGAAAGTCCTCTATACCTTGAATATCTGTGAGAATTCGCACTTCATTGCCTTCTTTGATTAAGCCCATCGCAGTACCACTTACAGGAGCTTTTAAAGGAACCCCTGCATCTAATAATGAAAGGGTGCTTCCACATACTGAACCCATTGAAGTTGATCCATTAGAGCTTAAGACCTCACTTACAACTCTTAAGACGTATGGAAATGTTTCTTTGCCAGGAAGAACAGGTATTATAGCTCTTTCTGCTAATGCCCCATGACCAATTTCTCTTCTCCCTGGAGTTCTCATTGGTCTTGTCTCTCCCACAGAATATGGTGGGAAATTGTAGTGATGTAAATAAGTTTTTTCAGTGCTTGGATTAAGGTCATCCATTTCTTGAGCGTCGCTTGGCGTGCCTAATGTTGTGGTAGATAAAACTTGGGTTAAACCTCTTTGAAATAATGCAGAACCATGAACTCTTTTTGGGAGAATACCTGCAGAAGCTGATATTTTTCTAACTTCGTCTAGATCTCTACCATCAACTCTTTTGCCATCATTAATGATTTGTGACCTCATTAATTTCTTTGTAACTTTTTTAAAGTCTGAACTTAATAACTTATCATTCTCTGAAAGAAGCACTTTTAGTTCGTTATCATCTTTCAGAGAATCAATTTTACTTTGAGTTTCGGTTTTAATCTTTTCGAGTTCATGATCCCTATCCTCTTTTGATTGATCAAATTTCTTAAGAACCAAATCAATAGCTTTACTGCAATTTTTTTCTAAATAAGAGGATAATATTGTATCTTCTTTAGGATCAGATGGTTTGATTTGTTTTATTCCTAAATCTTTTAGTAAATCTTCTTGAGATTTAATAAGTTCAGTAACAGCCTCATATCCAAAATCTATAGCTTCGATTGTATCTTGCTCTGATAATTGATTTGCACCTGCTTCAATCATGACTATGCCGTCATGTGACCCTGCAACAACAATATCTAAATCTCCTTTCTCAATTTCTCTATAGCTAGGATTTAAAATGAAATCATCCCCTATAAGCCCAACTCTAACGGCAGCCATAGGCCCATAAAATGGAATCTCTCCAAGTAAAGTTGCTATTGAAGCCCCTGTAACAGCCAATACATCTGCTGGAACTCTTTCATCTAGAGAAAGGCATGATGCGACTATTTGAATCTCATCCCTCATCCATGTGGGGAAAAGTGGTCTCATTGGCCTATCAATTAATCTTGCAATTAAAGTCGCTCTTTCTGGTGGGCGACCTTCTCTCCTCATAAAACCACCAGGAATTCGCCCTGCAGCATAAAGTTTTTCTTCATAGTCGCATATCAGAGGTAGAAAGTCTGATGGTTCTTTTTTGGCAGTTTTTGTCGCTGTAACTAATAGTGAGGTATCACCACACTCAATCATTACTGATCCAGTTGCTTGAGGAGCATATAGTCCTGTAGTTAGTCGTATCTCTCGTCCGTCAAACGTGATCGACTTATTTTGTCCTTCCACTTTTTAAATTATAAATCTATACATAATTTATTCTTACATTTAATAGGGACATATTGAGTAAATTATTTAGATAAGCTATAAAAATTTTTAAAAATGTCCTATAAATAAGTTTAATTTCTAAAAGTATTATTTTTCTTGAGAAATATAGTTCCTAATTTAAATACTTTTACTACCAACTTGATTTAACGACTCCAGGAAGTTCACCGTTATGAGCTCTTTGTCTTAACTGATTCCTACAAAGACCAAAATCTCTATATACTCCTCTAGGTTTACCAGTTGCCCAACACCTATTCCTTACTCTATTTGGTGCAGAGTTCCTTGGCAGACATTGAATCTTTCTATGAATTTCTAACCTTTCCATTGGATCTTTTGCGGCATTAAATTCATCTAATAATGCTTTTCTTTTTGCAGCATATTTTTTCACAAGTTTTTTGCGTTTAACTTCTCTCGCAATCATGGACTTTTTCGCCATTTAGTCTGAATATTTAAAACTATTTATTATATTAACAGCTTGGAGAACAGTTTTTAGAATTTAGTTATTGGTTTAATAATCTTTGTACGATTAATAGTTGACTAGTATCTCTGATAATAAGCAGAACACTTAGTCCAACTAAAAGAAAAAAACTGGACTGAGTAACAACCATTTGTATCTTGACTGGAACAGGTTTCCCCCTAAAACCTTCAATTAAAGTGAAAACAAGTTGTCCTCCATCTAACAATGGTAAAGGTAATGAATTAAGTACTGCTAAATTAATAGAAATTAAAGCCGCAAATAATAATATGCCTGTTCCACCTTGTTGAGATAATTGTGCACCGATTTCAACGATTTTGACTGGCCCACTTAATTGTTGCGCTGTTGAGGAGAAATTTGTAATTAATCCTTTATAACCTTGTATTGTTTTTACCAAAAGGGATGAAAACTCATTATTGGTATATTTAAAAAGTTCGAATATGTTTTTTGTCTTTTTAGTTTCTTTTTTTATATTAGGTTGTAATTGAGCTCCTATTGTACCCTTCCCTTCTATATTTTTTGGTACCAAAGTTAAATCTTTTATAACCCCATCTCGATTAATTGTTATCGAAATTGGTTTCTCTGATGAATTTTGAATCTCTTTTACTAAAGCAGAAACTGCTCGATCGCCAACTCCTAAAGTAACGCTTTCAATTTTTAAGATTTTATCCCCAGCTTGTAATCCAGCCGCAGAGGCAGCTTTCTCCGGCTGAGTAGCCAAAACTAAAATGCCTGGCTCGGGATCAAACGGAATACCAATAGTTGTTACATTTACAATTAAGATGGTGTAGGCAAGGATTAAGTTAGCAAATACCCCAGCTGATATAACAATTACTCTTTGTATAACTGGCCTATTTTTTAAAAGATTTGGATCTTTAGGATCAATATTATTTATTTCTTCATCTGGAAATGAAACAAAGCCCCCTAAGGGAAAGGCTCTAAGTGAATATGTTATGTCTTTATATCTTTTCTGAATTATTGATGGTCCAAAACCAATTGAAAATCCATCAACATAGATACCTTGTAAAATTGCTGCAAGAAAGTGGCCCATCTCATGAAAAAAAATGAGAAATCCCAGAACTGTTATTGATGTTAAAACATTCATTTAGTTATATTAGGCAGTTTTTAAAAAATTTGATCCAAAATATGGGACTAGAGCTTCTGGAATTTTTACGCTCCCATCAGTTTGTTGGCCATTCTCAAGAATAGCAGCCATAGTTCTTCCAATAGCAAGCCCACTGCCGTTTAAGGTATGCAAATATGTATTTTTCTTCTCAATTTTTGTTCTTATTGATGATCTGCGTGCTTGAAAGTCCAAACAGTTACTACAACTTGAAATTTCTCTATAACATTTACTACTTGGTAGCCAGACCTCAAGATCATAAGTTCTGCTTGAAGAAAAACCTAAGTCTCCAGTACAAATATCAACTAATCTGTAAGGTAGATTGAGCTTTCTTAAAATACTTTCCGCATCAAAAGTGATCTTTTTATGAGCCTCTATGGATTTATTTGGATCACAAAACCAATACAGTTCAACTTTATTGAATTGATGAAGTCTTATTAAACCTTTAGTATCCCTTCCATAGCTTCCAGCTTCTCTCCTAAAACATGGACTATATGCAACATACTTTATGGGTAACTGCTTCGAATCAATAATCTCATTCCTATGAAAAGCAGTTAGTGGAACTTCAGCTGTTGGAGAAAGCCAGAGGTCGTCATTAGAACATCTAAAACTTTCATTTGAAAATTTAGGTAATTGACCAGATCCTGTAAGACTTTCTGAATTTACTAAAGCTGGAGGCATTAACTCCAAGTAACCATTTTTAGTATGCATGTCGAGCATGAAATTTATTAATGCTCTCTCTAATTTTGCACCATTACCAATGAGTGTAATAAATCGACTTTTTGATATTTTAGTAGATTTTATAGAGTCAAAAAGATTGAGGCTCTCACCTATTTGCCAGTGAGATTTAAGATTCTCCTTGACAAGTGGGTCTCCCCAAGTTTTTATTTGCAAATTATCACTTTCATCCTTTCCAATAGGTGCATCTTTGCTAGGAAAATTAGGTAAATTATAAATCTCATCATCTACTTGTTTATCTAATATTCTTTGCTTCTCTTCTAGTTCAGAAATTTTGCTTCTGTATTCGTTTCCCTTTTTCTTTAAATCATTTAATTCTTGTGAATTATTATTTAGTGATTTACCAATCAATTGGCCGATTGATTTGCTTAATTTTTTACTCTCGGACTGGAGACTAGAAATTTCTATGTCAATTTCTTTTTTCTTAACAGTTAATTGGTGTATTTGAGATATCTTGTAAACTTTTCCTCTTAAGGATAAAATCTCTTGAACAGAAGTTGGGTTTTCTCTTATTAATTTTTGATCTAACACTCTTTTTTTTTAATACATTAATTAAGATAGTGAATCTCAATTCATTATTTGGGTTTTTTGATTAAAAATTAACTAAATTCATGATTCCTGACTTATGCAATATTTAAAAAATTAAATTTAATTCACGATGCAGAGCGGGCCCGTCCTGAGGATGACCATTCTTTTAGGAATTCAATTTGCTCTTTAGCGGTTCTTGATAAAGGAACTAATTCAGAAACTGCTTTTATTAAATCTTTCTCCATAAGCTCTCTATTCTCAGAGAATGAAATATGCATTCCCTCTATTACTGCTTGTTCAAGTTCTGCCCCTGAGAATCCATCTGTTCTATCGATGATAGTAGATAGAGGGAAACTGTAACTTGGTCTTCGTTTTTTTAAGTGCAAATCCAGAATACTTAATCTTTCTTCGGAATTTGGCAAATCAAGAAAAAATATCTCATCAAACCTACCTTTCCTTAATAATTCTGCAGGTAGCTTATCTATAGCATTAGCGGTAGCAATGACAAATACGGTGGATTCTTTTTCAGCCATCCAAGTTAGCAAACTTGCCAAAACCCTCTGACTTGTTCCTCCATCGCTTCTAGCATCGCCGCCAAAGCCTTTGTCAATTTCATCGATCCACAGGATACAAGGAGACATTGCCTCAGCTCTTGAAATTGTTTCTCTAGTTCTTGCTTCGCTTGAACCAACGAGGCTAGAAAACAGTCTTCCAACATCTAACCTAAGTAGCGGCATCGACCAACTCTTAGAAATTGATTTTGCGGTAAGCGATTTTCCTGTTCCTTGTGCTCCGACGAGTAAGACGCCTTTGGGGATAGGTAATCCATAATCTCTAGCTTCTTTAGAAAAGGCCCTATATCTTTGATTAAGCCAAACTTTTAAAACATTTAAACCACCAATATCATTTTGATTTGATTTAGCCTCGAAAAATTCTAAAATTTCACTTCTTGCGATCACTTGTTTTTTCTCTTCAAGAATATCCTTAATATCTTCTTTACTTATTTTTCCTCTTTGAGCAAGGGCCTTTGCAGTGACTTGCTTTACTTTTATTTCGGTAAGTCCACTTGAGGCAATAGAAAGTTCGATTAAGTCTTGTTCCATAAGATTTGACTTGGTATTGATAGCAATTTTTTTTATTAGATTTTTCAATTCTTTTTGATCAGGTAAAGGTAGATTTACAATTGTCATTAATTCATCCAGCTCTTCTGATGATGGAAATAAATGAGAACTAATAATTAAATTATGACTAGTTTTCTTTAGCGTTGAAGATAGTTCTTTAATAGTTCTATTGATGGATGGATCCTCATAAAATTTATGAAAATCTTTTACTAACAAAATAGTCGAGACTTCAGGACTTTGTTCTTTAAGCCAATTAAGGACTCCTAACGGATTGTTGGGAAATTTACCTTCTTCATTTATCAATCCTTTTATGCCGCTAACACAATCCCAGCAAATGAATCTTTTTATGTTTAATCTTTCACAAGAGAAATTGATCAATTTCTCTAATCTTTCCTCTTCTTTAGTCCTGATCCAGATTAATGAGGTTCTTGATTTTATGAGTAATTCTAAATTCCTACACCATGTGTTCATTATATAAGATTCAGACTATTTTTTACTGTTAGGTTCAAAAGGCAATCTTTTATCTGAGATAGTTGAAGCAGAAGTGGTTATTACTTCATTTTTGGCCAATAATTGTTGATCCAAAATTTTCTGTAGATTCTCAGGGAGAGCTTCTTTATTAAGCAGAAAAGTCTGAAATGCCTGAAATATATTAGCAACAACCATATAAAGTAAAACTCCTGCTGGTAGCGGGAAAAACAGAAACATCCCAGTAATCATAATTGGTGTAATTTTGTTGGCTGTTGATTGCTGTGGATTTGCAGGCATCCCCTGACTAGATAAAATTTGAGAGAGAAGTAGGGTTAATCCAAAGGCACCTACAAGTGTCGCAATATCCCAGTTGATTGACCCATCTACATAAAAACCAACTTGACCAAGAGCTTTTATAAAGAGAAAACCACTTTTAGCAGCTAAGCCAGGAATTTTTGCCTCAATTGTTGCATCACCAGGTTTAATTGCTGTTACTGTGCCATCTTGGGAAACTTTAAGATATTCGGATCCTTTAGAAACCTTCCATGTTGGTAGAAATTTTGATCCATTGTCATATTTAGATAAAACTTCTGAATAGCTATTGCCGTTTGTTGTTTGTAAATTTATTTTTACAGATTCTTCTGTTCCTAATTTTGTTCCATTAGGAATAGAAGCTATTACAGGAAAATGAGATTTTTCTGTAATGAAAATAGAGTGTCTTGGGGATTTGTAAGGTTTTGGATCAATAGCTGCTATTTGATCCTGTGGAAGAACCTTGAGATTTATGTTGTAAGGGACATCAGCAAATGGTGAACCTCTTAAGGTCGCAAACAAAGCAAATAGCACAGGCATTTGTACAATCAATGGAAGGCAGCCTGCTAGAGGACTTCCAAACTCATTCATTAGTTTTCCCAATTCTTCTTGCTGTTTCTTTGGATCACCTGAAAACTTAGATTTTATTTCTGCTTGCCTTTTTTGCATTACTGGTTGAGCAATCTTCATCCTTCTAGCGCTTCTAATGGAACCAGCGCTTAGAGGGAAAAGTGCAATTCTAATTACGACTGTCAATGCAACAATCGCTAAACCATAACTAGGAACTAAACCGTAGAAAAAATCTAGAATAGGGATAAGTAATTTTTCAGAAATGAACCCTATCACGATATTAAAAGGAGTGTAATTTTATTAGACATTTTACAGGAAAATAAGGTTTTTGTAATTAATTTATTTAGGATTTGGTAGCAAAACCCTCTACCTCGTTGAGATTTTGGATTTGTGATCTTTTATTTATATTTTCTTCAATATATTTTTGCTTTTCTCTGAATAGAGGAATTGATTTCATTTCAACCTTAGATCCATCATTAAGGATAAGGACCATATCGCCATACGATCCGAATCCCCTTGGAATAGACCTAATTTCTTCAATGTTACTTAATGAAACTTGTGTTTTGTTTTTACCAAACCATCCTCCATCTATCGAAATTCTTTTATTTGTAATTTTATATCTCAACCACAATGCTCTTACTATTGCAGCAAAGGTAAAGGGTAATCCAAGAATAGTTATACCTGCAAGTAGATTTATTAATAAATCCCCTTTAGCGGGACCACCTTCATAAAAGGATTCTTCATTCATGTTAATCATTTGATTAGACGAGATTTGAACATTAAGTTTTGAAATTCTTCCAAAAGTCTGCTTTTATCATTGCAGAAATCTCCAAATCTAAGGTTAACAAGTAACCAATATGGTTTGTGGTTATTAATTTTTTGAATGTTTTTTATTAACCACTCTTGAAGGATTCTTCTTAATTTATTTCTTTCTACAGCTTTTTTTGAGACTTTTTTACTTATAGCTATTGCTACTCTAAATTTGTTTGAGGTATTTGTGAGTTTATGAGTTAAGAGAATTTCTGGATTTGATCTTGCAACTTTAAATGTCATTAAATTTCCATAATATGTTTTGGAATTTTTATGAATATAGTTAAAAGTCCTATGACCTTTTAAACGCATATCCTTAGGTAAGGCCATTTAAATAAAAAGTTATACAGCTATTCTTTCTCTACCTTTTTGTCTTCTACTTTTAATAACTCGTCTACCAGTATGAGAACGCATTCTTACTCTAAAACCAGATACACGTTTTTTTTTCCTTGAAGTTCCGCCAAAAGTTCTTTTAGTCATTTTTTTAATTATCCTTATTTAATTTATCATTTAATCGATCACTATAGTCCAGCTTCCTAAATAACTTAAAAATGATTTCCCTTTAGGTTGCCCAAATGAATGAAATTGATATAAACCTGATCTTTTTGGGTTAAAGATTTTAAAGACAATTGCATAACTGTCTTTGTTAGAAGGAATTGGGCTGTAGGGGTAAATATCTAGTGAACGTAAGCCTGATTCATCAGTCTTGATTTCGAAATCAGCTGGAATGTCTTCTAAACATTTAGTTCTACTCTCATAACCACCTATTTTTACTTTGCAAAAACTAATTTTTTCATTATTCAGAGTGGATTTAAAGGTCTTAGGAATTGCCAGATTAATTTTTAAGAGATCACTTCTTCTATCAGACGGCCTCAAGAAAAAATAAATTTTATTTCTAAATTTCCTTTTATTTTCTTTTTGAAACCACTTTAATCTTCTAAAACTATCGTCTTGATCCCACTGGAATTCCAACCCCGCTTGAACATCTTGGATGTTATGAAAGGGAGTTAGAACTAAAATTGTAGGGATAATAAAAAATCTTAAAATTTTAAGATTTAAAGTATGTTTCTTTGTGATTTTTAACATTAAGGGAATGGAATTTAGAGGTTGAGTTTGTGCTATGCAAATTTAAAGCAGAAAAATAATTTCACTAAGATTAACATCTATCTGTCCTTAATTTTGCAGCTCCTTTTAAATAAGGGTGCTTTATTGCATAATTTGGTGGCAATAAAACTTGAGCCATTATTCTTATACAAAAATTTACATCATTATTTACGTACATTTGTTGGCAGTCTAAAAAGGCAACTGAATCAAGTCCATTAAATTTCCTTGCAATTGATGCGGGGAAACATGCATTTAAATCTTTCGTCGCTGTGAATGTAATGGATAGTATGTTCGTCTTAATTAGATTGTTTCGTGAAATTAATTCATCAATTAATTCCACTACGGCAACTTCTATTTCCTTAACAGAATTACTAGATGCTGTTGTAGCACCACGAATAAATGTAATTTTATAATCATCTTTCATTTTTTCATACATATCGATTTAAGGCTTGTATAACCAAAGTACTTTATTAGATGAGTCAAGCTCAAAAAAGATATTATTGATAATTTTCTCAATAATTTTACTTCCAGGAATTAGTCCAAGTATTTTTTTCTTCTTCTTCCCAAATGTTAAGGGCTGAATTTTAGGATCAATATTAACCATTTTTGAAGCTAGCTCCCTTGCAACAAATTCATCTCCAATCTTATCAACAAGACCAAGTTCGAGTGCTTGTGATCCAGTGAAAATTCTTCCATCAGCAAATTTTCGCACTTCTTCAACAGGTAAATTCCTTCCTTCAGCAACAGCTTCGGTAAATTGATTGTAACTTTCATTTATAAGCCCTTGGAGTAGACCTCTGCCTTCCTGACTTAGAGGTTTATCAGGAGAAAGTATGTCTTTAAAAACACCGCTTTTAACAGTCTCAAATTTAATGCCGATTTTATCTAATAATTCAGAAAAATTATTTCCTCTTATAATCACACCAATAGATCCTGTAATTGTGCCTGGATTAGCAACTATTTTGTCAGCTGCAACACCAATGTAAACGCCTCCTGAAGCTGAGATGTTCCCAAAACTAGCAATGACTTTACATCCTTTATCTTTTAGTCTTTTAATAGCAGAGTATATTTCTTGGCTATCACCAACAGTACCCCCGGGAGAATCAATTCTCACGATTAAAGCAGGAAATTCTCTATCCTCAATTTGTTTAAGAGCTTTAAGGACCGAAACTCTTGTTGAACTTGTGATAGGCTCATCAATTACTATACGAGCTATTCTTTTTTTTGACTTTCGTCTAAAAGGCCAAATCATTCTTTTAAGGTAAATTCATAAAACTACTTTAAAAAGACTATCAGCAGACCTAATGAATTCAATCCTAAATTGGTTTTTAATGATACTCCCTTTTGCACTTTGGGGTACTTCAATGGCGGCAATGACTCCTTTAGTATCTAGTGCTGGGCCAGAGTTTGTGGCTTCTTTAAGATTACTTCCTGCAGGGATTCTTGTTCTTATAACAACATATTTGTTTAAAAGAGATTTAAAAATTTATAGGTGTGATTTGAAGTGGTTTTTAGTTTTTACGATTGTTGATGCCACTTTTTTTCAGTTGTTTTTAACTTATGGTATTGAAAAAACTGGAGCAGGTTTAGGTTCTGTCTTAATTGATTCTCAACCGCTTTTGGTAGCTATTTTAGCTAGGGCAATTTTTGGGAATTTAATTAATCCAATAGGATGGCTAGGACTTCTTTTTGGCTTGGGAGGAATAGTATTTTTAGGAGTTCCACAAGAAATTTTAGGTAATTGGTGGTTGATGTCCGATAAGTCTATAAATGATGTAGCTTTTAACTTTGGAGAACTTTGGATGCTTGCAGCTTCTCTCGCTATGGCATTAGGAACAATTTTAATTAGATTCACTTGTACTAAAAGTGATCCAGTCGCGGTTACAGGTTGGCATATGGTTTTAGGGAGTTTGCCCTTAATTATTAAGCATTTCTTACAATCAAATTTCACAATAATTCCAGATTGGTCAATACTTGATTGGGGACTTATGTCATTTGCAAGTATTTTTGGAGGAGCAATAGCTTATGGATTATTTTTCTACTTTGCTAATAATAAAGAAATAACTGGATTTAGCACACTTGCATTTTTAACACCTGTATTTGCTCTTCTCAGTGGAGGTGTTTGGTTAGATGAAAGACTCACTATTGTGCAGTGGATAGGAGTGGTGTTTGTTCTTGTCTCAGTATTTTTTGTTAGCCAGAGAAAGAGTTTATGGGAAAATAAATTTTCTGATACTACTATTTAATTAGTTTCTTTTTGTAAAAAGTCTAATAATGCGAATAGTTTTGATCAGTACTCCAATAGGATTCTTAGGGAGTGGTAAAGGTGGTGGAGTTGAATTAACTTTAAATTCTTTAGTTTCAGGTTTAATTTCTTTAGGTCATTCTGTTGAGGTTGTAGCTCCAAAAAATTCTAAGTTACATGAAAGTAATATAAAAGCGAAATTACATTTTGTGGAAGGTGAAGGTCAAATTAGTTGGCAGCATCAAAATTATAATTCCCCCGTGCGTATCCCAGACAATTCTCTTTTAGCAGGAATGCTTGAAAAGGGATTAGATATCGCTAAACATGCAGATGTATTGTTGAACATGTCCTATGATTGGTTGCCTATCTGGATGACCTTAAATTCGGAGATACCTATTGCACATATCATTAGTATGGGTTCTGAAAGTTCAGTAATTAGTAATTTAATATCTAAGGTACATGCTAAATATCCAAATAATTTTGCTTTTCATTCGAAAATGCAAGCCAATGATTATCCATTCATAAAAAAACCTACAATTATTGGAAATGGGTTTAATTTAGATAATTATGTTTTTCAAGATTCTGTTAAGGGACCCTTGGCATGGGTTGGAAGAGTGGCTCCGGAGAAAGGTTTGGAGGATGCAGCTTATGTAGCAAATCAACTTGGCGAAAAATTAAAAGTTTGGGGATTTATAGAAGATGAGATATATGCCTCCAAGATAGAAAAATCATTCCCTCAAGGAGCTATAGATTGGATGGGGTTTTTATCAACCGATGAATTACAAAAAGAACTTGGTAAATGCAGAGGTTTGCTAAATACTCCGAAATGGAATGAGGCATATGGGAACGTTATTGTTGAAGCTTTAGCCTGTGGGGTGCCAGTTGTAGCTTATAAAAGGGGAGGACCTAGTGAAATTATTCAACATGGCCAAACAGGTTATCTTGCTGATCCTGACGATAAAAAAAATATGCTTTCTTATGTAGAGATTATTGAAAAAATAAAACGTCAGAAATGTAGAGAATGGGTAGAAAAAAATGCCTCTGTAGATATATTTGCTAACAAGGTTGTGAACTGGCTTAATAAGGTAATGCATGAATATAAATAATATTAAATGATTCTTCTTGACTCAAAAAAAAGGATTATAACCTTATTGATAATTTTAGTTTGTGGGATCATTATATTTATCTTAGGTTTAGGTACTACAGGATTGGTGGATGAGACTCCCCCTTTATTTGCTGCAGCAGCAAGGGCAATGAGTGACTCTGGTGATTGGTTAACGCCAAAAGTCAATGGAATATTACGTTTTGATAAGCCTCCACTGATATATTGGCTAATGGGTTTTTTTTACTCATTACCGAAAAACGAGATTTGGGATAGTTTCGGTACTCTCTCAGCAAGACTCCCTTCAGCTTTGGCTTCATTATTTTTAATGTTGATGATTGGAGATACGTTGTTTTGTTGGCCACAGAAGAGTGACAGGCAATTCCTCACGCCAATAGTTGCATCATTAGGCTTTGCTCTTTCTCCATTAATAATTATTTGGAGTAGAACTGCCGTGAGTGACGCTCTTTTAACTGGAACCTTAGGGATTAGCCTGCTTTTGTTTTGGAGAAGAATGGCGAGTGAAAATAATCATCAATGCATTTCAGCTTGGGTATTTTTAGGTTTTGCAATTTTGGTTAAAGGACCTGTTGCATTTGTTTTGGCATTATTTACTATTACGTCTTTCTTTTTTTGTCAGAAGAATTGGAAAACGTTGCTAAATAAGATAAACCCCAAAAAAGGTTTTTTAATCACAACACTAATAAGTGCTCCATGGTACGTATTAGAACTTTTAAAAGAGGGAAAGCCTTTTTGGGATAATTTTTTTGGTTATCATAATTTTCAAAGATATACCTCAGTTGTAAATAATCATGTAGAACCATTCTGGTTTTTTCTTTACATAATGATATTGGCTTCATTACCATTCACTCCTTTTTTGTATCATGGGATATTTAAAACCTTTGAGGATTTCTTTAAAAGTTCAAAAGAAAGTTGCAATGTCACTGACACCCTTTATACATATTCTCTATGTTGGTTAACGTCAGTTTTAATCTTCTTTAGCCTTTCTGCAACGAAACTTCCTAGCTATTGGTTGCCAGCAATTCCAGCGGCGGCTCTTTTAACAAGTAATAGCTTTATAAGCTTAAAAAATATAAATAAAAGTTATTCATATTTCTGGATTTTTAATATTTTAATTTTGTTTGGCTTCTCAATAGCATTCTTTTTTTCGAATATTTGGTTGAGTTCAATTAATGATCCTGAAATGCCTAATCTTGCATCAGAACTTATAAGCTCTGGGATTATTTTCAAAGCTAAATTGTTCTTCTCTTCATTTACCCTTCTTGCAATAATTTTGTTTTCTTTAAAATCTAGGTACATCATTCTATATCTCCAAATCTTATTTCTAATAGGACAGTCTTTTTTGATGTCTCCAATTAGAAAATTAGCAGATACCTCAAGGCAATTACCTTTAAGGAATATCTCAAAATTAATTTTAGATATTCGCGAGGGGAGGGAAACTTTAGCAATGATCGGGATAAGAAAACCTTCATTACATTATTATTCGAGACAAATAGTTTTTTATGAACCAAACACTGAAGAGGGATTAATTAATTTGTCAGAAAGGCTAAATACTGATAGGAGAGAGAATTATGAGGATCAACCTGATTATGAATACAAATCTCTATTGGTTGTTATTGATGAATACTCCACCCGCCGGCAGCAATGGTCAAAAATTAATCATCAAAAATTGGGCAAATTTGGGATTTATAATTTATGGCGAATTCAAAAAAGTGATTTAAATAAGTATTCGAGATTTTTAGTTAAAAGTGGTTATAAATCTGACTGGGAAAATAGAAAAGTTGAAAAATTTTAACAAAGTCTTTTTTTAAGAAGAGCATTTTTTAAATCATCAATGCTGCACTTGCTTGGTATATCAATCTTATTTAAATCTTCCATTAATTCGAGATCGATTACAGAATCTTCGGCTAAAAAACTAAAAACTTCATTAATGCTTATTCCCATATCTTGAGCCATCTCTGAGATAAGCCTTAGAGTATCCCTCCTAACAGAAATCCTTAGATCTAAAGGGATATATTCATTTTCAGGGTTTGCTGACTTCATACACTAAATCTTAAGACATTATTTAGTTATCAGAATATAATCTTTACAATATTCATTAATCATGTATCAGTGTTATAAGTTCATTAAAGTTGTTTAATAAATAAATTCATAAACATTTTTAATATAGGAATTGTAATTATTGAAGTTAAAGTTGTAGTAAAAAGAATTTTTGAAGCTATTTTTTGTTTCACCCCATAAGCCTCTGCCATTAATATAGTGGATATTGCCGTTGGGGTTGCTGCCTGAAGAATTACTGCAGATGATTGGTAGAAGTTAAAATTTAAGAATTTGCATATTAAAAAAATAATAAATGGAAAAATAAATAACTTTAATAAAATTGAAAATTTAATTTCTTCATTTAGTTCCAAAATCCTCTCATTTCGATTTGTGATTATTCCAAGTCTTGTTCCCACAATTATTATTGCCAAAGCAATAACTATTCTTGCAGGAATCCAAAGATAATTTCCTAAAATTTCATTTATTTGAAAAAGATATGCAAGAAGTACACCAATAATTCCTCTTGATGCAGGGCTATTTATCAATGCATTTAATAGACCTTTGATGTTTGGCAAGTTATTGCTTTTAGATTTTTTTTGAAGAAAAAAAGGTCCAAATATCCAAGCGAAAAGTGTTGTTCCTAAATCAAATCCAATGGTAAAGTTTATAGTTGTTGAAGGTAGAAGAGCAAGCGCAATTGGTATTCCAAGAAATGATGTATTACCTATTAGACCTGCTAGCTGTAATGTGTAATTTGCAAGCCTCTTCTTAAATATTGGGATTATATTTATTAAAGTTATTAAAAATCCAATTACAGAGAATGCTAAAAATGCACTTTTAATTAGGTTTATATCTATACCTTCCTTTAATAGAAGACCCATTACACTTAATGGAATGCCAAATCTTATTAGAGGTCTTGCTATATATTTAGAAATCTTTGGATTCTTTTCCCCTAGAAGAAAACCAAAGATTAAAAAAGGGATAATATTTATAAAAAGAGAGTAGATGGTATTAATAGATATTTATTAAAGCAATATTAACTTGCCGCAGTGCAGTCAAAAAGATTTTTATTATTAATTGAGAATTTAAATTATTTTCCAGATTGCCTTGTCAGGAATTGTGGGAGAATTGTATAAATTTTCTGGTTCTTTAGTCAAAACTCTCCATGTAGGAACTCGACAAGTTACGTAAGCAGGACTTTCTATTAAAACTCCAGGATTCTCATCAAAAGTACATGTAAAACCCTCTTTCCAATATCCACAACTGTTAAGGCTTCCTTTAAACCAAACCCAGCATTTTGAAGTTTTCAAAATAAGTAAATTTTTTGTTTATTTTAATAAAGATTTAAGTAATAGAAATAAAGTTTATCACGTTTAAAAAAATTTTTTACTTATATTAGTTTTTTGAAAAATATATTTTTGAGATTAATATCAATAAATTTAAGATCAGGGTAATTAAATTTGCTATCAATATTGGTGTAGAAGAAATTTTATAGCCGTAAATAATCCAAGAGAAAACACCGATGATAAACATTATTAATGTTGTCAAAGAAACATCATCTGCCTTTTTTGTTTTTAAAGTTTTTATCAATTGAGGTAGAAATGCTGCTGTTGTTAAAATTGCTGCAAAATATCCAAATATATCTACATTCATAAAAATATTTTAAAAACTATTCTTTAATAAAATCATTTAAAAATCCTAAGGGATCTCTCATATTCGATGAGTATCCAAGCACATCGTTTGAAAAAAATTTATAAAGAATTTGATTTTCATTATTCAATAGAAAAGAAGCCCCTCTTTGAGGAAGGTATTCTTCATTAAGAATATAATCACTCCAATTTTGGATTATTTCATTCATATTATTTAATCTAAATGTTGCTAATTCAAATGGTCTCAAATAACCGTCCCCGAAAACCTTTTTTAAAGAATTACCTGAAAATTTTAAAAATTTTAAAACATCAATTTTGTCAAATTCTGAATAAATTTGCTTTGCTTTTCTGTCGCCGGTATAACCTCTAATAACTTCTTTAATTGTTTTTAAAGAATTTATACCAGATAACATTAAAAGCATATTGATCCAACCTCCTAAACCAATATCTAATCCTCTTGACACTTTTA
>CACAXS010000012.1 GCA_902536545.1 uncultured Prochlorococcus sp. | reverse complement strand
AGAATTTATCTTTCAAAATCAATCCAGGGGAACATGCGGCTTTTGTAGGGCCAACTGGTTCAGGTAAAACGACAATAATAAGACTATTATGTAGATTATATGAACCTCAATCAGGCCAAATTTTAATCGACGATATAGATATCAAAGATATTCCTATTGCAATGCTTAGAAATATGTTGGGAGTAGTTTTGCAAGATACCTTTATCTTTAGTGGAAATGTCGCAGATAATTTAAAACTTAACTCGAATGTAGACAATTTTGAATTAGAAAATCTTTGTAACGAATTAGGGTTGGATAATTTGTTAAAAAAATTACCAGATGGCTTGAACACCTTACTAAGAGAAAGAGGGGGAAATCTCTCTTCTGGAGAGAGACAACTTCTTTCAGTAGCTCGAGTAGCGATAAGAAATCCTGTCGTTTTAATAATGGACGAAGCAACAGCGTTTATGGATCCCTCTACAGAGGCTACTTTGCAGAAAGATCTTGAGAGAATTCTGTCAAAAAGAACAGCATTAGTGATAGCTCACAGATTAGCAACTATTGAAAGTTCTGATAAGATTTTAGTCTTAAAAGGGGGATCATTAGTTGAAGAGGGAACACATACTGAATTGAGACTGAAAAAGGGTTTATATTTTCAGCTCTCTGAGCTTCAACAAAAAGGCTTCGTGAATTTTTAATGATTTTTAGAAACCAAGGATCGTTAATAAAAAAATCAAACACTATATCAAGGGATGAGCTGATAGATCTTTATGGTTTAAATTCTTATGAGTTCACTCAAGCAAAAAAAGAAGAAATATTTATATGTAGTAAAAATAAAGATTTAGATCTAATAGAACTAGATCAACTTTTGCAAACTGTTGGTTGGAGCAGAAGACCTATAAGGAGGGTAAAAAGAGCTTTAGATTTCAGCATTTTGGTGGTTGGGTTATGGCGTCATGATGATAAATTCCCCAGACTAGTGGGATTTGCGAGATGCACTGGCGATGGAATTCTAGAAGCAACAGTTTGGGATGTAGCTATTAATCCTGTCTATCAAGGACTTGGATTGGGGAAAGAGTTAATGAAATATGTTCTAAAAGAATTGAAAAATATTGGAATTTCTAAAGTAACCCTTTTTGCTGATGCAGAAGTGGTTTCTTTTTACAAAAGACAAGGTTGGATATTAGAACCTAGAGGCTCAAAATGTGCTTTTTGGTATGCAAATTAATCATTTTTTGTAGTAGTCAGAATATATAGAATTTAACGATTCGCCTTTTAACCATCTTCTCCTAAAGTGCCAGTTCTTAATTGCTTGAAGAAAAATATTACTTCTTTCCCATTTCCTTGAACTTATAAAAATAGGTAAATTTAATTGTTTTAAATCTTTTTTTTTGTTTAATCTCCTTAAAAAATCTACATCTTCCATCAAAGGTATCTTTCTAAAACCATTATTCTTAAAGTAGGTAGTTCTATGAATTATTAAACCTTGATCACCATACGGTTGTTTAAAAAATTTACTTCTAAAATTCACGAAAATTTCTAGAACTCTATAAATTATCTGTTTGTGATTAATTTTGAATTCAAAATAGTAAATACTATTCTTGTTTCCCTTTAAAAATGAATTTATTTTTTTAAACCAATCATGAGTTAATCTTGTGTCTGCATGTAAAAATATAAGCCACTCTCCTATTGAATTTTTAGCGCCAATATCCAATTGTAAACCTCGATTCCTTTCTTTGGATATAAATACTTTCGCTCCATAAATATTTGCTATATCAATAGTTTTATCTTCACTTCCACAATCAACAATTATGATTTCGCCCTCTTTCTGAATACTTGACAAGTCTGAAAGCAATAATGGCAAATTATTAGCTTCATTAATAGTTGGAATGATAATTGAGATTTTTGACAAGTCGATTACTTTCTATTTTCAATATCAATAATTGTATCTATATCAATTTTTTTATCTAAAAACTTATATTTTAATTTTGTAGAAGCAAAATTATCAATTGTATTTTGAAGAACATTTTCTGTCCCCCACTTTATGTTGATAAAAGGTAAGTATATATGCGATGAAATTATTTTTTCTGATAAACCAATAAGCCAATATCCTCCATCATTAGATGGTCCTAAAATAAGATCATTTTGTTGAAGCTCTTTTAAAGTATTTAATAAATCTTGATGGCATAAATCTGGAAGGTCAGTACCAATAAAAATAATATTTTTGATCTTATGTCTTGCACAAAATTTTTTGTTTATAATTATTTGCCGTTTCATTTTTTCTCCCAAGCAGCCTTTCCCCTGTAAATTAAATTTTTTGATGCCTAATTCTCTAATCCATCTTCTACAATTACCTATACCCAGACCAGATATGGCAATAGAAATATCAATAAGTTTGTTTTCTTGGAGAAATTTTGCGACTGAAATAGTGTGTTTGGTCATTACACTTTGAACCTTTGCAGAATTACTTTTACCTATATCTTTAGATAATCTTGTTTTGCATCTTCCAAACCCATGCCATTTGGCCATGATAATAAGTAATGCTTTATCCAATAATTTACTGCGATTTAAAATAATTATATGCCGATAAAAAAAAATAAAAATTTTCTTATAAATTTGTATGATGCTTTGTTAAGTAATTTTAAATTTGTCGTGATCTTGTGATTTCCTAATGGCCAATTATTAAATTCCAACTAGATTAATAATCTATAGAATAAAATTTTGCAAGCAATTAATCCTATTTGGGCGGAAGTTCAACAATCACTTCAAAAAACTTTAAGTAAGCCTTCATTTGAGACATGGATAAGGCCTGCTAAATTTAATTGTTTTGAAAATGGCTTATTAACCTTAATTGCTCCTAATACATTTTCCAGTGATTGGTTAAGAAAGAATTATTGTCAAACTATCGAGAAGGCTGCAAAAGAAATATGTGGCCATGATGTAAAAGTTGTTTTTAAATCTGAAACAAATATTAGCAGCGATGCAACAAATAAAGAGAACCTAGATGAACAGATCGTGAATCATAAAACAAAATCATTACCTAATAATAGTCAAGATATTTCTTCAAAAAATCGATCCAAAAATCTCAATGGTCTAAATTTGCGCTACGTCTTTAAAAGATTTGTTGTAGGTCCAAATAGTAGGTTGGCCCATGCCGCGGCTTTGGCAGTTGCTGAATCACCTGGGAGAGAATTTAATCCATTATTTATTTGTGGTGGAGTAGGTCTTGGTAAAACTCATTTAATGCAAGCAATAGGCCATTATCGAGTAGAAATAGATCCAGAAGCAAAAGTTAAATATGTATCTACAGAGACTTTTACTAATGATGTTATTAGTGGTATTCGAAGAGATGGAATGACAGCTATTCGAGATAAATACAGAAATGTAGATCTGATTTTAATAGACGATATACAGTTCTTAGAAGGCAAAGAATATACACAGGAAGAGTTCTTTCACACTTTTAATGCTCTTCACGAGTCAGGAAGTCAAATAGTTATTGCAAGTGATAGACCTCCAAATCAATTGTCTGGAATTCAAGAGAGATTAATTTCTAGGTTTTCAATGGGTATGACCGCAGATATTCAACCACCTGACCTTGAGACGAGGACAGCCATCCTTCAAAAAAAGGCGGAACAAGAGAGGATGAATCTTCCAAGAGATTTAATTCAATTTATTGCAGGAAGATTCACTTCGAATATTCGAGAATTGGAAGGAGCATTTACAAGAGCTGTTGCATTTGCATCAATAACAGGCTTGCCAATGACAGTCCAATCAATTGCGCCAATGCTTGATCCGAATAGTGTTGGAGTAGTTGTTACTCCAAAACAAGTTATTAATAAAGTCTCAGATTTCTTTAAAGTTTCTACCGATGAATTGATTAGTTCAAGTAGGAGAAAACCAGTAAGTCAAGCTAGGCAAATAGGCATGTATCTTATGCGACATGGAACGGACTTGAGCCTACCAAGAATTGGAGATGAGTTTGGGGGCAAAGACCATACAACAGTTATGTATGCTATTGAACAAGTTGAAAAAAAATTGTCTACTGATCCTAATATTGCAAGTCAAGTTCAAAAAATAAGGGATTTACTTCAAATAGATTCAAGAAAAAATTTATAGTTTTTCTGTTAACTAGAAATAAAATTTCTAGGATCTTGATCATATCTATGCCTGAAAGGTAATTTATCCATTTCATTGAAATCACTAAGCGATTCAATTTTATTTAATGATTGCCTTAATAACCTTGCTGAAATAATTGGCATATCTCTTGGAACTGAGATTCTATTTTTTAAGTATTTTAGAGAGATTCCTGAAAGTTTTTTTGGGATTAATACATCACCTGTGATCATATGAGTCAAAGCTGATCTCAATGATTCCTCAAAGGATTCCTTATTGTATGGATTTACTTTTAGTAAATTGTCTTTATGCTTTATCACTCTTTTAAGAGCAATTTTTGCGAAATATTTTGACTCATAATTTTTATTTAATTCATAATTACCTAAACCCTCCCCAGTATCTATTAGCTTAGAGAAATTAATCTGTTGTTCATTACTTTCTTTATAACATCCTCCCATTTGTGGGGGTAAATCATGAGAATGAGTATGAAAATCTCCTTGAGTGCCTCTATAAGCACTTGTCCCTTCAAAAAGGGTGAGCCAATTATCTACATGACGATAATTAGATCTTAAATTAAACCCTTTATAATATATCAGTGAGGCATTCATTCTTTCCATATAGGGAATAAAAATAATATCTCCAACACCAGGCTCAATATCACCCGTATTAGATGCTGATGGATCAATAAAACCTGATTTTGATCTGCCTAAGATTTCATCGAGTTTAGAAATTGATTCTTTAAATCTTTTTTTTCTAAAAGAGTTATCTATAAAATTAAAGCTTTCTCGGCAGAGCCAATTACACCAGGATCTGAAAATTTCTCTTTCTAAATCTCGAATTTTGATAAGGTGACTAGATGTTAAAAAAGATCCAAGTGCTCCAAATTCATTTTCTAAAAAAGCTATGATATTGTCGCTTTCAGTTATAACTTGCCCTTTAAATTCAATAGCAGGTAATTTCCCCGATCTGACTTTTTCAAGGAACCAACTTTCTTTTTGACCGTAGCAAAACATATTTATTTTTTTGACTCTGTATGGAATTCTTTTAAATTCAAGCCATAACCATATCTTTTGACAGTAAGGACACCAAGAATGCCTATCCCTATAGAGGGTAACTAATACATCATTTTCACTATGCCCAAATAATCTTAAATTTGCGTAGGAATTATTTATACCATGAACTCTATCAAGATCTTCAACTTCAAATTTATTTAAATCATTCCATGTCAAAATCCCATTCATTATTTGAATTAAAGCTATAAACTAACGTTATAATAATTGATTAAAAAAAGTCTTGGAATTTGAATTTGATTTAATTGTTGTTGGCGCTGGATCTGGAGGACTCGCGGCGGCTAAACGTGCGGCTAGTTATGGAGCAAAAGTCGCAATTATAGAAGTAAATCAAATAGGAGGAACTTGTGTGATAAGGGGATGTGTTCCTAAGAAATTGATGGTTTATGCAGCTAAAAGTAAAAAAAATATCGATTCTTCTGAAGGATATGGATTAAAAAATGAAGGTATTAATTTTGAATCAAATATTTTATTGAAGAATGTTAGAGAGGAGGTTTATAGATTAAGTAATTTACATAGAAATTCTTTGAAAAAAATGAATATCACTATTTTTGAAGGCTTAGGAAGATTTACTACTCAAAATGAATTAGAAATTATTTGTCCAAAAACGAAAAAAATTAAAAATAAAATAAGTTCAAAAAAAATTCTTATTTCAGTTGGAGGTAAACCAAAGACATTAAATATTCCAGGGGTAGATTTGGCATGGACTAGTGATGATATTTTTGAATTAGAAAAGTTTCCTAAATCAATATTAATAGTAGGAGGAGGATATATTGCTTGTGAATTTGCTTCTATTTTCAGAAATTTAGGTACTGAAGTAAGTCAATTAATCAGAGGTCAACATTTACTTAATGGTTTTGATGAGGATCTTTCTTCATGCTTAGAGGAATCACCTACTTTTACTGAAATCAATATAATCTCAAATACTCAATTAAAGTCTATCAACAGAGTAAATGGAAATCTGGAATCTACCCTAGACTCGGGGGATAAACTCATAACTAATAATATCCTTATTGCCACAGGAAGAGAACCAAACCTTTTGCCTTTAAATTTAGATTTTTTAAATCTAAAGATGGATGGCCAATATTTAGATGTTGATGAACTTAATCAAACAAGCAATACAAATATTTTTGCAGTTGGCGATATAATAAATAAACCAAACTTAACTCCAGTAGCAATAGAACAAGGGAGGGTTTTTTCGGATAATTTTTTTAATGACCAAAAAAGAAAAGTAAATTATGAATATATCCCCAAAGCCGTTTTTACTATTCCAGAAATTTCAACAGTTGGCTTAAGTGAGAAAAGAGCTAAAGAGATTTACTCTGAAAAAAATATAAAAATCTTCAAATGCAAATTTACCCCTATGTCTAATACCTTTAAAAAGAATAAATCAAAATGTATGTTAAAGATCGTAGTTCATAAGCTAACTGACAAAGTCCTAGGATGTCATATGTTTGGAGAAACATCATCTGAGATTATTCAAATGGTATCAATTTCATTAAATGCAGGGATAACAAAAAAAGACTTTGATATTACTATGGCTTTGCATCCAACTATCTCGGAAGAATTTGTGACTATGTATGGATAAAATTATGAATTAGAAAGTTTTAATTTTTCTTGAACAATCAAAAACGCTATCATTAAGGTAAAGTAAATAAATAAACATATTCTTAATTCAGAAAGGAAGTTAAATCCATTTAGAAAAAGTATCTTATCGAGAATGTAGAAAATATAAAGATTAAGCAAAATAAATCCTTCAATTCTGGTGATTTTCCCTTTGCTCCAAAAAATTGGTAAGCATGCAAAGGTAGTTAAAACCATAAAAGGTAAATCAATTTTTATTAGACTTTGTTCAATTACTAAACCTTTAAATCCTGAAAAAATACTGCAACTTCCAAGGATTAGAAGTTGATTGAGTAGATTACTTCCTATTACATTCCCAATCGCAAGATCTGTCTTGCCTTTAAATGCAGCAATTATTGAAGTTACTAATTCTGGTAAAGATGTCCCAGTTGCGACGATAGTTAAACCAATAACAATTTCATTTACACCCAAAAGAGTAGCAAGATTTTGAGAACCATTTACCAAAATATTTGAACCAAAGCTTAAAAGAAATATTCCCAATATTAACTTTAGTAAAATATTAATCTTCCCTTTATAGTTATCTTTTAATTCTTCTATCTCTGGTTCAGCATCTTTTGTCTCATCTCCTTTCTCATTGATAGTATTGATTTCCCATATTGTATTTAAGATTAAACAAAATATTAGAAATACCCCTGCTTGCAATGTTAATAAGCCTGTTGATGACATAGCCCAAACTGCACAAGAAATTGCCATTAAAAGAGGCACATCTCTTCTGACTATTCTGCTTTTTACCTTGAGAGGGGTTATCAATGAGCTTATACCCAAAACAACAAGAACATTAAAAATATTGCTTCCAATTACATTGCTTGCCGCTAGCGAATCACTGCCTTTTAAGATTGAACTTAAACTTACCAATAACTCAGGAGAGCTTGTTCCAAGTGAAACAACGGTTAATCCAATTACTATTTGAGGTATTCCTAAAATTAAAGATAAAGATATGGCACCTTGAATAAAGGACTCTCCTCCAGCAAAAAGTAGAAATATGCCTAAAACTATTTCTATTATTGGAAATAAAAAATCACTCATATTTAGTTTTTTATTTAGATAATAAAAATTTTCATAATTGGTTAATAACTATCCTCGAATATCTATAATTTATTGTCAATTTTGATTTGCTGTTAAAATTGATTAAATAGAAAAAATTTTGAAGACTTTAACCATAATAAAACCTGATGATTGGCATTTACATTTAAGAGAGAGTCTTGTATTAAAAAATATTATTCATTTTACTTCAGAATATTTTGGAAGAGCCATTGTAATGCCAAATACTAAAAGTCCCATAACAACAATAAATAGAGCTATTTCTTATAAGAAATCTATTATTGAAGCTTTACCAGAAAGTTCTAAGTTTGAACCACTAATGACAATTTATCTTACAGATGAAACTGATAAAGGGGAACTAATAAATGGTTTTAAAAATAATGTCTTTTTCGCGGCAAAATTATATCCTGCTAATGCCACAACAAATTCCAGTCATGGAGTTAGGAAAATAGAAAATCTTTATAAGATTTTTGAATTAATGCAAGATTTTGGAATGCCTCTCTTAATTCATGGTGAAGTCACTGATTCTGAAGTAGATGTATTCGATAGAGAAGAAGTATTTATAGATAAAGAACTCTCTCAAATAACTAAAAGATTTCCAAAATTAAAAATTGTTTTAGAACATATAACCACCTCTTATGCAGTGAATTTTGTTCAAGAAAATAATATTGGAGCTACTATCACTCCGCATCATTTGCACATAAATAGAAATGCAATGTTTTTTGGAGGCTTAAATAGTGATTTTTACTGCTTACCAGTTGCTAAGAGGGAAAATAATAGACTAGCTTTAAGGAAAGCTGCAACAAGTGGGAAAAAATGTTTTTTCTTGGGAACTGACTCTGCTCCTCATATTAGGAAGTGGAAGGCTTTTTGTGGATGTGCAGGTATTTTTAATTCGCCAGTAGCAATAGAAAGCTATTTAACGGTATTCGAAGAGGAGGATGCTCTAGATAATTTTGAAAAGTTTGCAAGTTTGAATGGCCCTTATTTTTATAATTTGTCCCCAAATAAAGAAAAATTAAAATTAGTGTCAAGACCCAATAAAATTAGAGAATTTATTGATGTTGTTGATGAAAAAAATATTGTCGAACAAATAAAACCATTTCATGCAGGTGAAACTTTAAAATGGCAAGTAGAAGGGATAGTAAATTAAAAAATTAGATTTAATCTGACAAATAAAAGTGTAAATATTCCAATTTTTCTTGGTTAAACGGGTTTCTTTCGGCTACCATTAAATAGCGCAAATCCCCTTGGGAGTGTGGCGGAATTGGTAGACGCGCCGTACTTAAAATATAACCGATAATTAAATACACTAGCGTGCAGTACTTTTAGGGATTGAGGTAAAACTCAATCCCCTTACTTGATGTATAACCTATCCATATTGGGATAAATATCCAACTTATATATAGCGCTTAATAAAAGAGTATAAAATTCTTTATATTCTATTTTTCTTTACTTGTTCACCATTTGCCCATATCCCGTTCCAACTATCGCCATCTTCCCAAGTATATTTACCTTGCCCGTGACTTTCACCATTTAAAAATTCACCAACGTATCTATCACCATTTGCCCAAGTATAAGTACCCTTGCCTGTCCGCTTGCCATCTACCCAATCTCCAACATATTTGTCACCTTTCCATTCTCCGGAACCCCAGGTTTGAGTACCTTGCCCGTGACTTTCACCATTTAAAAATTCACCAACGTATCTATCACCATTTGGAGAAGTATAAATACCCTTGCCTGTTCTTTCATCTTTGAAAAAATCACCAACATATTTGTCACCTTCCCATTCTCCTGCACCCCAAATCAAAGTACCTTTACCCTGGAAATAATTTTCTGAAAACTGACCTTTGTATATAGTCCCATCAGCAAATGTATATTTACCTTTACCATGAAACTTATCATTTAAAAATTCACCAACATAAACATCCTCCTTTTTAGGATTATCAGCATTTTCAAAAGTTTTTTCACCATAGCAAGCTCTTTTCTTATTTAAAAAATTACATTTTGGTAAAGATGATTTTTTTGAATTAATTTCTACGCAACCCTTGTAGTCCATAACAGATGAACACATTTTATGAATTTCTGATTCCACTCCTGCATTGGCAACGATAGGAATTCCACAACCAATAATTAATGCAATAGAGATTTTTCTAAAGTAATTTAATTTCAACATAGTTTGAATTTTTTGAAATTATATACGTTTTTAAAATAAATACCAATTAAATAATATTTAGCGTGTCAATTAGATCCTTAAAAGTGTAAATATTGGGATATTTTTTGGATAAAAGGAATACTTTCGGCTACGATTAGAAAGCGCAAATTCCTTATGGGAGTGTGGCGGAATTGGTAGACGCGCCGGACTTAAAATCCGTCGAGCGATTTAGCTCGTGGGGGTTCAAGTCCCCCCACTCCCATTGTTTAATTATTTAATTTTAGTTCTGACGATAACTTCCAATAGTTGTTATGTTTTAACTAAGCAACCATAAATTAAAATGGAAAGTTTTTTCAACAATTCATTCGCTACATTAATTGCTTATATTGGAATTATTTCTACCTATTTATTGGTTATTCCATTATTACTATTTTACTGGATGAATAATAGGTGGAATATTATGGGCAAATTTGAAAGATTAGGAATTTATGGCCTTGTATTTCTTTTCTTTCCAGGTTTAATTTTATTTTCTCCATTTTTAAATCTTAGACTAAAAGGAAGTGGTAAAGGGTAAATAATTGACTAAAGGTAAAGTTGTACAAATTGGTTTATTTATTTCATTAATAGGATTAATTAGTTTTAAATTAGCACCGCAAATTGGTATCGACAATTTTCCAGCCACTATTCTCTCAAGTTGTATCTTGATTTTGATTGTTATCACTTGGGTAACATCTTATGTTTATAGAGTTGTAAATGGAAAAATGACTTTTATGGAACAAAGGAAGCGTTATAGAAAAGAGTATGAAAAAGTTGTTAATGATAAACTAGAAACCAAATTCAACTCATTGTCAAAGGAAGAGCAGCAAAAACTAATGGAAGATTTAGAGAAAAATCCATAATTTTTTCATAGAAAAATACCTAAAAATCATGAAAGATAACAAAATTCAAATTATTAAAAATCAATTTTTATCTAAGGTAGATGAGATGTTTTGTGACTTAAAAAATAATAAAAAATTAGCTTTGATGCCTTTTATAATGGCTGGGGATCCCAACATTGATATAACCTCTGAGATCTTATTAAAGTTACAAGAAAATGGAGCTGACCTTATTGAATTAGGTATCCCTTACAGTGATCCACTTGCAGACGGACCTGTTATTCAATTGGCGGCCTCTCGTGCCTTAAAGTCAGGTACTAGCCTAAGAAAAGTAATTAAACTTTTAGAGTCTTTAAAAGGTAAATTAAATATTCCCATCATCCTTTTTTCTTACTTAAATCCATTACTATGCTTTGGCTTTGAAAAGTTTTGTGAGATGGCATCTAATGCTGGAGTTTCTGGTCTAATAGTTCCTGATCTCCCTTTAGAGGAAGCTTATAAATTTTCTAAAATAGTTAGTAATCATTCTATGGACTTAATTTTATTGGTAGCTCCAACTACTCCTTTTGAAAGAATGAAACAAATATCAAATCATACAAAAGGCTTTACTTATTTAGTAAGTGTTACAGGTGTAACTGGTGAAAGAAATAAAATGGAAAATAGAGTAGAAAATCTTATTGCTAAATTAAAAGATATAAATAGCAATCCAATTGCTGTTGGTTTTGGAATATCCACTCCTGAACATGTTAATAAAGTTCGTGAGTGGGGAGCAGATGGAGTAATTATTGGGAGTGCATTTGTAAAACGAATTTCTAGTTCAAGTGAAAAAGATGTTGTCGGTCATGTTGGTGAATTTTGTAAAGAAATGCGTTTAGCTGCTGATCAAAAAAAATAAATATAAAGTTAATTTATTTATTAAAAGAATCAATTATAGAAAGTAAATTAAAAATGATATATTTATTTATTTTTGTTGTCTTTAGGATTCTTCTGTAGGTAATAATCTGATTTGTTTTCTTCCAAGCTTAATTTCGAATTCATCACCTGCCTTTAAATCAAGAAGTGCTGTATATGCTTTACCAATTAAAAGATTTCCATTGCCTTGCACTGTAGCTATATAACTAAGTTTTCTTCCACCTTTTCCAATACCTGCAACTCCAGAATCACCAAGATTAACCCCTTTCGCTTCTAAAAGTGCTTCATAAAATGCGGTAAAGTTTAAGCGCTCACCTCCGTTTTTCTTAGTGGAAACATATCCACAGGCGCGAACTAGGTCAGATTTGCTAACATCACCAAGTTCTTTAACTTTTGCAAGGAGATCGCTACCAGTTAGCATAATTAATTAAAAGAAAGTTGTATTAAATAACATAGCAATTTGCATGTAATATATGCAATTATCTAGTATATATTTATTCTATTATTTATATTTTAAAATGGAAAAGTTTGTAGTTTTTGGAAGGTACTGTGAAGATGCAATTTTAAAAAGGAAACCATTTCGTGAACAACATCTTAATAGACTTAAAAAATTAAAAGATCGCGATATTCTAGTTACATTAGGGCCAACTAAATGTACCAAATATTTGTTTGGAATTTTTAACGCTAATGATGTAAAAGAGTTGAAAGATCTTATTGAGGAGGATATATATTGGGAAAAAGGTATATGGATTAATTATGATATTTACCCCTGGATTAAGGCATTTTAAATATGCTTTACGAAAAAATTTTGTAATTATTAACTATTTTACGAAAAAGAATTAATTTAAATGAAAATATATAATATCTTGGATTTATTAATTTATTTATTTATCATATTTATAAGTTAAAACGATATTTATTTAAAGGTTAGTTTTAAGAGGTTATATCATTTTTAATTAAAAATTTAATATTTTAAATAATATTTATTTACTAGTATCTTGATTTATCTGGTTTACTAATGAGTCGATGTCTAATTGATTATATGGTGATGTTTTTTTTGTTTCTGGATAATCGTTCTTGATATTTTTTAACCATTTTTGCTCAATCTTTATAAGATTTTTTGCGATATTGAACATGCCGCCTTTTTTATATAATTCTTTAATTTTGAGAATAATCTCGGAGGTTCTGCTCGATTTAATATTTAATTCATTTGCTAAGTCTTTTTGGGTAAATCCATGCGATTTTAACCAATTTTTAATGAAGGAGACGAGTTCTTTTTCTTCCTGCATAGATAATTTACTCATTCAATAAAAAGGAAATAACTTATTAAGTTTATTCTCTGCTCTTGATCTTATTGAAGGAGTCATGTATTTGCTCCATATACTGAGTACTGCTGTGAGAGCTACAAAATCATCACTAAAACCAACTAAAGGCATAAAGTCAGGGAAAAGATCAAATGGCATAATCAAATATGCTAGAGCAGCCAATAATGAAACTCTTACTTGTGCTGGAGTATAAGGATCTAAAGCCATCTCCAAAACTTCTAAGGCAGGCTTGGCAATTGTTCTTCCTGCTTTAATAAGAATCTTGATAATGATATTTTCATCGAATGTTGAACTCTCTAAAACTTCAGCATCATAGATTTTTTCTTGGGTTTTGTAATTCTCTTTCATCCTTATAAATGAAATTTAAATATTTTTAATGGAATTTTTAGCTAATACTATCAACTAATCCATTCTGAATTCCTGCTTTTCTAAGTTTTCTTAAAGCACGTTGAACAACTTGTCGGCAATATTCCCTGCTGCAACTCATATGTCTTGCAACTTCAGCTAAAGTTCTCCATTCATTTGAGCCGTCTAAACCAAATCTTAGGCTTACTATCTTTCTTTCTTTCTCAGTTAAATTTGCTTTATCTAATAACTTCCAAGCCGAGGCTGTCCTTTCGGCTAATTCGGCTAATTCCATTGGAGGAGTTTGATCACTTGGAAGAATATCAACTAACTCAGAAGGATCTGATTTTGATTTAACAGTACCTTGGAGACTAACAGTGATGCTTCTCAATTCACAAGAAAGGAGTTCGTCAATTTCCTCTTTGGTTATTTTCATTTCTTCAGCTAGCTCATCACTAGTGGGTGGAATACCCTTAAGTTGCATAAGCTTTGATTTTGCTGATCTTAGTTTTGTAAGTTTTTCATTAATGTTAACAGGGATCCTTATAGTTCTACTTTGAGTTGACAATGCTCTATTTAAACCTTGCCTAATCCACCAATAAGCATAGGTTGAAAATCTATGTCCTCTAGACGGATCATATTTTTCTACGGCCCTTGTAAGACCCAATGTCCCCTCCTGAATTAAGTCGAGTAATTCTAATCCTTTACCTTGGTATCTCTTGGCAAGATTAACAACTAATCTTAGGTTTGCTGTTATCATCTCGTTTTTAGCTTTTTCACCAATTTTTATCTTTTTTCTCTCAGCTTCGGAATATTCACAAGCGGGGCCTTTCCCTCCTGCCTCTTGACATCTATTTACAAGTACAACCATTTCTTGGACTTTTCTGCCCATTGTGAGTTCTCTCTCGGGAGTCAAAAGTTGATGACGACCTATTTCACCAAGAAAATCGCTTAATGAACTCACGATTTACCTCATTGTTGGATATATACAACTTATAGTTAATTCAGTAATAAACCATACATGTAATAATTAATTAATAATTAATTAATAATTATTAATTAGTTAATTAACATTATTTTTTAAAATTTTTAGGTAAAAAAAAGTAATAAATTATAAATTTTAATTATTTAATTTTTCTTCTTGATTCTAGAACAGAAAGTACATCTCTCCACTTAACGCCTTTATTCATAAGGGCTACTTGCAGATGATAAATTAAATCAGCAGCTTCATTTGAGATTGAATTTTTATCATTATCTTTGCAAGCCATTATAAATTCTGCAGATTCCTCTCCTATTTTTTTCAAAATAGTATTACTGCCTTTTGTTAATAAATGATTTGTGTAACTTTTTTCTAATGGATTTGTTGATCTTTCGTTAATTGTATTGAATAATTCAGAGCAAATATTTGAGAAGGGAGTTGTTTTTTTCTCTTTTTTATCACTTTGATTTATTTGGATTTCGTTGAAAAAACAACTTTTTTCACCAGTGTGACATGCTCCTGAACCATTTTGCTCAATCAAAAGGATTAGTGCATCATTATCGCAGTCGAATCTTAATTCCTTAAGTATTTGGGTACTTCCACTTGTAGCTCCTTTTCTCCAAATTTCGGATCTTGATCTACTCCAATAATGAACGTTTTTGGTTTCTAGTGTCATTATCAAAGATTCTTTGTTCATCCAGGCAAGCATAAGAATTGATCCGTCAAGCCAATCTTGTGCTATTGCAGGGATTAATCCATAATTATCAAAGCATAGATCCTCTATCGAAAAATTAGTTGAATAAGTCATTATGTTCCTCGTGTTAAATCCTACTCAATATGTTTTATTAAAAATTATCCTAACAGTTAATTGATGTATATTCATTCTATGAAATTTTCATGCAGCAAAAGTTACGAGGATTTTCCCTGTTCACATAGGCAATGGCGCCATGAAGGCCACTGCAGATTTGTGCATGGATATTCAAGATCATTCACCTTTTGGTTCACTGCAAAAAAATTAGACCTAAATGGTTTTGTTGTAGATTTTTCAAGTCTAAAGCCCCTTGAAAATAGACTAAAGGAGCAATTTGACCATACTTTTTTAATAAACAAAGATGATCCTTTGCTGAATTACTGGGAAACATTACATGACTTAGATGCTTTAGATCTGAGAATTATGGATAATGTGGGAATGGAGTTCACCTCTAGATTAATTTGGAGATGGGCTAATGAATTCTTACAGGATAAGGATAAGGGCAGAACATGTTGCTGGAAAACAGAATCAAAAGAAAATAAATCAAATAAAGCTAGTTATGAGGAAATTCCTGATTGGTTCAAATCTTAGATTAAAGTTTTTAAATTTAAAGTCATATAGGATTTTTTAATTTAGATCTTTAATCAGCAATTATCTCTCCATCAACTAGATAAATATTAATCTCGTCTTTATTAAGATAATGATTATTCAATATATTATTTGAAATTTTTGTCTCAATTTGTTTTTGAATAATTCTTTTTAAAGGCCTTGCACCATAGGCATGATTGAAACTATTTTCGACAAGTTTGTTAATTGCCTCATCAGTAATTTTGAATTTTAAGTTTTTTTTGTTGAGTCTTTTTTCTAAATGTTGAAGCTGGATTTTTGCAATTTCTTTTATATCATTTAATTCTAAATTATTAAAAATAACTATTTCATCAAGTCGATTTAGAAATTCAGGCTTGAAAAATTTTTTAATTTCATTATCTACAACTTTTTTAATTTCATTTGTATCTTCTTTTCTAACTGATAAATCATTTATTGATTGACTTCCTAAATTACTCGTGAGAACAATGATTGAATTTTTGAAATTGATTGTACGACCTTGACCATCAGTAATGATTCCATCATCAAGAACCTGTAAGAGAATATCTAAAATATCTTTGTGAGCTTTTTCTATTTCATCAAGAAGTATCAATGAATAGGGATTTTTGCGTACAGTTTCAGTTAGTTGACCGCCTGATTCGAAACCTAAATATCCGGGAGGCGCTCCTATAATTTTGCTCACTGAATGCTTTTCCATATATTCAGACATATCCAGTCTTGTAATTGAAGAATTTGAATCGAATATAATTTTGGCTGTTACTTTACTAAGCTCTGTTTTCCCAACACCAGTTGGACCTAAAAAGAGGAAACTCGCCAATGGCTTGCTTGGATCATTTAGACCAGTTCTTGATCTCTTAATGGAATCTGCAACTGCTCTAATTGCACTATCTTGACCAATAATTTTTTCTTTAAGGATTGACTCGAGGCTTAAAAGTTTATCTTTTTCTGACTGGTTTAAGTTCTGTACTGGAATAGAGGTCCACTTTGAGACAACTTCTGCAATATCATCAAATGTTACCTCTTGTCTTAAAAGACTTGCATCTCCATTTTTTTGGGAATTTACTAGGGACTTACTTTTTTCTTTCAATTTTTTTTGCAAAGAATTTAAGGTTCCAAATTCTAATTCTGCTGCTTTGTTGAGGTCAAAACTCCTTTTGGCTTGATCTATTTGCAATTGAACAGATTCAATTTCTTCTTTTATGGTGCTAATCTCATCAATTTCATCTTTTTCTTTTTTCCATTGAGCGCTTAATTCTGCCTGTTTATCTTTAAGGGATATAAGTTCATTATTGATTTTTTTTAATCTTTCTATTGAAAAATCATCTGTTTCTCTTTTTAAAGATAATTTTTCCATCTCAAACTGCAGAACTTTTCGATCAATTTCATCAATTTCTTCAGGTTTGGAAGTTATGATCATATTTAATCTTGAGGCTGCTTCATCGATTAGATCAATTGCTTTGTCAGGAAGAAATCTATCGTTAATATATCTTTCGCTAAGGGTTGCAGCGGCAACTAAAGCATTATCAGAAATCCTCACACTATGATGAACTTCGTATCTTTCTCTCAATCCTCTTAAAATTGATACAGTATCATCTATTGAAGGAGCATCAACTTTTATCTTTTGAAATCTTCGTTCTAAAGCAGGATCTTTTTCTATATTTTGTTTATGTTCATTAATAGTTGTAGCACCAATACATCTAAGTTCTCCTCTTGCAAGCATTGGTTTTAATAGGTTGCTTGCATCTAAAGAACCTCCACTAGCGCCTGCACCAACCACCGTGTGAATTTCATCAATAAAAAGAATAATCTTACCGTCTGATTCTTTCACTTTCTTTAGAATATTTTTTATTCTTTCTTCAAATTCTCCACGATATTTTGCTCCAGCTAAAAGTGAACCCATATCTAATGACATTAGTTTCCTATCTTGTAGCGCGGAAGGTACATCGCCATTAATAATTCTTTGAGCTAACCCTTCTACAATGGCTGTTTTGCCAACCCCAGGTTCTCCAATAAGAACCGGATTATTTTTTGTTCTTCTACTCAATATTTGAATTGTTCTTCTAATCTCTTCATCCCTACCAATAACTGGATCTAAAATCCCATCTCTTGCAGATTGAGTTAGATCAATACCATATTTTTCCAAAGACTCATTAGAACTATTAAATTCATTTTTTACTGCAGGATCTGACTTCATTTTCTTTATAATTTCAAGAAATTCTGGAATACCTTTTTGATTTAAAATTTGAAATCCATATTTGTCATCATAAGTGAAACCGTAAACTAAGTGTTCTGTTGATATCACTACATCATTTAAAGTATTTTTAATATCATTCGCCCTCAAAAATATTTTGTGAAGAGTATCACCAATATATAAATTTTCTTGTTTATTTTTCATTTTTGCCTTCACATTTAATGAAGAAATTATTTTCCTCTCAAGATCTTTTAGATTTACATTATTTTTTTTTAAGATCTTTTTTGCAAAATTGTCCTCTTTTATAAGAGCTAATAATAAATTATCCGAGTCCACGTTTTGTTGATAATTTTTAAAAGCAATTTCTTTGGCAAAAATAAAACAGTTCAAAGCAGAATTTGAAAATTCGCTTGGAACTGTTTTCATCAGTGAAAATTTAGGTATGACCGCAAAAAATATTAAGTCAAAAAGGCTCTTTAACTATTTAGAAGATTCATTCAACAATAACTTTGCCTACCATTCCAGCGCCTCTGTGTGGCTCGCAATAGTAATCATAGGTTCCAGCAGTATCAAATGTTTCTTCCCAATACTCTCCTGGAGCAAAAGCTAGGTCTGCATGACTTAATTCCTCATGCCCATCAAAAACAGCATTGTGAGGGGCAAGTTTATTATTGACGAATTTAACTGTATCACCTGCACTAATGGTTACTGTACTTGGTTCAAATGCAAGCATTCCAGCATCTGTTCCAAGTTTTACTTCTACAGTCTTAGCTGAAACTGAAGAAATACCTAGACCTAGAGTTAAAACTATTGCAAATAACCCTGCAAAGATTGAACGTAACATAATTAAAAATTTCTTATCTATATATATTACAAGGCTTTGGTAACCTAACTGCGAGAATTTTAATTGTTATTACAGCTTGGTAACTTTGATAACCTTAAAATATCATTAAGTGACTTGGCATAACTTTTAAGTTTGAAAGTCTCAGGATTAGTGATGGGGACATGATAAAAGTCATATTTTTTGATACTGAAGCTATCCCAAGGAGTAGTTTGGATGGGGAGAATTCTTAATAATATTTTTAGAATTTTTTTTGTAAGCGGTATCGCAAAAAATCTCCTAATTTTTTGTCTTTTTAAAAGTATAATTACGGCATCATCAATTGAAATGAATTTCTGACCTAGTACAAATTTTCTAAAGCCTTTGTATTGCTCTTTTTTATGATTTTTAATTAGAAACCCGCAAATCTGGGCGATATCATTTGCGTGTATAAAGTGAAATTTAGAATCGAGTTTTAAAAATCTTGCTAACCAAAGCCATTTCCCAATTTCTTTCAATCCACTAGTTAGATAACTCACAGGATATTTACTTTTTTTTCCAAGATTCCCTCCGAAAACCAAGGTGGGGAAAACAGCGAATGTTTTTTCTGCAAATGAGCTTTCTCTAAGTCTCTGGAAACATTCATATTTTGTTTGAATGTACTCCGTTCCATAAATCAATGATTCTCTCATTAATTCTGTTTGTGTATCAAGAATACTAGCTGTTGAAAAATAAATAATCTTTTCTAACTTTTCAATATCAAGCATTTCTAGTAATTCTTCAAAAGCTTTAATATTTACTTCATAGGCTCTTTTTGGATCTCCCCAAGCTGTAGCAGTATGTATTAGGTAATTAATTTGACTAATTTCCTTTTTATACTTATTTGATTCCCTGATATCGCACACCATTAACTTGACTTTTTTATTTTCTTGAACAGAAATTGGCAACTTACTGCTTTCTCTTACCATGAGATAAAGCCTGAATTTTGTGTTTTTCAAAAACCAATCAACTAAATATTGGCCAACACATCCATTCGCGCCTGTTATTAATAAGTTTTTATATGCCAAGACTTTGACTAGTAAGTGAGTTTTTTCCCATGTTCAAAAAATGTTTGAGCATTTTCTTCTGGGGTCCCTGGTAAAATCCCATGACCCAAATTAAGAATATATTTCCTGTCTTTAATTTTATTGAAAGTATTATCTATCCTTTCTTTTATTGATTCTTTATTTCCGAATAAAATGCCAGGGTCAACATTACCTTGAATTCCTATCCCCTTGGGGATTCTTTTACAAGCCTCTTCAATATCTACTGTCCAGTCTAATGAGATTATATCTACTCCAGTTTTTGCCATTCTTTCTAAAACACCAGCACTTCCTGAAATGTAAAGAATTATTGGTGTTTTAGGGTGTTCCGCTTTTACAATTTCAACAACTTTTTTTTGATAAGGCCCAGCAAAGATATCATAATCTTGTGGGCTTAGTTGGCCTGCCCATGAATCAAAAATTTGTACTACTTGCGCTCCAGATTTTATTTGATATTTAAGATATTCACCAATAGATTTTGCAAAATGATCAAGAAGTTTATGAAGTAAATCTGGTTCATTAAAAGCCATTGATTTTATTAAAGAATAATTTTTACTGCTTTTACCTTCAACTACATATGCAGCAAGAGTCCAAGGTGCGCCAACAAAACCTAAAACTGTTGCCTCATTATTCACATCTTTTTTTAGTGAAGTAAGAACTCGCCCAACAAAACTTAAACTCTCACTTGAATTTAATTCTTTTAAATTTTCTACCTGGTTAAGAGTTCTTATTGGGTCCTCAATAATTGGACCTTTACTTTCTATTATTTCAAAATTTATGCCCATACCTGGAAGAGGTGTGAGAATATCTGAAAAAAGGATCACACCATCTGGTTTGAAAGCATGAAAAGGCTGCATTGAAATCTCATATGATAGTTCTGGATTTTCAGACCTCTCTCTAAAACTTGGGTAACGCTCCCTTAAATCTCTATAGATTTTCATATATCTTCCTGCTTGCCTCATCATCCATACTGGAGGCCTATTTACTTTTTTACCCAAAGCGGCAGAAAGTAGTAGTGGTAAATCTTGACCCATTTTTCAATTCGATATTCTTAAAAAATTAAAATCCAACTTAAAAATCTTACAATGTAAAGCAGAGCAAAAGCATTATATGAACATTTATATGAAGCACTAAGTTAAATGAGCCTTCTTATTTTTTTGATTGATGTTTGAAGATACTCACGCTTAATGGGGGCAAAGCAAGTTCTAGAGCATTTTGATAATCATGAATATTGTATTTTATAGTTTCTTTACCTCCCATATTTCCTTTGTTACTGCCCCCATATCTAGAGCTATCTGAATTAAATATTTCTTTATAGAATCCTTCCACAGGAACACCTACTTTGTATGACCCATGAGTATTAGGTGTAAAGTTAGCAACTACAACAAGCCACTCATTGGTATCGTTTTCTCTTCTCATAAAACTTATAACCGAATTAGATTTGTCATTACAATCAATCCATTGGAATCCATAAGGTTCAAAGTCATTTTTCCATAATGCAGGTTCATTTTTATAAAGAACGTTTAGGTCATCAATCAAGTTTCTGATACCTTTATGAGGCTCAAATTCTAGTAACTCCCATTGAAGATCATCCCAAACATTCCATTCTTGTCTTTGCCCAAATTCCATTCCCATAAAGATCGTTTTTTTACCAGGGTGGGTCCACATATAAGTTAGTAATGCTCGAGTATTTGCATATTTCTTCCAGTCATCGCCAGGCATTTTATGCAAAAGATGACTTTTCCCATGGACAACTTCATCATGACTAAGTGCAAGCATAAAGTTCTCTGTATAGTTGTATGTAATTGAGAAAGTTACACTATTTTGATGGAATTGCCTAAACCAAGGATCTATTTCAAAATAATCAAGCATATCGTGCATCCATCCCATATTCCATTTTAAATTAAACCCTAACCCTCCCGTATCAGTTGGTTTGGTTACCATTGGCCAAGTTGTTGATTCTTCAGCGATAGAAAGTGCACCTGGGAAATGTTGGAAGAGTACATGATTAGCCTGTTGAAGAAATTTAACGGCTTCTATATTTTCATTCCCACCATTTTCATTGGGTATCCATTCTCCATCTGGACGTAGATAATCTCTGTAAAGCATTGAAGCTACAGCATCTACTCTTATGCCATCAATATGAAACTCTTCAAACCAATAAACGAGGTTGGCTACTAAGAAATTTCTTACTTCGTTTCTGCTGTAATTAAATATTAGGGTCCCCCATTCTTTGTGTTCACCTATGCGTGAATCTCCATGTTCATAAAGATGACAACCATCAAAAAATGCTAAACCATGCTTATCTTTTGGAAAATGACCAGGCACCCAATCAAGAATTACACCTATGCCCTCTTCATGACATTTATTTACAAACTCTCTAAATTCATTTGGGGTGCCAAATCTACTTGTTGGTGCATACCAGCCTGTAACTTGGTACCCCCATGAACCATCGAAAGGATGTTCAGATATTGGCATTAGTTCAATATGAGTGAATCCTCTCTTTTTTACGTAAGGGATGAGTTTCTCGGTTAATTCTGGGTAAGTTAATAATCTTGTTCCAGGTTTTAAATCGGCTGCAGGCACTGGGTCTCTTGGTTCACCATTGTCCTCAAGATATTTATTATCTGTTGATTCATGGAGCCAACTTCCTAAATGCATCTCATAAACTGAGATTGGCTTGTTAATTTGACTAGAAGAATCTCTATTTGAAATCCAAGAACTATCATTCCAATTAAAGTTTTTCAATTTTGAAACTATTGAACCATTTTGAGGTCTGATTTCATGAAGGAAACCATATGGATCAGCTTTCTCATAAATGTGACCCTGTTGTGTTCTTATTTCGTATTTATATGTGTCACCCGCTTGCATTGTTGGCATGAATAGTTCCCAAATTCCTCCTAATCTTTTTTGCATTGGATGATGCCTTCCATCCCAAGAATTTATATCTCCAATTATCGAGATTGATTTTGCATTTGGAGCCCAAATGCAAAACATAACTCCTTTTTGATTCTTTTCTTCAATTAGATGTGCTCCCATTTTTTCCCAAATATGATGATGATTGCCTTCTGCAAAAAGATGTCTGTCAACTTCTCCCATCCACTCTTTTCTATATGACCAAGGGTCATGTTGTGTATGTATGATCCCTCCTCGGGAAATATTTATTTCGTAATTATGATTTGGATTTTCGGGCAGGATAGCTTCAAAAAGCCATTTATGGTTTATCCTTTCCGCCATATAGGTATTGTTTTTAAAATTTATTTTAACTTCGTCTGCTTCAGGCATCCATACCCTTACAACCCATTGTTCTCCATAAAAATGAGGACCTAATATTTTTGATGGATTATCATTGCAACAATTTTCTAGGTTGATAGCTTCTGATTTAATCCAGTCTGCTTGAATTGTCTCGATCATGACTGGTAGATATTAAGGGTTTATATTATCAAATGATTAACCAAAAAAATAATTATTTATGAAAAAAAGGGGTCATTTTCATAAATGTTCTATTAAGGCTAAAACTTAGAGTAATAACTCTATGATTTGATGAAGGGGGTCCAACATTTCCCTCCTCAAATCCTGGATTAACTCCAATAGCGGGATAAGCTGCTGCAGATATAGATAAGCGAAGCTTGCTATCTTTAATCAAACAAATATTTGTTGGCTGCATTGTTATTTGATAAATGCATTCTTCACTTATCTTGGAGTTTTTAACCCTTAAGAATCCTGTTGAAAATTGATTCACCTTTTCATTACCTTCTTCAATTAGAGATAAAGCAAGGCAGATATCGAAATTGGGCTGATCACTTTTTACTTGGATTTCTAATGTGGGAACTCCTCTTAAATATTGATCTTCTTCAAAAGAATTGGTTTGAAAAACACCTACATCAAGGCGTTTATCAATAATACTTCTATTAAACTTTCCTGGATTTGGACCTAGATGACCACCGTCAGATGGAGTAGGTCTCCATGGGTCATTAACAATTGTGAACCATCCTGATCCTTTTGAACTTATGGTCAGACTTCCATCTTCAACCTTTACATTTGCTTTGCCATCGCTTTTGAGCCCAAAAATAAATTCAGGGTGAAATTTATTATCTAATTCTTCCCATTTATTTAATGAAATATTCCATATTTTTTTCTCGTCTTTAAAATTCTTAGAATTAAATTTTTCATCTGATCTTAAATGTTTATCAAAAAATTTTAATAAAGATTCTTGTGATCCCTCCCACCAATTTAAATGTGTAGCATTCCCAATAATAATCTCTGGGCTTCCACCAGCTTCTTTAGATTTTTTATAAAGATCAAAGGCAC